>DASPPM010000330.1:0-6742 GCA_035625535.1 Alphaproteobacteria bacterium
CGAGCTGATGCGCGCGTTGGAGGAGGGTGCCGTTAGCGCCCGCGCGCTCGCGGACTCAGCCCTCGACAAAGCGCGCGACCCCGCCGGCGAGGGCGGGCGCATCTTCATCGCTCTCGAGGCGGACTGGGTGCGCAGAGAGGCCGACGCGGTAGACCGCGCCCGCCGCCGTGGCCGGCATCCCAGCCCCTTCGCCGGCATCCCGGTCAGCATCAAGGATCTGTTCGACGTGCGCGGCGAGATCACGCGCGCCGGCGGCCGCGTGTTCGACGAGCACGCGCCGGCGGCCGCCGATTGCGCTGCCGTGGCACGCCTGCGCGCCCACGGCTTCATTCCCTTCGGGCGCGTCAACATGACCGAGTTCGCCTATTCGGGACTCGGTCTCAACCGCACTTTCGGCACGCCCGCGAGCCCGTGGGACCGTGCCACGCGCCGCCTGCCCGGCGGGTCGAGCTCGGGCGGTGCCGTCTCCGTCGCCGACGGCATCGTCCCGGCCACGATCGGCACCGACACCGGCGGCTCCTGCCGCATCCCGGCTGCCTTTTGCGGCATCGTCGGGCTCAAGACGACGTCGCATCGGGTGCCGCGGACGGGCGTGGTGCCGCTCTCGGAGACGCTCGACAGCATCGGCCCTCTGGCCGGAAGTGTCGACTGTTGCGCGGTCCTCGACGGCGTCTTGAGCGGCGCCGAGGCGGCGGCGGAGCCGGCGCTGGGGGCGCGCGGATTGCGCTTCGGCGCGGTCAAAAACTACGTGCTCGAGGGCCTCGATCCCGAGGTGGCCGAGGCCTACGAGCGTGCGCTGCGGCGCCTTGCCGATGCTGGCGTGATGGTCGAGCCCGTGACCATTCCCGTGCTCGACCGCCTGCCCGAGATCAACCGCAACGGCGGGCTCGTGGGTGCCGAGGCCTGGGCGTTCCACCGCGATTACGTGGAGAAGGCGGCCGAGCGCTACGATCCGTGGATCCTGTCGCGCTTCGAGGCCGGCCGGCGCCAGAGTGCGGCCGACTACATCGCTCTTACGCGCACCAGGGCGAAGGTGATGGCCGAGGTCGCGGCACTCGCTCGTCAATTCGACGCCCTGGTCTGGCCCACGGTCGCCATCGTCCCACCGGCGATCGCCCCCCTCGAAGCCGACGCGAAACTGCAGACTGAGGTCAATCTCAAAGCCCTGCGCAACACCGCGATTGCGAATTTCCTCGACCGTCCCGCGCTCAGCATACCGTGCCACCAAGCGGGTGCCGCCCCCGTCGGCTTCATGCTGGTCGGCAGGCGCGGTCATGATCGCCGGCTCCTTGCCGTCGCAAAGGGGATCGAGGAGATCGTCCGGCAGAAGCCGCAGTGAACCACGAGCGAGAGGCGACCATGACGAGCGGCATCGAGTTCGAGCTTGTCTTCGTTGAGAGATCGGGCGAGCGGCGCGAATGGGTCAGGATCACCAAGGCCGTGGTCGGCGGCTGGACGGCGCGCGACCAGGACGGCCTGCGCCATCACATCGAGGAGCTCGCCAAGATCGGCGTGCCGCGGCCGCAAAAGACGCCGCTCTTCTACCGCATAGGCGCGCGGCGCTTGACCACGGACGACGCGATCGAGGCGCTCGGCGGCGGCACCTCGGGCGAGGTCGAATGGGTGCTCCTCAGGCACGGCGGCCGCCTTTGGGTCGGGGCCGGGTCGGATCACACCGACCGCACCGTCGAGAAGCAAGGCATCTCGGTCGCCAAGCAAATCTGCGACAAGCCGATCGCGCGGCACTTCTGGCCTTACGACGAGGTGGCACCCCACTGGGAGCAGCTCGAGCTGAGCTCGGAGATCGTCATAGGGGCAAAGCGCCAACTCTATCAAAAGGGTGCGGTCGCCGGTCTCTTGCCTCCCGAGACCTTGCTCGATCTCTACCGCCGCGACGAGGGCGAGATGGACGACGGCACGCTTCTGTTCGGCGGCACGGTGGCCGCGATCGGCGGCGTGCGCCCGGCCGATCGCTTCATCTTCGCCCTACGCGACCCGGTCTTGCGGCGCGAGATCACGCACGCTTACGACATTCGGGTCCTGCCGGATAGGGGCTAAGGGCGGTTCCCACTCGAGCGGAATCGCCGCCCCCTCACCCAGCTTCGGCTAAGCTCGGCTTTGCCTCGCTGAGCCTACGCAACCCTCTCCCCCTTGAGGGGGAGAGGGGAGGGTGAGGGGATGCTTCTATCACTTCCGGAGTGACTCTAAACACGGCGGCGTCCCTGATCGGCAAGCGTGCGCCAAAGTGCCGCAAGCTGATCGAGCGCTGCCTTCGGGAGCGGTCCCTTGTTGATGGCGGCCGCGGCGGTCTCGAGTTGATCGATCGTCGAGGTGCCCACCAGCACCGTCGTCATCGCGTCGTTCGAAATGACGAAACGGAGTGCCGCCTCGATCAGGCTGGCGGCGTGCCCCGACCGCACAAGCGCCTCGAAGAGCCGTGCCCGCGCGGCGTCGGTCCGGTAGTCGGGCCCGGAGGCGATCGGCGCGACCGAGGCTGCACCGACGGGATGCCGCGTCTCGCTGCCGCTCAAGGCACCGCCCGCGAGGATGCGAATGCCGATCGTACCCATTCCGGCCGCGCGGGCCCGGCTCGCGAGCCGCTCGAAGTCCTGGGCGGGGAAGCCCCGCGGCAGTGCCGCGATCGCACTCGGGTTGAGCAGGCTCAAGCAAATTTGAGCGGTGTCGAACGCGCGCGCCTCGATGACTTGCCGGAGCGAGGGCGTGTCGCCGAGCGCGGTGATGCCGCAGAAGCGGATCTTGCCTTGCCCTCGCAGGCGCTCGAGTGCCGGCGCCACCTCCTCGATCACGGTCGAGGCGTCGAGGGGCCGATCGTCGCCCTCGCGCGAGATGCGGTTGTGGAGTTGCAGGAGATCGACTTGCGCGCGGCCGAGGCGCCGGAGGCTTTGCTCGAGGGAGGCCGTGATGGCCGCGCCGAGACGGTCGCGGTCGGCCGGCAGGACCGTGAACTTGGTGCCGAGGAAAATCTCGGGCCGCAGCTTCCTGAGGACGCGGCCAAGCGCCTCCTCCGATGCGCCATCGCCGTAGGCCGGTGCGGTGTCGAAGTAGTTGATGCCGAGCTCCAACGCCCGCGCGACGGCCCGCTCCTGATCGCGGGGCGCTCCCCGCACCATGAGCCCGCCCACGGCGCCGCAGCCGAACCCGAGGAGCGAGAGCCTGGCCCCGGTCCTGCCCAGCATCCTTTGTTCCATCGCCCCTCTCCCGTTGCCAAGCCAGGGAGGCTTGTAGAGCAAGTTCCGGCGGGATGGAATAGGTGCGGCCTTCGAGACGCGCCCTCCGGGCGCTCCTCAGGCTGAGGACCTTCTTTCTGTCCGTCATGAATCTACCTCATGCTGAGGAGCGGCGCGAAGCGCTGCGTCTCGAAGCACGCGCGGCAACCATGCAATCGGAGCCTGCTTTCACGATGTAGCGCTGGACCGCGAAGATTGCGCGCACAAGCCGACCGACATTTGCCGCCGCAGCGGCGATCGCGCTGGAAGCGCCGATGTGGGATCGACTATGCTTTCGTCCGCGCGCCGAGGGCGCCATCCGCGGCAGGAGAGGGCACATGCGGCCATATGGCACGGTCATGGCGTTTGCGCTTGCGGCCTGTGCCGCCGCCGCGGTCTCGGTTGCCGGAGCGGCACTCGGCCGGGCCGACGATGCCCCTATCGGCAGCGTGGCCGCGATGAGCCCGACGGCACTCGGCACCAGGCCCTCGGGTGTTGCCGAGCCGCTCTCGGCGGGTGCGAGCATCTTCTTCCAGGAGCGCCTCGCGACCGAGGAGCTGGGACGCCTCCATATCCGGCTCGCGGACCAATCCGTGCTCGACGTGGCGCCGAGCTCCGAGCTCACCATCGACAAATTCGTCTACGACCCGAGCACGGGCGCGGGCGCAATCGCCGGCAGCGTCGGCCAAGGCGTGCTGCGCTACGTGGGCGGCGTCGTCAGCAAGCACCAGGATGTGGTCTTCACGACGCCGTCTGCGACCGTCGCCATTCGCGGCAGCAGCATGCTGGTCGAGGTGACGCGGGACGGCCAGACCAGGGCCACTTTCCTCGGCGGCGCGCGCATGCGCGTCACCTCGGGAGGAGAGACGCGCGAGGTGACCCGCGCGGGCTATTTCGTCTCGGTGCCGCGGCGCGGTGCTCTGCCGTCGGCGGCCCAAAGGGCGCGCAAGGTGGACATCCAGCGTGCGATCGACGCCGTCCGACAGCGCCCGGGCGAGCAGCGCGCGGCAGCACTCACGCGGCCTAAGCACCCGCAAGCGCCGGGGAAGGGAGCGCCGGCCAAGGGGCCGAAAGCGAAGCCGCCCGGCAAGGCCCCGCCGTCTGAGCGCGAGCGCCGTCCGGGAGGGCAGGAGCCGCCGCAGCCTTGAGCGTGCGCGCCTCTCTCCGCCGTCCGCATAAAGCTCTTCCCGCCGGCCCGGCGGCTCGTCTAAAAGAGGCCGCTCTCGGCCGATGCGAGGTGAGGATGGGCGGCCTCGAGACGATCGCGATTCTGAGAAGCGTCGCCGCGTTGCGCGCGCACGTGCGCGGCTACCGCGCCGCCGGCGAGACGCTCGCGCTGGTACCGACCATGGGCGCGTTGCACGAGGGTCATCTCGCACTCATGCGCGCGGGGCGCGCCCTCTCTCGCCGCACCATCGCGAGCATCTTCGTCAATCCCGCCCAGTTCGGCCCCAACGAGGACCTGGCGAGCTATCCGCGCGACGAGGCGGGCGACCTCGCCAAGCTCGCGCGCGTGGGGGTCGATGCCGTGTTCATGCCGCCGCTCGAGGAGATCTATCCGCCGGGCTCCAGCACGACGGTCACGGTCGCGGGCATCAGCGAGGGGCTATGCGGCCGCTTCCGTCCCGGCCACTTCGCAGGCGTGGCGACCGTGGTGACGAAGCTCCTCCTTGAGACGCTGCCCGACGTGGCACTCTTCGGCGAGAAGGACTACCAGCAGCTCCAGCTCGTCAAGCGCCTGGTTCGCGACCTCGACATCCCGGTGCGCATCGAGGGGGTCGCGACCGTGCGCGAGCCGGACGGGCTGGCGCTCTCCTCGCGCAATTCCTTCCTCTCGCCCGCGGAGCGCAGCGCGGCACCGCTCCTCTTCCGTGTCCTGAGCCGCATCGCCCGGGCCTTGGCCGCGGGGGCCGCGGCGGCACCGCTCCTCGCGGCAGGCCGCGCCGAGCTGCTCCAGGCGGGCTTCGAGCCGGTGCAGTATCTCGAGCTCTGCGATGCCGAGACGCTTCTCCCCCTCGCCCGCGCCGAGCGCCCCGCGCGCCTCCTCGCCGCCGCCTATCTCGGCAAGACGCGGCTCATCGACAACGTCCCCGTCGCGGCGGCGTAGGTCCCACGACCGACTACGAGCCGGTGCGGCGCGCGAGCTCGTAGAGCGCCACCGCGGCGGCGTTGGAGACGTTGAGACTGGCGATCGCCGCCGAGGCGAGCGGGATGCGCACGAGGAGGTCGCAGCGCTCGCGCGTGAGGCGGCGCAAACCCGCGCCCTCGGCCCCAAGCACGAGTGCCGTGCGCCCGTCGAGCCTCGCCTCGGCGATGATCAGGGCGGCATCCGCGGCAAGGCCGATGCACCAGAAGCCGGCTCCCTTGATCTCCTCGAGCGCCCGCGCGAGGTTGCCGACGCGCACGAGCGGGATGGTCTCGAGCGCACCCGAGGCGGCCTTGGCGAGCGTTGCCGAGGCGTGGGGCGCGTGGCGCTCGGTCACCACGACTCCGAGGGCGCCGAACGCGGCCGCCGAGCGCAGGATGGCGCCCACATTGTGGGGGTCGGTCACCTGATCGAGGACCAAGAGGACGGCGTCGGAAGCGGCCGCACCTTGGCGCAAGACCTCCTCGAGCGTCGGCTCCTCGAGGGGGGCGACCTCAAGTGCTATGCCCTGATGCACGGCCGTCGGCAGCAGGCGGTCGAGCTCGCCACGGCCCACAACCTCAGGGGAGGGGCGGGACGGTGCCGCGAGCAGGGCGGCAAGCTCTCCCGCGAGCGCGCGCTCGGCCTCGGCGGTCAAGAGCAGGCGCTGGCAGCGTCTTTGCGGATTGGCCAAGGCCGCGAGCACGGCGTGGGTGCCGAAGAGCCAATGGCCCGAGCCGCCATGGGGGGGCCTCGGCTCGCGCGGGGCCGCGTCTGGCCGGGGGCCACGGTTTGGCTTGCGTTTGGCCATGAGATTCCTTATATTCTGCACCCAAAGCCGGTCAGTCGTGGGCCCGCCGATCCCCATATCTGCGAGGAGGGATGCGCGGTTGCCTAGTTGTGCATTAACATTGACATTCGAGGATGAATCCACTTAGTTGCGTCTTCCGTCGCGCGGGCCCCTCGGGACCCCGAACGGAGGGGTGCCCGAGTGGCTAAAGGGGACGGGCTGTAAACCCGTTGGCGTACGCCTACGTAGGTTCGAATCCTACCCCCTCCACCAGCTCCTTCGGAAGCGGAATGCGGAGGCCCAGATCGCTCGCGGGTGTAGCTCAATGGTAGAGCTCCAGCCTTCCAAGCTGGCGGTGTGGGTTCGATTCC
This sequence comes from Alphaproteobacteria bacterium, assembly GCA_035625535.1. GTDB lineage: Bacteria > Pseudomonadota > Alphaproteobacteria > JACZXZ01 > JACZXZ01 > DASPPM01. The sequence goes on from DASPPM010000330.1 coordinate 6,514, forward strand.
CATCACCCGCTCCACGAGGCCGGGCGGCACGCGGCGGGTAGCGGAAACCAAGGGGCGCTTCAGGCGCCGGAGCGAGCAGGACGAAAGCCATGTCTAAGGCGAAATTCGAGCGCACGAAGCCGCATTGCAATGTTGGGACGATCGGGCACGTCGACCATGGCAAGACGACGCTGACGGCGGCGATCACCAAGGTGCTAGCGGCGCGGGGCGGGGCGGAGTTCGTGGCCTA
>DASPPM010000331.1:0-14321 GCA_035625535.1 Alphaproteobacteria bacterium
GCGACCAGTCGGTGAAGCGCGAGGACTTGTCGATGTGCGCACCCGTGAGCTTGGCCACGAGCGTGTCGTAGCCCACGGATTCGCCGAAACCGCAGACCATGGCGGCCACCTGGGTGTCGAACATGGGGGCGGGCACCCGGCCGGCGAGGAGATAGAAGATCTCGAGGTCCTGACGGCCGGCGTGGAATACCTTGAGGATGTCGCGGCGCTCCATGAGCGCCATCAGCGGGGCGAGATCGAGGCCCGGTGCCAATGCATCGATGGCCGCCGCCGTCTCGTCGCCGGCGAGCTGCACGAGACAAAGCTGCGGGTAATAAGTCCTGTCCCGCATGAACTCGGTGTCGACCGTGATGTAGGAGGAGAGGGCAAGCCGGCCGCAGAAGGCGGCGAGGGCATCGGTGTCGGCGATGAGCGTCATCGGCGACCTTCATACACGCTTTCTGCAGGTACCGGAAGCAGGATGGCGCGCATTTTCCCCCGGGGCACGGTTGGTCATTGCGAGGAGGCTCGCAATGACGGAAGAGCGAGCGGTCTCCTTGACAAATCGGGCCGCCCGTGCGTTTTTCCGCCCGCCCCTTACCCCGCGCGAGGACCTTCATGCATGCCTATCGTACGCATACCTGTGGCGCTCTCAGGATCGAGCACGTCGGCAGCACGGCCAGGCTGTCGGGCTGGGTACACCGCAAGCGTGACCACGGCCAGCTGCTCTTCATCGACCTGCGCGACCATTACGGCATCGCCCAATGCGTGATCGACGTCTCGAGCCCGATCTTCACCGCGATTGAAGCGGCGCGCCTCGAGAGCGTCATTACGGTCACGGGCACGGTCGTGGCGCGCAGCCCCGAGACGGTCAACCCGCTCCTGCCCACGGGCGAGGTCGAGCTCCGGGTGCGCGACTATCAGCTCCTCTCCGCGGCCGAGCCGCTCCCGCTCCAAGTCAATGCGGACCGCGAGGACAGCGAGGAGATCCGCCTGCGCTACCGCTTCCTCGATTTGAGGCGCGAGCGCATGCACCGCAACATCATGCTGCGCTCCCAGGTGATCCAAAGCATCCGCCGGCGCATGGTCCTAGAGGGCTTCACCGAGTTCCACACGCCAATCCTGACCGCGAGCTCGCCCGAGGGCGCGCGCGACTATCTCGTGCCTGCGCGGCTCCATCCGGGGCGCTTCTATGCGCTGCCCCAGGCGCCCCAGCAGTTCAAGCAGCTTCTCATGGTGGCGGGCTTCGACCGCTATTTCCAGATCGCGCCCTGCTTCCGCGACGAGGATGCGCGTGCCGACCGCTCGCCGGGGGAGTTCTACCAGCTCGATCTCGAGATGTCCTTCGTGACGCAGGAGGACGTGTTCACAGCGCTCGAGCCCGTGCTCGCCGGCGTCTTCGAGGAGTTCGGCCAAGGGCGCACGGTTTCCGCCCCGCCCTTTCCGCGCATTCCCTTCGACGAGGCGATGCTGAAGTACGGCACCGACAAGCCCGACCTGCGCAATCCGCTCGTCATCCACGACGTGACCGATCTCTTCATGAAGCCCGAGGTCGAGTTCCGCGCCTTCAAGGCGGTGATCGAGAAAGGCGGCGTGGTGCGCGCGATCCCGGGACCGGGGGCCGGCGCCAAGCCGAGGAGCTGGTTCGACCGCCTGAACGACTGGGCCCGGGAGCTCGAAGCACCCGGCCTCGGCTACGTCGTCTTCGAGGCCGAGGGCGGCAAGGGGCCGATCGCCAAGTTTCTGCCGGCGGCCGTGCAAAAAGAGCTCGCCGCCCGCGTCGGCGCCAAAGCGGGAGACGCCGTCTTCTTCGTCTGCGACAGGCTCGCTCCCGCCCAGAAGATGTCGGGTATCGTGCGCGCGCGCATCGCGGACGAGCTCGCGCTCACCGAGCCCGACGCGTACCGCTTTTGTTGGATCGTCGACTTTCCGATGTACGAGCTCGACGAGGAGAGCGGCAAGATCGCGTTCAGCCACAACCCCTTCTCGATGCCGCAGGGCGGGCTCGAGGCGCTCGAGACGCGGGACCCGCTCGCCATCAAGGCTTATCAGTACGACATCGTCTGCAATGGGGTCGAGCTCTCCTCGGGCGCCATCCGCAATCACAAGCCCGAGATCATGATCAAGGCGTTCGAGATCGCGGGCTACACGCGCCACGACGTCGAGACGCGCTTCGGGGGCATGCTCTCGGCCTTCCGCTTCGGCGCACCGCCGCACGGCGGCTCGGCCCCCGGCATCGACCGTATCGTCATGCTGCTCGCCGACGAGCGCAATATCCGCGAGGTCATCACTTTCCCCATGACCCAGCAGGCCGAGGATCTCATGATGGGAGCGCCCGCGCCGATCGAGCCGGCACGACTGCGCGAGCTCCACCTCAAGCTCGACTTGCCGCCTGAAAAGAAGGCGCGATCGAAAGAGGCGTGAGGATCAATATATTGCACGTTGATATTTGCGTAATACGCAGGTAGAATCCCCCCTCAGAAGAGAAAATCGCAAATCTGGGCAGAGGGCGGGCGGTTGTATCTTCCGAAGCACCGGATTCCGTTGCTGACAGCGACGCTGGGCCTGTTGTTGACGGGCTGCGCGGTGCCCGTTGCCGTGTCAATCTCCTCATACAGTTTCAGCGGACTCTCGCTCGTCGCCACCGACAAGGGGATGGGCGACTTGGCCTTGTCCCAGGCCACGGAGCGGAATTGCGCCACGTGGCGTATCTTCAAGGGCGACGATATTTGCCGCGATTATACGCCTGAAGAGCGCCACGAGATAAGGCTGGCTGAGGCCGAGGCCAACAATTACCCGCCGGGCTGGCACCCCTCGAACGAGCCGGACTACACCGCCATGGTGCCGCTCCGCTCACACGCGGAGCTCGTAGCCGAGGTCGACCGGGAGGAGGCGGTCGAGCGGAAGCTTGCGAGCGCGGATGCCGCAAAGAAGCAAGCAAAGCAAGGCGCTATACCTCCAGCCGCTGTGCTTGCCTCCGTCGAGTCGGCGCAGGTGCTTGGGCCTGCGGCGGCCGTGAGCGTCGAGAGGCTCAAGCCCACCGCTCAGCGCCAGGCAAGCGCGCCGGCGCCGCTCCCGTCGGCAGCAAAGTCCGCAGCACCTCGCAAGGCAGCGACGGTGCTGGCGAGCGCGCTTCCGATACCCGTGCCGAAGCCGAAAGCGGCGGCACAGCCAGCTCCTGCGGTCAAGGAGGCGCACGCGGAGAGCGCCTATCTCGTCCTCGGGAGCTACTCGAGTCGCGCGAACGCCGAGTCGGGGCTCGCGCATTATGCCGCGGTCAGGCCGATGCTCAGCGTCGCCAAGGTCGACGGCAAGGAGGTCTTTCGCGTGGTGAGCGGGCCCTTTGGCGCGCAGGAGCTCGCCAAGGCACGCGCCACCCTGGCCAAGAGCTATGACATTCGCAACAGCTGGGCGATTCCGAGCTGCGGCGACCCCGATGCCCAAGGCTGCGCGGTCGCCAAACGCGCGGATCCGCAGATCGCCTCGCTGCCGCACAAGATTTAACGCAAGCCGGAAGAGTCCCGGTGGCGGCTCGAGCCGTAAGGGCCGGAGCTGAGGCGCGGGTGTTGCTATAACAATGGTTGCGACGTCAATCTTCTCTGCCTTGCCGGATCAGACCAGCTGGTCGCGCGGCTTGTGCCCGCCGAAGTAGTCGTCGAGGTTGTCGAGCGCCCTGAAGCCCATGGCGTCGCGCGTGCCCTCGGTGGCGCTGCCGATGTGAGGGAGGAGAAAGGCGTTGTCGAGGCCGATATAGCCGGGATTGAGCCTGGGCTCGCCTTCGTAAACGTCGAGCCCGGCCGCGCGCAGCCGGCCCGCGCGCAAGGCCGCGATGAGGGCCGAGTCGTCGACGATGTTGCCGCGCGCGGTGTTGACGACGATCGCCCCCTTCTTCATCCGTCCGATGTGCTCTTCGTTGAGCCAGTGGTAGGTCTCGGGCGTGGACGGGCAATTGATCGACAGGAAATCGATCTCCGGCAGCATGGCGTTGGCGTCCGCATGGAAGATCGCGCCTTTTTCGAGCTCAGCCGGCAGGCGGCTGCGATTGGCGTAATGGACCTCCATCTCGAAGCCGCGCGCGCGACGCGCCACCGCCTGGCCGATACGGCCCATGCCGAGGATGCCGAGCTTCTTGCCGGTCACGTCGGCGCCGAGCATGAAGGTGGGCGTCCAGGCCTTCCACTCGCCGGTACGGATGAGCCGCTCGCCCTCGAACGCGCGCCGTGCCGCGCCCAGCATCAGGAGAAGCGCTATGTCCGCGGTCGCGTTGGTCAGCACGTCCGGCGTGTTGGTGACGACGAGGCCGCGCTTTTTCGCCGCGTCGAGGTCGATGTGCTCGTAACCGACCGAGAAGGTGGCGACGATCTTGACGGAGGCGGGGAGACGCGCGATTTGCTGAGCGGGCAGCTTTTCCGTGGAGCAGACGAGCAGGCCGGCGCATCCCTCGGCGCGGCGGATGATTTCTTCCGCGTCGTAGAGCTTGTCCTCGAGGTTGAACCGGGCGTCGTAGTCCCGGCGGGCGCGGGCGAGCACGTTGTCGGGCAGACGGCGGGTGACGAGGACGGTCGGCTTGTTCGGCACGGCGGGCTCCACAAATTGGGTGTGCGGGGAGGGGGAAGGGCTGCTCGCTTGCGGTCTTGCAGAACGCTTCTTGAGCATTCTACCCTGCTCAGCCGAAGCATGCCATAATCCGACCCGCAGGAGCCGAGGCCGGCTTCCGGCCCACTCCATGCTCTCTCTCCGGACTTGGGAGTCTTGATGACGCGACTGCTCATAGTTGTTTTGGCACTGCCGCTCTTGTCTCTGCCGCAGCCCGGCCATGGCGCCGATCTGATACCCCATCATGCCTTCTATACGCTCCATCTCGGGCACAGCTCGGGGACGGGCGACGTCGTGGAGGCGAGCGGCGGCATGGCGATCGAGGTCAGCGAGACCTGCGAGGCCTGGCTCACCAAGCAGCGCCTGCTCCTCAGGATCGTGCGCGACGAGGGGGATGACGTGGTGACCGACAACAATTTCACCAGCTGGGAGACGAAGGACGGGCTCCGTTATCGCTTCAACGTGCGCAATCGGCTCAATGGCAGCGTCAACGAGGAATTTCGCGGCGAGGCGCGGCTCAAGCCCAACGGCGGCGTCGGCACCGCAAGGTTCACCTTGCCCAAGAAGAAGGACATGACGCTTCCCAAGGGCACCCTCTTTCCGACCGCTCACGTAAGCTACGTCATCGACTCCGCGCGCCGCGGTGCGCACCTCGTCGATCGCATCGTCTTCGACGGCGCCAGCGACGATGGGCCGGACGAGACGAATATCGTGGTCGGTGAGCCGGTTCCGCTGGAGAAGCTGCCGGGCCTGGGTGCCAAGCTCGGAGTGCCGAGCTGGCCGATGCGTTGGGCGTTTTTCCCCGTCGACAGCAAGTCGGCACTGCCCGACTACGAGCTGACGCTCCGCCTGCTCGACAACGGGGTCGTGGTCGATTTGAACCTGGTCTACGAGGACTTCACGGTCGGCGGCAAGATCAGCTACTTCGAGCCCCTGCCGCGGCCGAAGTGCTGAAGCTCAGATGTCAGAAGACAGATGCCAGAAGTCAGATGGCAGAGGGAGCGTTTCTGTCATCTGTCCTCTGACCTCTGTCCTCTGAACCCCCTCCCTTTGACGATGGCGTTGCCGCCGAGCTTCTCGCGTACGGCGTCGATGGCGCGCTCGACGGCGCGCGCGCGGCCGGAAGAAGGATCGAGGAGGTCGGTGGGGTCGGCCTCGAAAGCCGGCGCCAGCGCGGACGCAGCGATGCCGATGAGGCGGTAGTGCCGCGCGCCCGCCTCGGCCGCGAGGAGGGGCAGCGCCGCTTGAAAGAGGGCCTCAGCGAGCTGGGTCGGTGCCGCGAGCGTGCGGCTGCGCGTGAGGATGCGAAAGTCGGCGCCCTTGAGCTTGAGCGTGATGGTGCGGCCGGCGAGTGCCGTCCGTTTCAGTCGCCTCGCCACCGCCTCGCAGAGCGGCCAGAGCTCGGCCTTGAGCTCCGCAAAGCCGGACAGGTCGTCCTCGAAGGTGGTCTCGGCGGAGATGCTCTTGGCGGGTGAGGAGGGCTCGACCGAGCGCGCGTCCTCGCCGCGCGCGAAGCGGTAGAGGCGTCGGCCGATGACGCCGTAACGCGCGATGAGATCGGCTTCCTCGTGCGCGGCGAGCTGGCCGATGAGGTGGATGCCGTCGGCCTCGAGGCGCCGGCGGAGCGCGTTCCCGACCCCCCAGATCAGGCCCACGGGCTGGCGCAAGAGAAAGGCCTTGGCCTCGCCCCGTCCAATCACGGAGAAGCCGCGCGGCTTGTCCAGATCGGAGGCGACCTTGGCGAGGAATTTATTGTAGGAGAGCCCGATCGACACGGTGATGCCGAGCGCCTCCTCGATGTGGCGCTGAAGGCGAACGAGCGTGCGCGCGGGGCTGCCGTGGTGGAGGCGGGCGGTGCCGGAGAGATCGAGGAAGGCCTCGTCGATCGAGAGCGGCTCGACGAGCGGCGTGGTCTCGAGCATGAGCCGACGCACCTCGCGGCCGGCCTCTTGGTACTTGCGCATGTCGGGGTGGATGACGGTCGCCTGGGGGCAAAGCTTGAGCGCCTTGAACATGGGCATGGCCGAGCGCACGCCATAGATGCGCGCGACGTAGCAGGCGGCCGAGACGACGCCGCGCTTGCCGCCGCCGACGATGACCGGCTTGTCGCGCAACCGCGGATCGTCGCGCTTCTCCACGCTCGCATAGAAGGCATCGCAGTCGATGTGCGCGATCGCAAGCTCGTCGAGCTCGGCGTGGGAGATGAGCCGCGGCGAGGCGCAAAGCGGGCAGCGGCTGAGAGCGCTCACGACCTCGAGTGCCAACGGATTGGCGCAGTCGCGGCAGAGCGCCGTCATGCTTCCGCCTCCTCGGCGGGCCAGAGCCAAGCGGCACCCCGAACGCCGCTCGCGTCGCCGTGGAGCGGGCGAGCGAGCCTGGTATCCGCCCGGTCGGAGAAGATGTGCGCTCCCCAGTGCCGGGGTACCTGCCTATAGAGCCGCTCGATTTGCGAGAGACCGCCGCCGAGCACGATCACGTCGGGATCGAGAATGTTGATCACCACGCCGAGCGCGCGCGCGAGGCGCTCCTCGTAGCGCGCCAGCGTCGCCGCGGCAGCACCCTCGCCTTGGCGCGCGCGCGCCGCGATCTCGGCGGGCTCGAGCCCCACGCCTGTCGCGCGCGCATGGTCGCGGCTGAGACCCGGGCCGGAAAGGAAGGTCTCGACGCAGCCGTGGCGGCCGCAATAGCAGGGAGGTCCGGGTCGCTCGTCGTCGCGCGGATTCGGCAGCGGATTGTGGCCCCACTCGCCGGCGATCGCGTTGGCGCCGAGGAGCACGCGCCCGCGCACCACGATGCCGCCGCCGACCCCGGTGCCGAGGATGACGCCGAGGACGACCTCCGCGCCCCGGCCGGCGCCGTCCACGGCCTCGCTGAGGGCAAAGCAGTTGGCGTCGTTGGCAAGGCGCACCGGCCGCTCGAGCACGCGTGCGAGGTCGCGCTCGAAGGGCCGGCCGATGAGCCAGGTGGAGTTCGCGTTCTTGACCAGGCCCGTGGCAGGAGAACTGGCGCCGGGGATGCCGACCCCGACCGTTGAGCACCGCCCCAGCTCGGTCTCGATGCCGGTCACGAGCTCGCGCACGGCGGCGAGCGTCCCCTCATAGCTTCCCGCCGGCGTCGGCATGCGCCGGCGGGCGCGCACGCGGCCGGCCTCATCGAGGGCCGCTGCCTCGATCTTGCTGCCGCCGAGGTCGATCCCAATGCGCATGGCGCGTCGCCGGAGCCCTCCGCCCATGACCGCCCGGAGCCTCTCTTTTAGGACGGAATGTCCGCCAAAAGCAAAAGGCCGCCCTCGGGCGGCCTCGCCTCCTCGCGCATGGGGAAGAGCCTACTTGAGCTTGGTCTCCTTGAAGAGCACGTGCTTGCGCGCCACGGGGTCGTATTTCTTGAGCTCGAGCTTGTTGGCCTGCTTGCGCGCGTTCTTCTTCGTCACGAAGAAGAACCCGGTGTCGGCGGTGCTCTGCATCTTGATCAGCACGCTGTTCGGCTTGGCCATGGCGACGCTACCTCATGTGCTTTCCCGGGTGCTGCCGGGCAGCGCAGAACATAGGGCCTCCCCCGCCGCTGTCAAGCGCCCTGCCCTCGAGCGAGCCTACTGCCGCTTGGCGATCTCGGGGCCCGGCGCTTGCAGCGCCCGCGCGAAGAGACCGCGGTCCTCGATGAGCTTTTGGGCGACCTCGAGGTCGACCTCGCCCTCCCCGTCGCGCGCCGGGCAGCTCGCGCGCAAGAGCCGGGTCTCCAGCTTGTTGGGCCGACCGTTGGCATGTAGCGAAAAGCGCGCGGCCGAGGTCTCCAACCGGCCGCTCTTGACCCGATCGATGACCTGCGCCACCGCCTCCGGTCCCTCGTATGCCACCTTGCTCGTGCACACGTTGGGAATCACGCCCACCTCGTTGAGGACATACCCTGACGGCGCATGGATGCGCGACCAGGTGATGATGAGCTCGCCGCTGTTGGGAAGCTCGTGCACCGTCTGCACCGTGCCCTTGCCGTAGGACGCCGTTCCCACCACGACGGCGCGCCCCTGGTCCTGAAGGGCCGCCGCCACCACCTCGGCCGCGGACGCCGTGCCGTGATTGACCAGAAGGGCCATCGGCAGGCCATGCAGCAGGTCATGGCCCTCCGAATCGAAGATCTGGTTACTGTCGGGGTGTCGACCGCTGGTCGAGAGGATGCGCCCGTGCTTCAGGAACAGCTCGGAGACGCTGACCGCCTGGTCGAGGAGCCCGCCCGGATTGTCGCGCAGATCGATCACGACCCCGCGCAGCTTGTTGCCCATCTCGCCCATCGCCTGGTGCAACGCGTCATCGAGGCTCGCCGTGGTGTTCGAGTTGAAGCCGGTGACCCTGATGTCGGCGATATCCCCGTGGCGCGCGTAGCTGACGGTCGGCGGTACGATGAGCGTGCGGGAGAGGGCGACCTCGCGCGGCGTGCGGTCCTTGGCGGCGAGAAAAGTCAGCTCTACCGGGCTGCCGACCGGCCCGCGCAGGCGGTCGATCACGTTGTCGAGGGAGAGATCGGCGAGGGATTGGCCGTTGATCTTCACGAGGAGGTCGTCGGGCACCACGCCGGCCTTCGCCGACGGCCCGTCCTCCAAGACCGAGACCACGCGAATGTCGTTGCCATCCTGCTTGATGGTGAGGCCGATGCCACCGAAGCCCTCGCGCTGAGCGCGCTGGTCGCGGGCCGCCGCCGCCGTCGCGTAGCGGGAGTAGGGATCGAGGCCCTTGAGCGCCGCGCTGAACACGGTGTCGTAGATGGTCTCGATGTCGGTGTCCCGCACCTGCTGGGAGAGCTGCCGCGCGCCGTCGAGCGCCAAGCTCGTGGTGACCGCCCAGGCGACCGGATCGTCGTCGTGCGGGGCGGTGAAATCCAGGACCTTGCCTTTGTCGTCGGCGAGCTGCAGGCGCTCGCCGTTCTTCGTCAGCTTGAGTTTCGGGTCGATCGATTCGATGTGCTGCATGCCGGCAACCGCCAGCTCGCCGATCGATACCGACTCGAGGTAGCGCTTGGAAATTTCGCTGTAGCCGGCGCTGAACTCCTGGCCGGTCATTGCCACGAAGGTGTCGCGCGAGGAGTCGGCCGGCTGGCCGCAAGCAGCGAGCCCAAGGACGAGGGAGAGGACGAGGGGAAGGCTCAGGCACCGAGGCCGCTTGCCGGGTTGCGCCGCCGTCCGCATGGCTGTCGAGCCCTCGCTCATCCCCCTGGCCTTTAGATCCTCTCTCCGCTCCGACCGTGAGGCTCCCTCGCAACCCGAAGGTAGCGCCGCCGAAGGTTGCCGGCCGCAAGCCCATCGAGTGACTGTATTCGCCCGATATGCCTAACTATAAGTAGCGCAGGGTGCTTGCTTTGTACAAGAACTTCTGCGGCGAGATCAGCCGCGGGGGCGAAAATTCCGCATATTTCATTCATGGCGGGAGGCAATCGCGCGCGGCCGCCGCCCTGGGCGGGCTCCCGAGGCAATCCCGAGGGAGGCCCAGAGGGAGGTGGAGAGGAGGCTTCCGCGGCAGCCCCTCTCAGGGGTGCGAGCGCCGTGCTTTGGCTTTGCCGCCGCGGGGGCTGCCGCCACGGGCCCGAAAGGGCCGGCCACGGCCTTTTGCCGGCCGGCCGCGGCCTGTCTCCACCAGAAGCTCGAAGATGAGGCCTCCCGTCACCATGTCGGCTTCGGCCAGCCGCACCTCGACCTTGTCGCCCAAGACGAAGGCAATTCCGCGCGCGCGTCCGATGAGCCGGTGGCGGGCCTCCTCGTGGATGTAATAGTCCGAGGGCAGCGTGCTGATCGGCACCAGGCCGTCCGCGCCCGTCTCGTCGAGCGTCACGAAGAGGCCGAAGCGCGTGACGCCCGAGATGCGTCCGGCGAAGCTCGCCCCCACCTTGGCGGCGAGATAGGCGGCGATGAAGCGGTCCTCGGCGTCCCGCTCCGCCGCGTCCGCGCGCCGCTCGGTCATGGAGATGTGCTCGCCGAGCCGCGCGAAGTGCGCCTGCGTGGCGCCTGCCGAGAGGCCGTCGGGCCCGAGCCCGAGGCTTGCTATGAGGCCGCGATGGACGAGGAGGTCGCCGTAGCGGCGGATGGGCGAGGTGAAATGGGCGTAGCGCCGAAGTGCGAGGCCGAAATGGCCGCGGTTGTCGGGGCCGTAGACGGCCTGGGCCTGGCTTCTGAGGATGACCTCGCTCACCAGCTGGCTGTGCGGCGTCGAGGCGGCCTTATCGAGGATCTGGGTGAAGTGCCTGGGGCTGAGGACTTGGCCTTTGGCGAGCTTGTAGCCGAGGGTGGCGAGGAAATCCCTGAGCGCCTCGACCTTCTCGGCGGCCGGCTCGTCATGCACCCGGTACATGCAGAGCGTCTTCCTTTGCTCGAGCGTCTCGGCCGCAGAGACGTTGGCCGCAATCATGAACTCCTCGATGAGCCGATGGCTGTCGAGGCGGGCGCGGGGGATGATGCGCTCGATGCGGCCGTCCTTGCCGATGACGACGTGGCGCTCGGGAAGGTCGAGGTCGAGGGCACCCCGCTTAAGCCGCGCCGCGAGCAGGGCACCGAAGGCGCCATAAAGCGGTGCGATTACAGGCTCCACGAGCGGCCCGGTCAGCTCGTCCGCTTGGCCCTCGCGCGCCGCCTGGACCTGGCCATAGGTCAGGCGCGCCGCCGAGCGCATGAGGCCGCGCTCGAAGCGATGGCGGAGCTTGTTGCCCGCCTTGTCGATCCACATGTGCACGGCTAGGCAGCCACGCTCCTCCCCGGGCTTGAGCGAGCACCAGCCGTTCGAGAGCGCCTCCGGCAGCATGGGGACGACGCGATCGGGGAAATAGGCGGAATTGCCGCGCTCGGAGGCGGCGCGATCAAGCGCGCTGCCCGGCCGCACGTAATGGGCGACATCCGCGATCGCGACGAGAAGGTGCCAGCCGTCCCGGTTGCCGGGGTCGGGATCGGCCTCCGCCCACACGGCGTCGTCGAAGTCGCGCGCGTCCTCGCCGTCGATGGTGACGAGGGGCGTACGGCGCAGGTCCATGCGTCCGGCAAGGCCGACCGGACCGGCCGCCGCGGCGGCGGCAAGTGCGTCTCCTGGGAAGTCGACGGGAATGCCGCGGCCGAGAATGGCGATCAGGCTGATCGAGCGCGGGTTTCCCATCTCGCCCAAGCGCTCGAGGACGCGCGCATGGCGCAATCCGAGCCGGTGGTGGCCCGGCAGCGCCTCGGCGAGCACGAGCTCGCCCTCTCTGGCACCCCCCTCGTCGCCGCGTGCGACACCGTATTCGGCCTTGTCCTTGCGCTCGGTCGGCCGGATGCGTCCCCCGTCCGGCCCGAGCGCGAAGACGCCCAGCACCTTGCCCGGCGCCTCGCTGACGCGGCGGATGACGCGGCCCTCGTAGCTGCCGCCGCCGACGTGCTTGAGCCGGGCCAGCACGCGCTCGCCCGCGGCGAGCGCCGGCGTGGCGCGCCGCTCCGGCGCCATGTAGATGCGCGGCGGTGGGGTCTCGCCTTCCCAGGCAAGCGGCCTCGCCAGCAGCTCGCCGTCCGCGTCCGTGCCGGAAATTTCGACGAGCGTCACCTCGGGCAGCCGGCCGGGCGCACCGAAGCGGCGGCCGCGCTCGCGCCCGAGCGAGCCTTCCTCGTGGAGCTCCTTCAGCATGGTCTTGAGCTGGATGCGCTCGGCACCCGAGAGGCGAAACGCGCGCGCGATCTCCCGCTTGCCGACCGGCACCGGGCTCTCGCGGATGTAACTCAGCAGCTCCTCTTTGCTCGGCAGAGGCGATCGCTTCTGCTTCGGGGGACGGGGCGGCAAATCCAGCTCTCGTGCTAATCCGCGTTGGCTGCGGCTTTGCTCTTGCGGCTCGCGCTCGCACCCTTCCGCGACTTCGTCTTGCCGGCGCTCCCTGCTCGCGCCGCCTGCGCGGCCAGGAGGGCGACCGCCTCCTCGAGCGTGACCGCGTCCGGCTGCTTGCCCTTCGGCATCGGGGCGTTGAGCGAGCCGTGCTTGAGGTAAGGCCCGTAGCGGCCCTTCATGATGCGCACGGGCCGCGCGTCGGCGGGATGGGGGCCGAGCTCGCGCAGCGTGGTCGAGCCGCGGCTCTTGGCCTGGCTCAAAAGATCGACGGCGCGATTGAGCCCGATGGTGAGCACCTCCTCAAGCGTGCCCAGGCTCTTGTAGCTGCTCTCATGCTTGACGTAGGGGCCGAAGCGGCCGATGCCGGCGGTGATCGGCTTGCCCGTCTCGGGGTGGTGGCCGATCTCGCGCGGCAGCGAGAGAAGCTGCAAGGCGAGCGCCAAGCTCACCTCCTCGGGCTTGACACCGCGCGGGAGGGAGACGCGCTTCGGCTTCTCCCCCCCTTTTTCCTTGGCCTTCGCCTTGCCCGTATCGGCGAGCTTGGCGCTGGCCTCGCCGCCGAGCTGGACGTAATAGCCGTAAGGCCCCTTGCGCAGCGCCACGGGAAGACCCGTGGCCGGATCGCTTCCGAGTATCTTCGGTCCTTCGAGTGCGGCCTGGGCGCCGCTCTGGTCGCCGTTCACGCGCACCTCGAGCGGGCGGGTATAGCGGCACTCGGGATAGTTCGAGCAGCCGACGAAGGCGCCGAACTTGCCGAGCTTGAGGCCCAGCCTGCCGCTCGCACAGGCCGGGCAAGCGCGCGGGTCCTTGCCGTCTCCGAGGTCGGGGAAGAAATGCGGGGCCAGCTCCTCGTTGAGCGCCTCGATCACCTGGCTGATCGAGAGCTCCTTGGTGCCGTCGACGGCCTTCGAGAAGTCGGCCCAGAAGTCGCGCAGGAGCTGCTTCCAGTCGATGCGGCCGTCGGAGACGTCGTCGAGCTTGTTCTCGAGCTCGGCGGTGAAGTTGTATTCGACGTAGCGCTGGAAGAAGCTGACGAGGAACGCGGTGACGACGCGGCCGCGATCCTCCGGCACGAAGCGGCCCTTCTCGATGCGCACGTACTTGCGGTCCTGCAAGACCTGAAGGATCGAGGCATAGGTGGACGGCCGGCCGATGCCGAGCTCCTCGAGGCGCTTGACGAGGCTCGCCTCGGTGTAGCGCGGCAGGGGCTGGGTGAAATGCTGCTCGGGCTTGATCGCCCCGCGCGCGAGCGCCTCGCCCTCCTTTACCTGGGGCAGGCGGCGCTCGCCCTCCTCGTCCTCGGCCGGATCGTCACGGCCCTCCTGGTAGACGCGCAAATAGCCGTCGAAAAGGAGCACCGAACCGGTCGCGCGCAGCATCGCGGCACCCGCCTTGTCCGCGATGTCGACCGCCACCTGGTCGAGCAATGCGCTCTCCATCTGGCTCGCGACCGCGCGCAGCCAGATGAGCTCATAGAGGCGCCGCTGATCGTCGTCGAGAAAGCGCCCGACCTCCTGCGGCCGCCGGAACAGGTCGGTCGGACGGATCGCCTCGTGCGCCTCCTGCGCATTCTTGGCCGTCGCCTTGTAGCGGCGCGGCTCGGCGGGGAGATAGTTCTTGCCGAACTGCTGCTCGACGAGCCGGCGTACGGCCGCGACCGCCTCGCCCGCAAGCGCCACGCTGTCCGTGCGCATGTAGGTGATGAGCCCGACGCTTTCGCCGCCGAGCTCGACGCCCTCATAGAGGCGCTGGGCCACGCGCATGGTGCGGCTCGCGCTCATGCCGAGCTTGCGCGAGGCCTCCTGTTGCAGCGTCGAGGTAGTGAAGGGCGGGCTCGGATGGCGCCGTTGCTGCTTGCGCTCGACCTTGAGGACGGCATAGTCCCCGCCTGCGAGCACGGCCGCGGCCCCGTCCGCCCCCGCCTTG
>DASPPM010000332.1:0-4982 GCA_035625535.1 Alphaproteobacteria bacterium
CCGGCGAGGGGGCAGCTCGCGGGCGAGGCGGAAGGCGAACTCGACCTCGAGCGCCACCTGGAGGAAATCGCCGCGCGAGATGCGCGCCGGGCTCTTGAGAACGCTCGGCGCGAAGACGCGGCCGGGGAAGGGACGGTCGAGGCCGAGCTCCTTCTGGATGCGCTCGCTCGTGGCGCCGATCTTCCAGCCCGCCACGGGCCTGCCGTCGAGGCGCTCGAGGGCCGCCTGCACGGCATAGCCGTCCTCGATCGTGCGCGGCCGGCAGCTCTCGGGGAAATCGGCAAGCGCCTTGCGCCGCTCGCGCGCCTCGAGCAAGAGCCGCGCCGCCCGCTCGGCGGCTCCCGGGGAATGCGCGTTCTCCGGCATGGCGCTCAGGCCTGCGCCGCGGCCTGGCGCTGCTGGATCACGTGGTCCGCCTCGCGGCCGATGAGCTCCTGGAGATGGTGGAAGCGCCAGGCGAAGGTGCCCACACCATAGGTGAGCGAGCGCAGCTCGATGATCATGTCGCGGATCTCGGATTGCGGAATGTGGGCGGTGGTCTCGTCCCAGCCCTTCCAGCCCTCTTTCGCGTTGAAGCCGAGGATCTGGCCGCGCCGGCCGGTGATCAGGCGCTGCACGTTCGAGGTGTACTCGTTGGGGGCGGAGACCGTCACCTCGAGGATGGGCTCGAGCAGCACGGGATCGCATTTGGGCAGGCCCTCGCTCATGGCCATGCGAGCGGCGGTGCGGAACGCCATGTCGGAGCTGTCGACCGAGTGGAACTGGCCGTCGAAGAGCGTGACCGAGAGGTCGACCACCTCGAAGCCAAGCGGCCCGCGCGGCAGGAAGTCGCGCACGCCGTGCTCGACGGAGGGGATGAACTGGCGCGGCACGGCACCGCCCACGATCTTGTCGACGAACTCGAAGCCGCTCCCTCGCGGCAGCGGCCTGATCTCCACCTTGACGTCGCCGAACTGGCCATGGCCGCCCGACTGCTTCTTGTGGCGCGCGTGCTGGGTGACCGGCTTGCGGATGGTCTCCTTATAGGGGATCTGCGGGGGGCGCGCCTTGGCCTGGAGCTTGTTGCGGTCCCTGAGCCGGTCGATCGCGACGTTGAGATGCATCTCGCCCTGGCCCCATAGCAGGAGCTCGTGCGTGTCCGCGCGCTGCTCGAAGGAGAGCGAGGGGTCCTCCTCGGTGAGCTTCTGAAGCGCTGCGGTGAGCTTGACCTCGTCCTGGCGGTTCTCCGCCTGAAGGGCCACGGAGAAGAGCGCCGTGATGGGCTTGGGCCATGCCTCCGCCCCCGCGACCGGCTTGCCCGACGGTGTCAAGAGCTCGCCCGTGCGCAGCTTCTCCATGCGGCCGAAGGCGACGACCTCGCCTTGACCCGCCTTGGCCTGCTTCACCGTCTGGTGGCCGAGCATGGTGAAAAGCCCGCTCACGCGCTCGCCGTTGACGTGCTCGCCGTCCGAGAACTCGCCGCGCCAGATGCGCGCGAGCGAAAGCTTGCCCGAATGCGGCATGTGGAAGGTCTTGAAGACGCGCGCGCAAGGCTCGCCCGCGGCCGCGATGCCGTAGCGCGCGGCCGTGGCGCCGGGCTGCGGCGCCTCGTGGCGCAAGGCCTTCAAGAGGCGGCGCACGCCGTGCTCGCGCTCGGCGGCACCGAGGAGGACCGGCACGAGCTTGTCCTCCTGCACGGTGCGCGTGAGGTGCTTGTAGATCTCGGTCTTGTCGGGAACGGTGTCCTCGAGGAGCTGCTCGAGCAAGGTATCGTCGAAATCGGCGAGCGCTTCCAAGAGCGTCTGGCGGCTTTGCTTCTCGCGCTCCTTCTCGTCCTCCGGCAGCGGCACGAGGTCGGAGGCGCTCCCCGGCTTGTACTTGTAGGCGCGCTCGCTCACCAGGTCGACGTAGCCGGTGACGGCCTCGCCCCCGTCCCGGATCGGCACCTGGCGCAGCACGAGCGGGCGCGCGGAGACCGCCTGGAGCGCCTCAAGCACGTCGCGCACGCGCCTGGCCGCCGTGTCCATCTTGTTGATGAAAACCAGGTGGGGAATTTGGTGGTCGTCGAGGAACTTGAAGAGCGGGGCCAAGGCCATCGCGCGCTCGATCACCGCCTCGGTGACGATGACGGCGATGTCGGCCACGAGGAGCGCGTTCTGGGTCTCCTGGAAGAACTCGATCGAGCCCGGGCAGTCGAGGAAGCTCCACTTGTCGCCGAGGTAGCTCGTGCTGGCGACGTTGACCTCGCTCGACATCTGGCGCGCGCGCGCCTCGGGTGCCGAGTCGCCGACCGTGCTGCGCTCCTTGATCGAGCCCTTGCGCGGGATGGCCCCGGTCACGAAGAGCAGGCTCTCCAAGAGCGTCGTCTTGCCGCTGGTATAGGGCCCCACGAGGGCCGCGCAGCGCGGAGCGTTCTGGCTCACGGGTCTCTCTCCCTGAGAATTTCAGCCCTCTATCCGCCGTCTTGCGGCCGGGCGCGTCTCATGCGCTCGCCCGCCGGCCGCGGCGTTCTTAAGCCTTATGTTTTCGCGAGCGCCGCCCCGATGCAAGGGGAATTAAGCGCGGGGGGAAGGGCTCAGAGGGCCAGCACCCTAGCGCGCACCCTTGGCGTGGAGCTTCAAGGCGGCGGTGATGAAATGGTGGATGGGGGTCGCAATACCGGCCGCATCGCCGAGGCGTGCCACGGTTCCCGAGAGCCACTCGAGCTCGAGGCGGTTGCCGCGCTCGAGGTCGATGAGCATGGAGGGCTTCATCGCGGCCGGGAGCGCGTCGACCGCGGCGCTCTGGCGCGCGAGATAATCGGCGCCGAGCTCCACACCCTCGGCCTTGGCGAGCGCCACCACCTCCGCGATGGCAGCGAGCAAGAGCTCGCGCGCGAGCGGCTCCTCGCGGATGGCGCCCAAGGGCGCGCGCGCGACGCACGCCACCCCGCCGAAGGAGGCCAGCAGGGCGAACTTCGCCCACAGCTCGCGCGCTATGTCGTCCGAGAGGGTGGCGTCGATGCCGGCCTTGCGGCAGGCCGCGAGGAACGCTTGGCCGCGCGCGCTCCGCTTTCCATCGAGCTCGCCGAAGATGAGGCGCGCCATGGTGCCCGTGTGCTTGATGATGCCGGGGGCTAAGATCGTGGACGCGATATAGGCGACCCCGCCCATGACATGGGAGGCGCCGAGGATGGGGCCCAAGCGATCGGCGCTGTCGACGCCGTTCTGGAAGGAGATCACCGCCGTGTCGGGGCCCACGAGCGGGAGCGAGGCCGTCCCCGCGGCCTCGGTGTCCCACAGCTTGACGGCGAAGATCACCACGTCCACCGGCCCGATCTCGCGCGGCTCTTGGCTGACGCGGAGCGGGCTGAGACGGAGATCGCCCTTCGCACTCTCGAGGGTCAGGCCGTCCTTGCTGAGGGCCGCGAGATGGCTGCCGCGGGCGAGGAAATGCACCTCCTCGCCTGCCGCCGCGAGCCGGGCGCCGAAGTAGCCCCCGACCCCGCCCGTCGCCATGACCGCGATGCGCATTGCTCAGCTGTCCGTTGTCGTCATTGCGAGCCGAAGGCGAAGCAATCCAGCCTTCTACGAGATTCTGGATTGCTTCGTCGGCTGCGCCTCCTCGCAATGACGAACGCTGCAGCGCCTCACACGAGCGCCCCGCAAGCGCGCTGGATGCGCCGGCACGCCTCCTCGAGCGCGGCGGTCGAGGTCGCATAGGAGATGCGGAAGTGCGGGGCGAGGCCGAAGGCGCTGCCCTGGACCACGGCGACTCCCTCCGCCTCGAGGAGATAGGTGACGAAGTCCTCGTCGCTGCCGATGCGCTGGCCCTCGGGCGTCTTGCGCCCGATGGTGCCGGCGCAGGAGGGATAGACGTAGAAGGCGCCCTCCGGCTTGTGGCAGTGGATTCCCTTGGCCTGGTTGAGCATCGAGACGACGAGGTCGCGCCGCTCCTGGAACGCCTTGGTGTGCTTCGGGATGAAGTCCTGCGGACCGTTCAAGGCGGCGACCCCAGCCCACTGGCTGATCGTCGAGGTCTGCGAGGTGCTCTGGGACTGCACCATGTTCATGGCCTGGATGAGCTCGAGCGGGCCGCCGGCATAGCCCACGCGCCAGCCGGTCATGCAATAGGCCTTGGAAAGGCCGTTGACGGTAAGCGTGCGCTCATAGAGGCGCGGCTCGACCTCGGCAGGCGTGGTGAACTTGAAATCGTCGTAGACGAGGTGCTCGTACATGTCGTCGGTCATCACCCACACGTGGGGATGGGCTAAGAGCACGTCGCAGATCGCCTTGAGCTCGGCCCTCGTATAGGCGGCCCCGCTTGGGTTGCTCGGCGAGTTGAGCACGAGCCACTTGGTCTTGGGCGTGATCGCCCGCGCGAGTGCGGCGGGCTCGAGCTTGAAGCCGGTCTTGGCCGGACACTCGACGAAGACGGGCGTGCCCTCGGAGAGCAGCGCCATGTCCGGATAGCTCACCCAATAGGGTGCCGGGATGATCACCTCGTCGCCGGCATTGAGCGTGGCGACGAAGGCGTTGTAGAGCACCTGCTTGCCGCCGCAGCTCACCGTGATCTGATCGGGCGTGTAGTCGAGCCCGTTCTCGCGCTTGAACTTGGCCGCGATCGCCCGGCGCAGCTCGGGAATGCCGTTGACCGCGGTGTATTTCGTCTGGCCCGCGCGCATCGCCTCCCAGGCCGCGGTCTTGATGTGCTCGGGCGTGTCGAAGTCGGGCTCGCCGGCCCCGAGGCCGATGACGTCGCGGCCCGCGGCCTTGAGCTCGCGCGCCTTGTTGGTGACGGCGATGGTCGGCGACGGCTTGATGCGGTCAAGCCGAGAGGCGAGGAACGACACGGGGCGGCTCCATCAGCGGCTAACGGGGGGTCGAGACGCGGGAGCGCACCATACGACCGCTTGGCGCAAGGTGCAAGGGCCTCAAGGGCCGCGCACGGCGCTCCGGCCGGCGTCCGTGTCGGGCTTTCACCCGGTGTTGCGCCGGCGCGGCAGCGGGATGACGCCGAGCTCG
>DASPPM010000333.1:0-3023 GCA_035625535.1 Alphaproteobacteria bacterium
CTCATGCCGCGCACGTCGAAATACTGGAGGAACAGGTCGGCCAAGCGCTTGATGCGCTCGTCGGTGTTGAACGCCTTGTTCCCGAGAACCTCGAACGCGTGCGTGATAGCGCTCCTCACGAGGGCCTCGGCTTCGGCCGCCGGCGCGTCGGCGCGCGCAGGGCGGATGAGGAGGATCGCATGCGACGCCGCGGCCGTGAGCAGAGCCAAAATGGCTCTACGGTGAAACATCGCGATGCATTTTGCCGACGGTTGCCGTGGAAGGACCCCTTCATCCACTCCGGCAATCGCCGTACTCGCGGACGCTTTGCCCGAGCCTCGCAGGGTAACCCTTCGTTTCGCCGACGCGGCGGCTGGAGCCTGGGCCATGGCTCGTTCCCCCCAACAATCGGCGAAATTCTGACATAGCCGCTTGCCTTGCGCTATGACCATGATCACAGCCTCGCCCTCTCATCCCCGCCCCTTCCGGGAAGGGTCTTCATCCGCGAGGCCGATCAAGATCGGGCGAAGATCTGCCGCGATGGCGAAAGAGGAGTCGATTTTTCCGCCCGGGCGCCTATATTCCTCTTCGACTTTCCTCCGGCCCCCAGAGCCGTCATGACCTCGGACAGCGCTTACGCCCAAGCCATCCGCGTGCGCGGCGCCCGCGAGCACAATCTCAAGGGCATCGACGTCGACCTGCCGCGCGACTCGCTGGTGGTGATCACCGGCCTTTCCGGCTCGGGCAAGTCCTCGCTCGCCTTCGACACCATCTATGCCGAGGGCCAGCGCCGCTACGTCGAGAGCCTCTCGGCCTACGCGCGGCAGTTCCTCGAGCTGATGCAGAAGCCGGACGTCGATTCGATCGAGGGGCTGTCGCCCGCGATCTCGATCGAGCAGAAGACCACCTCCAAGAACCCGCGCTCGACCGTCGGCACGGTCACCGAAATCTACGACTATCTGCGCCTGCTTTACGCCCGCATCGGCATCCCCTACTCGCCCGCCACGGGGCTGCCGATCGAGAGCCAGACGGTGAGCCAGATGGTCGACCGCATGCTCGCGATGAAGGAGGGCACGCGGCTCCTCCTGCTCGCTCCCATCGTGCGCGGGCGCAAGGGCGAATACCGCAAGGAGCTCCAGGAGCTGCAGAAACGCGGCTTCACTCGCGTCAAGGTCGACGGCAAGCTCTACGACATCGACGCGGTGCCGGCGCTCAACAAGAAGCTCAAGCACGACATCGAGGTGGTCGTCGACCGCATCGTCGTGCGCGAGGGCCTCGGCAACCGCCTGGCCGACAGCCTGGAGACGGCACTCGAGCTCGCCCAAGGCCTCGTCTTCGCCGAGGACGCGGATGCAGGCACACGCACCACCTTCTCGGCCAAGTTCGCCTGCCCCGTCTCGGGCTTCACGATCGACGAGATCGAGCCCAGGCTGTTCTCCTTCAACAATCCCTTCGGCGCCTGCCCGGCCTGCGACGGGCTCGGCACCAAGATGTTCTTCGACCCCGATCTCGTCGCCCCCGACGAGCGCCTTTCGCTGCGCGAGGGGGCGATCAAGCCCTGGGCCCATTCGAGCTCGCAATACTACCAGCAGACGCTCGACAGCCTGGCGCGGCATTACAAGGTCTCGATGAACGCGCCGTGGCGCGATCTACCGGCGAAGGTGAAAGAGGCCATCCTTTGGGGCTCGGGAAGCGAGCCCGTCACCATGCGCTACGACGACGGCCTGCGCTCCTACCACACGACGAAGCCCTTCGAGGGGGTGGTGCCCAATCTCGAGCGGCGCTGGAAGGAGACCGACAGCGCCTGGGTACGCGAGGAGCTCGAGCGCTTCCAGACCACCACGGAATGCGACGTCTGCAAGGGCGATCGCCTCAAGCCCGAGGCGCTCGCGGTGAAGATCAGGAAGCTCCACATCAGCGAGCTCTGCGCTCTCTCGATCGCGCAGCTGGTCCATTGGTTCGCCGAGCTGCCGCGGCACCTCTCGACCAAGCACAACGAGATCGCCGCGCGCATCTTGAAGGAGATCAACGAGCGCCTGGGCTTTCTCCAGAACGTCGGCCTCGAGTACCTCACCTTGAGCCGCGCGTCCGCCACGCTCTCGGGCGGGGAGAGCCAGCGCATCAGGCTCGCCTCGCAGATCGGCTCCGGCCTGACCGGCGTGCTCTACGTGCTCGATGAGCCCTCGATCGGGCTGCACCAGCGCGACAACAAGCGCCTGCTCGACACCCTCACGCGGCTGCGCGACCTCGGCAACACCGTGATCGTCGTCGAGCACGACGAGGAGGCGATCCGCGCCGCCGACTATATCGTCGACATGGGTCCGGGCGCGGGGCGCCACGGCGGCGAGGTGATCGTCGCGGGCCCGCCCGAGAAGGTGATGCAGAGTGCCGCGAGTCTGACCGCGCAGTATTTGACCGGCTTCAGCCGCATCGAGGTGCCGAAGAGCCGCCGCCCCGGAAAGCGCGGCCAGAGCCTCGTCATCAAGGGGGCGTCGGCCAACAACCTGCAGCACATCACGGCCTCGATCCCGCTCGGCACCTTCACCTGCGTCACCGGCGTGTCGGGCTCGGGCAAATCGACCCTCATCGTCGATACCCTCTACAAGGCGGTGGCGCGCCGGCTCTACGGCTCGCGCGAGGCGCCCGGCGCCCACGAGGCGATCCAAGGGCTCGAGTTCCTCGACAAGGTGATCGACATCGACCAGTCGCCCATCGGGCGCACGCCGCGCTCCAACCCCGCGACCTATACCGGCGCCTTCGCCCCGATCCGCGACTGGTTCGCCGGCCTGCCCGAGGCCAAGGCGCGCGGATACAAGCCGGGGCGCTTCTCCTTCAACGTCAAGGGCGGGCGCTGCGAGGCTTGCCAGGGCGACGGCGTCATCAAGATCGAGATGCACTTCCTTCCCGACGTCTACGTCCAGTGCGACGTGTGCAAGGGCAAGCGTTATAACCGCGAGACGCTCGAGGTCACCTTCAAGGGCAAGTCGATCGCCGAGGTGCTCGACATGACGGTCGAGGACGGCGTCGAGTTCTTCAAGGCGGTG
>DASPPM010000334.1:0-7097 GCA_035625535.1 Alphaproteobacteria bacterium
GATCGCGTCGATCGTCGAGCTGATGAAGAGCCGGAATGCCAGGATACCGACAGGATGGTCGTCTTCCGTGCGCACCGAGACAGTGGTTGCTGCGGACTTGTATACCGGCACGTAGACCAGACAGCCTGTACCGCCGCTGAAGAAGCCAATCGGCGCGGTAGCCGCTGGCGTGCCCTTCTCAAGCGCCCGGCGGACCGCCGACGCGCGCGTTCCTTCGGAAAGGACGTCGAGACCCAACGGAGAACTCGCCTCGATTGGATCGACGTAAAGGATGGGGTAATATGTCTTCCGTTTGGCGGCGGCCTTGAGGGTCCCGTCGGGCGCGGGCTCGACGATACGATAATCGGGGAAACCCTCGCTACGTGCGGCTGCCTCGAAACGCTCGCGATCCGCATCATGGACGCGCGGCAGCCAAGAAAAGCCCTGGAGTCCCGATCTGAGAAGATTGCTCGCGAGAAAGACGTTGTGCGCGTATGCTTGGAATTCTTCGCGATTTATCCGAGCGTATGGGAAGGATGCCGCGAAGCCCTCGATCGTGCCTTCATAGCGGCTGAGGACGTCCTGCAGCCCGCGGGCGCGGGTTTCGGCCTGCATAGTAAGTTCGGCCGCAAACTTATCTTCCGCGGAGCGGCGCTGGGAATGAAAGGCAGCCGACGAGGCGGCAAGGCCGACAAGCGCCACCACAATCGCGGGCCAGTATCTGCGAAGTCGCAAAATCTCCACCAACCGCATCCTTGCCGCAACCACAACGCTAGTGCTTAAGCCAGAATACTCTCGATAATATAATATAATATGAAATTTATTAAAAGTACATTAGCATTAATGGTGAGTCGCTGTTAATAGGTACCAACGCTCGGCACGCGACGGCACTCCTCCAGGGAAGGTGTGTGGCATGCCGGATGAGAGCGAGCGAATGGGAGAGGCAAGCATGCCGGCTTCACGAGGCGCCGGCCAGGAAGGTCGAAGCCATGAAAACGCATAACCTCGCTGCAGCCCTCGCCTCAGCGATCGCGGCGGGCGTGATACTGCATCACGGCAGCGCCAGCGCGGACGCCCTCGACGCGATCAAGGCCAGGGGCACGCTCGTCGTCGGCACCAAGGCGGACTACCGCCCGTTCGGGCTCCGCGATGCCTCCGGCGCCATCGTCGGGTTCGAGCCCGATCTCGCGAAGGACATAGCCAACAGGCTCGGCGTCAAGCTCGAGCTGGTGCCGGTCGTGGCCACGAATCGCATATCGCTCCTGACCGAGGGGAAGCTCGATCTCGTGATCGCGACCATGAACATAACCCCCGAGCGCCGCAAGCTGGTCGACTTCATCGAGCCGGCCTACTACGCGTCCGGCGTGAACGCCCTGGCACCGAAATCGCAGCACTTGCACGTGTGGCAGCAATTGCGCGGCAGGCCGGTCTGCATGATCGAGGGCGCTTTTTACAATGCGGAGATCAAGCAGCGCTATGACCCCGTGATCGTTTCATTCAAGTCCACGAACGAGGTCTACAGCGCCCTCAAAGGGGGCACGTGCGTTGCCGTCGCCTATGACGACACTGCCATCATCGGACAACTTCAAAATCCGGAATGGCAGGACTATGAGATGCCGTTCTCGTCGATCCTGGTCGAGCCATGGGGCATGGCCGTGCGGCTCGGCGAGACGCGTTTCGAGGAGCTGTTGTCCAACCTGATCAAGGAGTGGCACCGGACCGGCCGAGTCCAAGAGCTCGAGAAAACGTGGCACATTCCCGCCTCGGCGTTCGCCGACGAGATGCACCGGCGCTATCTCGAGAATCAGTAACGCGCGGCCGGCCCGCCCGCTGCCGCGCGCGCTGTGGCAGAGCCGGACAAACGGCCAGCGAGCCCCCGTGTATCGTCGTGTGCGCTATGAACCTGCGACGATCACCTGATCACGCCCCTCCATCTTGGCACGCAAAAGGGCGCCGTCCGCAGCCTTGAGAAGGACTGCCGGCGCGTCGCCGTGCTGCGGGAAAGCAGCGACGCCAAATGACATCGTGACGGGTCCGACCACTCGTTCGCCGCAGGAAATCCTGAGTTCGCGGACTGCACTGCAAACGCTTACCGTGCGCCTATGTGCCTCATCCAGGCTGGCGCCCGGCATCACGATGGTGAACTCCTCCCCGCCGTAGCGGCACACGATGTCGCTCTTGCGGAGTTGCTCGCGGAGAAACTGAGCTAGAACGCGCAAGACCTCGTCGCCGCAATCGTGGCCGAAGCTGTCGTTGACGCGCTTGAAATGGTCGATGTCGCCCATGACGATTCCGATCGAGCCATGGCTCCGCGCAGCTCGGGAAAATTCGCTCTCCAGTATCTCATCCAGGTAGCGCCGATTGAAGAGGGACGTCACCGGATCGCGCAGCGCCTGCTCGCGCAGCACCTCACGGAGCTCATGCTCCGCGCGGTTGCGCTCCGTGACATCGTTGAAGACCACATAGAAACGGTCGGCCACGAGGCTGAAGCTGACTTCGATATCCCGGACGACCCCGTCGCCACAGGTGAAATGGTATTCGCGCACCGGCGAACGAGGAATCTGGCCGGAGCGCAATTTGCGCATGTCTTGCGCCCACACGGTGAAGGCTTGTTTGCGCTGTTCCTCGTCCGGATAGGCGCGTCTCATCCAATCAGCGAAAGTCGGAATATCAACGATGCGATAGCGCAGCAGTTCCGTCAATTTATTGTTGAAATAGACCGGGCGACCCTTGGAATCGTAGGTTCCGATCGCCACGGGCGCGTTCTCGACGATTTCCCGGAACCTCTCCTCGCTGCTGCGCAGCAATCTCTCGACGCGCCTCTGCTCGGTGACATCCATCATGGCGCCAACCAAACCGCCGAGGCTGCCGTCGCTATTCAAAAATGTGGCGTTGTAGGAAACCACCTCGTGCGTGGTGCCGTCGGCGTGGGGGATCAGGGCCTCGTGAGACTCAACGCCGGGATTATTCAAGAGCGCGATGTTGGCCGCATGCGTCAGGTCGGCATATTCTTTCGGCCGCAAGTCATGAACCGTCTTCCCGATCACGGCCTCGCGCTTCATCCCCACGAACTGCTCGTACGCCCGGTTGCACCCGAGGTACCGGGCGTGCTCGTCCTTGAAGTAGATCGGGCTCGGGATAGTCTCGATCAACAGCTCGAGCAGACGTACCCTCTCCTCGAGCGCCCCTTGGGGCCGCTCGCGGCCAGTTTCGAGCGCTTCCCGGCTCATCGCCAAGGGGCCCAGCTGTCTTTATGAGACCGTTGGCGCCGAGTGTTTCCCACATCTGTCTCGCGTCGAAGGTGCAGGAATCTCGCAAATTTATTGCCCATTTTTGCAAAATCGCAGAATTGAGTGATTGATATGGATCAAATCCGGCCCCCGCTTTCTATGTGTGCTCTAGGTTGCGGTAGGGTCCGGCCCTAGGGTAGGGGGAAATATCCGGGCCGGATGGATTGATCGCCCTCGAAAGGTCCTCTGCCGGCACCGTGGAGGACGCCGCTTGGGGCCGCTCGCGGACCGTTGATCTGGATCAAACCCATACGCGACGAAAGGCCGCACACTAGCCGCGTTGACTTTTATGTTCGTAAATCGGTACGCTATTACCGAATTAAGCGGAGCGGCCCTAGAGGCAGGCGCAGACCTGCCGCAAGGCCGAGCGCGGGCCCGAGGTGGCCGCCGCCCAAGGAGCCGGGGGATGGGTCAGTCAGCTTATCGATGGATGATGACCGCGGCCAACGCGCCGCTCCTGCGCGCGGAGTTCGATCCCTTTCCGCCTGCGCCCGGCGAGGTGGTGGTCGAGATCGCCGGATGTGGCGTCTGCCATACCGACCTCGGATATCTTTACGACGGGGTGCGCCTCAACCATGCCTTGCCGCTGGCACTCGGTCATGAGATCAGCGGCAAGGTGGTGGCGGCCGGCAGCGGCGCCGAGCGCTGGCTCGGCAGGAGCGTGATCGTCCCGGCGGTGCTGCCGTGCGGCGAGTGCGAGCTCTGCCGCCGCGGCCGCGGCACCATCTGCCGCAATCAGAAGATGCCCGGCAACGACATCCAAGGCGGCTTCGCGAGCCACGTCGTCGTGCCGGCGCGCGGACTTTGCCCGGTGGACGAGGCGAGGCTCGCGGCGTGCGGTCTCACCCTCGCGGAGGTCTCGGTCGTAGCCGACGCCGTGACCACGCCCTACCAGGCCGTCAAGCGCGCCGGGGTCGAGCCCGGCAGTCTCGTGGCGGTCGTTGGCACGGGAGGTGTTGGCTCCTACGCGGCCCAGATCGCGCGCGCCTTCGGCGCACACGTGGTCGCCATCGACATTGATCCCGAAAAACTCGTCGCGATCGCACCCCACGGCGCCGAGCTCACGCTGAACGCCCGGCAAATGGACGGCCGCGCGCTCAAGGCCGCCATACAGGCCTTCGCGAAGGAGCGGCACCTGGCCCAGACCGAATGGTTCATCTTCGAGTGCTCCGGCACGGCGGCCGGCCAGCTCACGGCCTTCGGCCTCCTGGTCCATGGCGCCACCCTCTCGGTCGTGGGCTTTACCATGGAAAAGGTCGAGCTCCGGCTCTCGAACCTGATGGCCTTCGATGCGCGTGCCGTCGGCAATTGGGGTTGCCCGCCCGAGCTTTATCCCGACGCCCTCGAGCTCGTGCTTGGAGGCAAGGTGCAGATCAAACCCTTCGTGGAACGGCGTCCGCTTGCCGAGATCAACGACGTCTTCAACGCAGTGCACCGGCACACCGTCCGACGGCGGGTCGTGCTTGTGCCCGGCGCCTGACCCTCATTAGGAGGACACCCAAATGCCCGATACCACCGTTGCCGTCGCCGCCAGAACCAAGCCCGCCGCACTCAAGGACCACACCCTCGCTCAGCTCTCCGTGGCGGGGCTCAAGTTCGAGAAACGTCCGGCAAAAACGGCGGAGGGTGCCGTGGTGCCCGGTCTCTACAACGCCTGGATCATTCTCGACAATCCCACCCAGTTCAATGCCTACACCACGGAGATGGTCAAGGGTGCGCTCCTCGCCTTTCGCGCGGCGAGTGCGGCGCGCGACGTCGTCGCGGTGGTGTTCACCGGTAGCGGCGACCGGGCGTTCTGCACCGGCGGCAACACCAAGGAGTACGCGGAATATTACGCCGGCAATCCCCAGGAATACCGGCAGTATATGCGCCTTTTCAACGACATGCTCTCCGCCATCCTCGGCTGCGACAAGCCCGTGATCTGCCGCGTGAACGGCATGCGCATCGGCGGCGGCCAGGAGATCGGCATGGCGTGCGACTTCTCGATCGCGCAAGATCTGGCGCGCTTCGGCCAGGCGGGACCCAAGCATGGCTCGGCCGCGATCGGCGGCGCCACGGACTTCCTGCCGCTCATGATCGGGATGGAGCGCGCGATCGAGTCGGGCACGCTCTGCGAGCACTGGTCGGCGCACAAGGCCTACCGCATGGGCCTGCTTTACGACATCGTTCCGGCGCTCAAGGTCGACGGCAAGTTCATCCCCAATCCGCTGGTGGTCACCGATCGCTACCTTGACGAATACGGCCGCATCGTCCACGGCGAGCCCAAGACGGGCGAGGCCCTCGCCGAGGGCAAGCGCTTGCTCGCCCGCGGGACGGTCGACCTCTCGCGTCTCGATGAGAAGGTGGAGCAGCTCTGCACCAAGCTCATGCTCACCTTCCCGGAGTGCCTGACCAAGAGCTTCGAGGAGCTGCGCAAGCCTAAGCTCGAGGCATGGAACCGCAACAAGGAGGACGCGCGCGCCTGGCTCGCCCTCAACATGCTCGCCGAGGCGCGCACGGGATTCCGCGCCTTCAACGAGGGTCCCAGGGAAAGGCGCGAGATCGACTTCGTGGTGCTGCGTCAGTCGCTCGCCAAGGGAACGCCCTGGTCCGAGGAGCTGATTGAGAGCCTGATCCCGAAGGGCGGAGCCGCCTCATGAGCGCTCCGGCTCCAGCACCCCTTCGCGTCTGGCTGGAGCAAGGCGGGCGGCTGCTTCGGCTCCGCCTGGCGCGGCCCAAGGCCAACGTCATCGACGGCGCCATGATCGCCGCCTTCGACGAGGCGTTGGCGGCACACCTCGCCCATCCCGATCTTCTCGGCGTCCTCATCGATGCCGAGGGGCCGCACTTCAGCTTCGGCGCCAGCGTGGAAGAGCATCTTCCCGAGCATTGCGCGGCGATGTTGAAGGGATTCCATGGGGTGATCCTGCGCCTGGTCGAGAGTCCGGTCCCCGTCCTGGTCGCCGTGCGGGGACAGTGCCTCGGCGGGGGGCTCGAGCTCGCGCTCGCGGGCACCCTCATATTCGCCGCCTCCGACGCGAGACTGGGCCAGCCCGAGATCAAGCTCGGCGTCATCGCACCCGCCGCCTCCTGCCTCCTGCCGGAACGCATCGGGCGGGCTCAGGCGGAAGAGCTGCTCCTCTCCGGCCGCAGCTGCCCCGCGGAGGAGGCACTCGCCTTGGGCCTGGTCACCCACGTGAGCGAGGATCCCGAGGCGGCGGCACTCGATTGGTTTGCCCGCAATCTCTCTGAGAAGAGCGGTGCTGCGCTGCGCGGCGCGATGCGGGCGGCCCGGCTCGATCTCGTCGAGCGCCTCAGGGTCAAGCTCGCGCGCGTCGAGGAGCTCTATCTCGAGGACGTGATGTCGACCCGCGACGCGCTCGAGGGCCTCGAGGCCTTCCTCACCAAGCGGCCCGCGCGATGGGAGCACCGTTAGCCATGACAAGAACCGCTGAAATCATCTCGCGTTGCCAGGATCTGTTCGATGATCTCCACTTCGCCTACGCGCGCGAGTGGAAGGCGGCCGTGCCGGGCCGCAAGGTCGTCGGCTTCATGCCCTTCTATGTGCCGCGCGAGCTGATCCACGCCGCGGGTGCCTTGCCGCTCGGCATACTCGGCGGCGGCGATCAGCTCGAGGTCATCCACGGCGACGCCTATTACCAAAGCTACATCTGCCGCATCCCGCGCTCGACGATCGAGCTGGGCGTAGGCGGCCGCCTCGATTTCGTGGACGGCATGCTCTTCCCCAGCATCTGCGACGTGATCCGGAACCTCTCGGGCATGTGGAAGATCATGTTCCCGAAGGTCAAGAGCCGCTATTTCGACGTGCCGCAGAACTACCGCGACGAC
>DASPPM010000335.1:0-3611 GCA_035625535.1 Alphaproteobacteria bacterium
GAGCCGATCACCTTGCCGTCCTTCTCGATCAGGCTGCCGCGCGCCTGCCAGGGAAAGAGGACCTCGGAGATGCCCGTCATGACCAGCGGATAGATGAGCCCGGTGACGACGGTCAGGGCGACGAGCAGGACGACGGCGGGGCGGAGCTCTTTCAGCATGACGCTAGTCCTCAGACGAGCCCGATGGCGTTGACCACGACATCGATGGCTTTGATGCCGATGAAGGGGATGATGACGCCGCCGACGCCGTAGAGCAGCAGATTGCGGCTGAGCAGCCTGAAGGCGCTCTCCGGACGGTATTTGACCCCTCTGAGCGCCAGCGGGATGAGCGCGATGATGATGAGCGCGTTGAAGATGATCGCCGAGAGGATGGCGCTTTGCGGCGTCGCGAGATGCATGACGTTGATGATGTTGAGGCTCGGGTAGAAGGCCGCGAACATCGCCGGGATGATGGCGAAGTACTTGGCCACGTCGTTTGCGATCGAGAACGTCGTGAGCGCACCGCGCGTGATCAGAAGCTGCTTGCCGATCATCACGATCTCGATCAGTTTGGTCGGGTCGGAGTCGAGATCGACCATGTTGCCGGCCTCGCGCGCGGCCTGGGTGCCGGTCTGCATGGCGACCCCCACGTCCGCCTGGGCGAGCGCCGGTGCGTCGTTGGTGCCGTCGCCGCACATGGCGACGAGCTTGCCTTTGACCTGCTCCTCGCGGATCAGCTTGAGCTTGTCCTCGGGCGTCGCCTGGGCGAGGAAGTCGTCGACCCCCGACTCGGCCGCGATCGCCGCGGCGGTGAGCGGGTTGTCGCCGGTGATCATGACGGTACGGATGCCCATGCGCCGGAGCTCGGCGAAGCGCTCCCGGATGCCGCCCTTGACGATGTCCTTGAGCTCGATGACCCCCAGGATGCGCCCGTCTTTGGCGACCGCGAGCGGCGTGCCGCCCGAGCGCGAGATCGAGTCGGTTATCTGCTGCAGCTCGACCGGCACCGGCATGCGCGGGTTGCCGCTCACTTGGCGGACGTGCTCGACGACCGCGTCGACGGCGCCCTTGCGGATCGACGATCCCTCGAGGTCGATGCCGCTCATGCGCGTCTGCGCCGAAAACTTGATGAACTGGGCGCGGAGCGGCGCCATCTCGCGCCCGCGAAGGCCGTATTTCTCCTTGACCAGGACCACGATCGAGCGTCCCTCGGGCGTCTCGTCGCTGAAGGAGGCGAGCTGTGCCGCGTCCGCGAGCTCGCTTGCGGTGACGTCGGGGAGCGGCAGAAGCTGGGTCGCCTGGCGGTTGCCGAGCGTGATCGTCCCTGTCTTGTCGAGAAGGAGCGTGTCCACGTCGCCCGAGGCTTCGACCGAGCGTCCCGACATGGCGAGCACGTTGAACTTCACCAGCCGGTCCATGCCGGCAATGCCGATGGCCGAGAGCAGCGCCCCGATGGTGGTCGGGATCAGCGTCACGAAGAGCGCCACCAGCACGAGCACGGAGATCCTGCCGCCCGCATAGGCGGCGAAGCTCGGGATCGTGACCACCACGAACACGAAGATGATGGTCATGCCGGCGAGCAGGATGTTGAGCGCGATCTCGTTCGGCGTCTTCTGCCGCACCGCACCCTCGACGAGCGCGATCATGCGGTCGAGGAAGCTCGAGCCCTGTGCCGCGGTGATCTTCACGACGATCCAGTCGGAAAGCACGCGCGTGCCGCCGGTGACGGCCGAGCGGTCGCCGCCGCTTTCACGGATCACGGGCGCCGACTCGCCGGTGATGGCGGATTCGTCGACCGATGCGACGCCGTCGGCCACGTCGCCATCGCCAGGGATGATTTCGCCCGCCTCGACGAGCACGAGATCGCCCTGCCTCAGCTTGAGCGCCGAGACCTCATCGAACTCGCGGCCCTTCACGCTCCGCAGCCTCTTGGCGATCGTCTCGGTACGCGTGCGCCTGAGCGCCTCCGCCTGGGCCTTGCCGCGGCCTTCAGCGACCGCCTCCGCGAAGTTCGCGAATACCACGGTGAACCACAGCCAGCCGATGATCTGGATGCTGAAGGCGTACTGGCCG
Organism: Alphaproteobacteria bacterium; assembly: GCA_035625535.1. GTDB lineage: Bacteria > Pseudomonadota > Alphaproteobacteria > JACZXZ01 > JACZXZ01 > DASPPM01. The sequence continues at coordinate 2,052 of DASPPM010000335.1, forward strand.
GCACCGACGGCGACGTCGCGGACGAGCAGCACGGTCGTGAGCGCCGCCACCACCTCGACCGCGAACATCACCGGGTTCTTGACCAGCGTGCGCGGGTCGAGCTTGCGGAAGGCGTCGCCGATCGCGCTCAAGATAATGTCGCGGTCGACGCCCGCGGGCACGCCCTTGATGCGCTTCTTGTGGCCGGAGACGGCCGGCTTGGCGAGAGTGTCCATGGCGTTACCTTAGAAAAGAGTGCCGGCATGCATGAGCGTGTGCTCGACGACCGGGCCGAGCGCCATCGCCGGGAAGAATACGAGACCGCCGACGATGAGGATCACGCCCACAAGCAGGCCGACGAACAAGCCGTTGTCCGTCGGGAAGGTGCCCGAGGAGGGCGGCACCAGCTTCTTCCCGGCAAGCGAGCCGGCGACGGCGAGCATCGGCACGATCATGGCGAAGCGGCCTATCAGCATCGCGAAGCCGCCCGTCAAGTTGTAGAACATCGTGTTGCCGCTCAAGCCGGCGAAGGCGCTGCCGTTGTTCCCGGTCATCGAGATAAAGGCGTAAAGGATCTCGCTGAAGCCGTGCGGGCCGTTGTTGGCGATGCCCGCGAGGCCGGCGGGAAGCGCCGTGGCGAGCGCGGTGAAGCCGAGGTTCGAGAACGGCAGGATGAGGAGCGCCAGCATCGTCATCTTGACGTCCCGCGCTTCGAGCTTCTTGCCGACGTACTCGGGCGTGCGCCCGACCATGAGGCCCGCGATGAACATCGCCACGATGGCGAAGAGCAGCATGCCGTAAAGGCCGGAGCCGACGCCGCCCCAGATGATCTCGCCGAGCGCGATGTTCATCATCGGAATCATGCCGCCGACCGGCGTGAAGCTGTCGTGCATGGCGTTCACGGCGCCGCAGGAGGCGTCGGTCGTCAGCGTGGCGAAGAGCGCCGTGTCGGCGATCCCGAAACGGACCTCCTTGCCCTCCATGTTGCCGCCGGCCTGCAGCGTGCTCGCCGCCTGGTCCACGCCGAAGGGCGCGAAGCTGGGATTTCCGCCGCTCTCGGCCGCATAGATGATGAGCACGCCCGCCACCGAGAGGATGGCCATGGCGCCGAAGAGCGCCCAGCCCTGGAGCTGCTTGCCGACCATTCGCCCGAAGACGTTGGTGAGTGCCGCACCCAGGCAAATCATCAGCAGCATCTGCACCAGGTTTGCGAGCGCAGTGGGATCCTCATAGGGATGCGCCGCATTGGCGTTGAAGAAGCCGCCGCCGTTCGTGCCCAGATTCTTGATGATCTCCAGCGCCGCGACCGGACCTTGCGGGATCACTTGTTTGCCGCCCTCGATCGCAGTGGCCACCGTGTAGGGATGAAAATTCATCGGCACTCCCTGCGCCACCAGCAGCAGAGCCCCGATCAACGCGCCGGGCACGAGAATCCATAATAATGAGCGCGTCAGATCGACCCAGAAATTGCCCAGCGTATCGCACACTTGCCGCGACATGCCGCGAATGAACGCGATGCCCACCGCCAGCCCTGCCGCGCCGGCAAGAAAATTCTGCGCGCACAGGCCCACCATCTGGCTG
>DASPPM010000336.1:0-2208 GCA_035625535.1 Alphaproteobacteria bacterium
CAGCACCACCTTGGCGCTCGGATGCCGGAGGTGAATGGGCACGTGGATGGCGACCCCGCTCACCGGTGCTAACCCCTCGCCCTCGACCGTGCGGCCCTCCTCGTCGATGGCGATGAGCGCGCTCGCCGTCATCTTGGCGAAGTGGCGCCCCTTGGGATTGATGAGCACGCGGGCCGGCGAGCGCCCGAGGAGGACGGTGAAGTGGTTGCAAATCCCCTCGTGCAGATTGAGCCGCGCCGCCCAGCGGCACGCGGCCGCGAGATCGCTGCGCAAGGCGATCTCGGGCTCGAGGTTTCCCTTGCGCTCGGCTCGCGGATAGATCGCTTTCGCCACGATTGGCCTCCCGGTTGTCAATGACGCACGGCGCGGCGGCGCAAGAGCTCCGCCGCCACGATGAACATGGTGATGAGCAGAAGGATCACGGTGGACACGGCGGCGAGCGTGGGATTCACCTGCAGCAGCAGGTCGTTCCACATCTGGCGCGGCAGAGTCGCCGTGGCGCCCGCGGTGATGAAGAGCGCCACCGTCAGGTCGTCGAACGAGGTGACGAAGGCGAAGAGGTACCCGGCGATGAGCCCCGCGCGGATCTGCGGCAGCGTGATGTGCCAGAGCGCCTTCCACTTGCTGGCACCCAGGCTCCACGCCGCCTGATCGTAGCGCTCGTCGTAGGTCTTGAGCACCGCCATCACCGTGATCACGACATAGGGCACGGCGAGGACCGTGTGCCCGATCACGAGCCCCGCCTGCGTGCCCACGAGGCCCAGGCGCGCGAATAGATAGAAGAGCGCCACGGCGATGATCATGCGCGGCAGGATGAGCGGCATGAGCACGAGGGTGAGCACCGCCGTGCGCCCGACGATGCGCTGGCGCACGAGCACGAAGGCCGCCGCGGCGCCGAGGAGCGTGGCGACGATCCCGGTCAGGAAGGCGACGGTGATGGAGCGGACGGTGGCGTCGATCCATGCCGGCGAGCCGAGATAGGTCGCGTACCAGCGCAGCGAAAAGCCCTTCGGGGGAAAGTCGACGAACCTGTCGGCGGTGAACGAGACCGGAATCACGAAGAAGGAGGGCACGACGAGGAAGGCGATGACGAGGAGCCCGATCGCCCACAGCACGCCGCGCGCGAGCCGCCGCTGCGGCCGCCGGGGGCTGAGGGGGCGGGCGAGCTCCCACAAGAGCGCGGCGCGGTCGCAAAGCCAGCCGAAAAGCGCGATCGCGCGCCCGCCGAGCCAGGCCCCGCCCGTGCTCAGGATATTCGCGCGGCCGCGCTCGGCGAGCCGGTCGGATCCTGCGGCCCCTCCCGAGAGCGTCGACATGCCGAGCATGCGGTCGTAGAGGTAGAACACCAGCGCCGCGGAAGCGAAAAGCACGAGGGAGAGCGCGCCTGCGAAGCGCCAGTTCATGAGCTCCTGGATGACGGAAATGATCACCTGCGAGATCATGGTCTCATGGGCGCCGCCGAGAAGGGCCGGGATGATGAAGAAGCCGAGGGAGGTGATGAAGACGAGCAGGCCTGCCGCCGCCACGCCGGGCAGGGAGAGCGGGAAGTAGATGCGCCAAAATGCCTGACCGCCGCGCGCGCCGAGCGTGTGCGCCGCCTTCGCAAGCGTCGGGTCGATGTTCTGCATGACCGCGACCATGGTGAGAACCGCCAGCGGCATCATGCCCTGCACCATGCCGATCATGACGCCGGAGAAGTTGTAGATCAGGCTCACCGGCGCATCGACGATGCCCAAGGCGACGAGCAGGCGGTTCACGGCGCCATTGCGGCCGAGGAGCACCATCCAGGCGAAAGTGCGCACGAGGAAGCTCGTCCAGAACGGCATCAGCACGAGCAGCATGAGCACGTCGCGCCGGCGCTCGTGGAGCGTCGCGAGCAGATAGGCGACGGGATAGCCGGCGAGGATGGTGAAGACGGTGGTCCATCCCGCGATCTTGAAGGTGATGGCGAGCACCCGGAGATAGACCGGCGTGGTGGCGATCCGCGTGTAGTTCGCGAGCGAGAGCTGCCCCGAAGGATCGGTGAAGCTGAGCCAGAGGAGCTGCGCCACGGGATAGATGAGGAAAAGGACGAGAAAGACGATGAGAGGGTAGAGCGGCCAGGCCGCGACCCAGCTGCGCCGCGGCCGCCCCGCGCCGGGCAAGATGCCTACGGAGGCGACGCTCACGGCGCGGGCCCCGCGCTCTCGGGCAGGGCGATCGTGCGCG
>DASPPM010000337.1:0-6232 GCA_035625535.1 Alphaproteobacteria bacterium
TCCCCGCTGCCGCCGCTCAGCTCCCGCCCCGCCTCGAGCCTGCGCGCGTGCTGGTCGTCGACGACAACGACATTGCGAGCGGCATCCTCGAGCGCCAGCTCGTGGCCGCGGGTCTCTCGGTCACGACCGCGGCAGACCCAAAGAGCGCGCTCGCGGCGCTCGCCGCCGGCGCACGCTCGCACGAGCCCTTCAAGCTGGCGCTCATCGACCAGCAGCTCGGCGAGGAGAGCGGAGTGGCGCTTGCCGAAGCGGTCAGGTGCCAATCCGCGCTCGCCGCGACCCGCCTCGTGCTCCTCGTCCCCCTCGGCGGACGCATCGAGACGAGTGCGGTCGAGCGCCACCTCTTCGCGGCGATGCTCAACAAGCCGGTGCACCAGACCGCGCTCACGGATTGCCTCAAGCGGCTGGCGGATTCCGCTGCACCACCGCACCCGGCGGCGGCGGCCGGCCGCGAGCGCGTTGCGCAAGCGGCCGTCGTTCAAGGGCCCGCGCGCGCGGCGGGGCCAACGGGCGGCGCCGCCCGCAAGGCGCCGCACTTGAACGTGCTCCTCGTCGAGGACAGTCCGGTCAACCAGATGGTCGCGACGGCCATGCTCGCCAAAACGGTCGGCGCCGTCGATACCGCGAGCAACGGCCGCGAGGCGTTGGCTGCGGTCAAGGCCAAGGACTACGACCTCATCCTCATGGACGTGGCCATGCCGGAGATGGACGGGCTCGAGGCCACGCGCAGGATCCGCGCCATGCCGGGGCCCAAGGGCCGCGTGCCGATCGTCGCCATTTCCGCGCACGCGCTTGAGAACGACCGTCAGCGCTGCATGGCGGCCGGCATGGACGATTACGTCACCAAGCCGATCGATCGCGCCGGGCTGCTCGATACCGTCGGGCGCTGGCTCGGCGCGCGCAAGGGGCAAGCCTCGGACGGCGGTGCCGCGCGAGCGGCCGCAGCACACGGCCAGGCCGGCTCCTTGCGCGAGGCCTTGGCCGCGGCGCTCAGCGCGGCGGGAGCGGATGTCGCGGCCGGCCAAGGCAAGGAGCGCAAGGCCGGCCTTGCAGCACTCGATCCCGCCATCCTCGATCAGCTCGAGGCCGACACCGACCCCACGACCGCACAGGAGCTGGTCAAGACCTTCGTGCTCGAGACCGTGGCAAGGATCGACCGTATCGCCCAAGCCGCGGAGCGGCGCGACTTCGCCACCCTCGAGCGCGAGGCCCACTCGCTCAAGGGCAGCTCGGGCACCTTCGGCGCCTTGGCGCTGCAGGCGCATGCGAAGTCGATCGAGCTCGCCTGCAAACACGGCAAGGGCGAGCAGACGATCCCGCTCGTAGCGAACCTGCGCGGCCTCGTCGCCGCTGCGGTGCATGCCATGGTGCGCCACTTCGAAGAGACAGAGTGAGCGTAAGGGACGCGGTACGTCCCTCGCCCTAGAGCGGAATCCATTTCGGTGGAAGCAGCCCCCTCACCCTACCCTCTCCCCCTTTGAGGGGGAGAGGGTTGCGTAGCCTTAGCGAGCGTAGCGAGCTTAGGCAAAGCTGGGTGAGGGGGCGATTCCGCTTCGTCGGATATTGCCCTACCCCTCTCCGCCCACCTGCCAGCTCATGCGCTTGCGGTAGATGGTGGAGGCGCTGATGCCGAGGTGGGTCGCGGCCTTGGGAATGTTTCCCTGACAGAGGCGAATGGCCTCCTCGATGGTGTCCCTCTCGACCTGCCAGAGCGGGCGTATGCCGTCGGGCGTGCCGTCGCCGGCGGGCGAGGCTTGCTTCGGTGCCGGCCCTTGTGCTGCGGCACCCGCAAGCCCGGGGCGCGGGCTCGCCTCGATCCGGTCGAGGGGCGGGGGCAGCATGTCGAGCGTCACCGTCTCGCCGTCGTTCAGCACGATGACGTTGCGCAGCACGTTCTGAAGCTGGCGCACGTTGCCCGGCCAATGATAGCCGCGCAGGAGCGCCTCGACCTCGGGTGCGAAGCGCTCGAAGCGCTTGCCCTCCTCCTTGGCGAAGGCCGCGAGGAAGTGGCGCGCGATCACCAGAACGTCCTCGTCGCGCTCGCGCAAGGGCGGGAGATGGATCGGAATGACGTGGAGGCGGTAGTAGAGGTCCTCGCGGAAACGGCCGGCCTCGACCTCCTTGAGAGGATCCTTGTTGCTCGCGCAGATGAAACGCACATCGACCTTCTCGGTCGCGCGCCCGCCGACCTTGACGAAGCTCCCCGTCTGCACGAAGCGCAAGAGCTTCGATTGCAGATCGAGGTCCATCTCGCAGATCTCGTCGAGGAAGAGCGTGCCGCCATTGGCGCGCGCGGCAGCACCCTCGCGCTCGGCAACCGCTCCCGTGAAGGCGCCCTTCACGTGGCCGAAGATCTCGCTTTCCATGAGATCGTGCGGGATCGCCGCGCAGTTGAGCGCCACGAAGGGCTCCCGTCCCCTCGGGCTGCGCTGATGGATCGCCTGCGCGCAGACCTCCTTTCCGGTGCCGCTCTCGCCGGTGATGAAGATCGTGGCCTTGCTGCCGGCGGCGCTGTCGACGATGCGGTAGACGCCCTGCATGGGGAGCGAGGAGCCGATGAAGCCGAAATACTGGTCGCGGCCGAAGTCCTCCTTGAGCGATTCGACCATGCGCGCGAGACGCTGGCGCTCGACCGCGTTGCGCAGGGTGACGACGAGCCGGTCCGCGCTGAAAGGCTTGACCAGGAAGTCGTACGCCCCCGCGCGCATCGCCTCGACCGCCGTCGCGATCGAGCCGTGCGCGGTGATGACGACGACGGCGACCGGCAACTGCTGCGAGCGCACGCGCTTCAGGATCTCGAGCCCGTTCATGTCGGGGAGGGCCAAGTCGAGGAGGATCGCGTCCGGCATCCGCGCCTCGATCTCCGCGAGGGCGGCAGCTCCGGTCTCCACCTGAGCGACCTCGTAAGGCTCCTTGCGCAGATACTCGGTATAGACGCGGGCCAGCGACGTGGTGTCCTCGACCAGCAGCACGCGATGGCGACTCGGCATCGTCATGAAAGAGCCCGGAAATCCATCTCGACGGACGACGGCAAAGCTAGCCCAATCATATGCCTCGCGCAATGAAGGAGGGGAGCGCAGCGCTGCCGGGGACCGCCCGCACGCGCGAGAGCTCGGGGCTTCCCGTTGCCGCCCCATCGCTTTGTCTCTAAAATCCCGCCGCCCAATGCGGCACTACCGGAGGCAGGCGATGTCCGATACGGTCAAATACGTGCTCGACGAGGGCCGGATTCCCAAGAGTTGGTACAATATCGTGGCCGACCTGCCGCGTCCGCCGGCACCTCCGCTCCATCCCGGCACTTTGCAGCCGATCGGGCCCGCCGACCTCGAGCCGCTCTTCCCCATGGCCCTCATCCAGCAGGAGGTCTCGGCCGAGCGCGCCATCGGGATTCCCGAGCCGGTGCGCGACATCTACCGCCAGTGGCGGCCCACCCCGCTCTTCCGCGCGCGCCGGCTCGAGGCGGCTTTGGAAACGCCTGCGCGCATCTATTACAAATACGAAGGCGTCAGCCCGGCCGGCAGCCACAAGCCCAATACCGCGGTCGCCCAGGCCTTCTACAACAAGGAGGCAGGCGTCAAGCGGCTCACCACCGAGACGGGCGCCGGCCAATGGGGCTCGGCCCTCGCCTTCGCGGGTGCCCTCTTCGGCATCGAGGTGAAGGTCTTCATGGTCAAGGTGAGCTTCGAGCAGAAGCCCTACCGCAAGGCGCTCATGGAGGCCTGGGGGGCCAAATGCGTGGCGAGCCCGTCGCGGGAGACCGAGTCCGGGCGCAAGATCCTCGCCGCCCATCCCGATTCGAACGGCAGCCTCGGCATCGCCATCAGCGAGGCGGTCGAGGTCGCGGCCCAGCGCGCCGACACCAAATACTCGCTCGGCAGCGTGCTCAACCACGTGCTGCTGCATCAAACCGTGATCGGGCAAGAGGCGATGCTTCAGCTCGAGATGGCGGACGACTATCCCGACATCGTCATCGGCTGCACCGGCGGGGGCAGCAATTTCGCCGGCATCGCCTTCCCCTTCCTCGGCGCGCAATTGCGCGGCGGCAAGAAGGTGCGCGTGATCGCGGTCGAGCCTTCCGCCTGCCCCACCCTCACGCGCGGCAAATATGCCTACGACTTCGGCGACACCGGGCATCTGACGCCGCTCGTCAAGATGCACACGCTCGGCTCGGCCTTCGTGCCGCCGGGCTTCCACGCGGGTGGGCTCCGCTATCACGGCATGGCGCCGCTCGTGAGCCTCATCCAGGAGCTGGGTCTCATCGAATCGCGCGCCTACCATCAGACCCCCTGCTTCGAGGCCGGCGTCGCTTTTGCCCGCAGCGAGGGCGTGCTCCCCGCACCCGAGGCCAATCACGCGGTCAAGGCGGTGGTCGACGAGGCGCTCGCCTGCAAGAGGGAGGGGAAGAGCCGCGCCATTCTCTTCAACCTCTGCGGCCATGGTCATTTCGACATGCAGGCCTATATCGATTATTTCGCCGGCAAGCTCGAGGACCGCGATTACGACCCCGCCGAGCTCTCGAAGGCGCTCGCCGATCTGCCCAAGGTGGCGGCGGAATAGCCGGAGCCGGCGCGGCCCAACTGTCAGGCGATCATGATCTCAGGACGGTCTGAACAATGGGGCGAATTCCGCCGGTCAGTCCACCTCGCGAGCGCCCCACCTGCTCATCCCAATCTCTCGCGATGCACGCCGCATGCTAGTGCACGCGCATGACAGACATGTTCATACCGCATCATTCGAGGCTCCAGATTTGGGAGCTTGAATCACAGCCGCCACGATGCGATCAACGGTGAGCGAACGTTTCCGGGGATACCCACGAACCAGACATGTCGCGGACATTGCGGAACCGACGTGATTGACCCAAGGGTGACCTAGCGCGATAGCCATCGCGCCAACGCCAGCGGCGGGGTTGATTTGAACTATCGGCGCGGCGGCAGGCCTTCAAAGGCGGGCACGCCGTCCGCAATGAGATGGAAAGGCTGACCTTCCGCCGTGAAGATCGCCATTTGCGCGCCGCCATAGACTGAAGGATCGTCCAGCGTTCCGATCTTCAGAACCACCGGTCGCAGGCCGGGCCGCCGCGACATCATGTGTGTACCGCATATCGCGCAGAATTCCCGCGTTACGGCGTCAGCCTTATCGGGCCGCGTGTAGGTCTTCGGCGCGCCTTTCGTGTAGGCGAATCCCTCTGCTGGCATGAGCATGAACAGATTAGGCGCTCCACCCGAGATATGCTGACACGCGCGGCAGTGGCATTGCGCCCTTAGGACTGGCTCACCCTCCGCAACATACCGCACCGCACCGCAATAGCACCCTCCTTCGAGCCGCATGGTACTTCTCCTGCGTCGCCGACGAACATGTGGCCATTAATGATTTTGCATACCAAGTCGCGAATGACGCAAAAACCGTCTGAAGTTACGTTGTCAGAGGGCGCCGTGCAAAGATTATTTCTTGGGAATTCAGATCGGGAGCGGCCTTGGCATCTGCGGGGACCGGTGCCAACAACGAGTGCTTTTGGGGCGCAACGGAAGTGGATAGAGTAGGCAAAATCAGGGCTGACTCGCTCGAAAATGACCCGAAGGAGACATTACGCATAGTGCACGAGACGCTTGCCCGGCAGCAGATCATAGGCCGAGCGCCAGCCCGGGAACTTCGCCATGCGATCCAACCAAGCGTGCACTGCCGGATGGCTGTTTTCCAAGACATACCCCGTTTCATCGCTGGGATAGTGCAGGTAGGCCATAAGTGAGATATCTGCCACGGTCGGGTCATTGCCAACGACGAAGGCACCCAGCTGCAAATGGCGATCAAGGATCGAGAGATAGTCGTCGATCCGCTTGCGCAAGAAGGCCAATACGTGCGGATCGGGCTTCGGGGTGAACGTGCGCAGATACCGATAGGTCGCCATGTATCCCGTTAACTTGTGATTGTCCCAGAACAACCACCGCAATATCTCGAACTTCTGCGCGCCCTCGCCGCCAAAGCGTCCATGCCGATCGGCAAGTTGCAGAAGGATTGGGGCGGTCTGGGTAAGACGCACGCCATTTTCCTCCAGCACGGGAATCTCCCCCATCTCATTGACAGCGGCCCGCCACTCCGGCGTTCGCGTAACGCCGCCTGCGAAATCAGTCCAGACCGGTTCGAAGGACTGACCGCATAGCGTGAGCATTAAGGCTAGCTTGTAGCTATTCCCGGATTCGGGGAAGTAGTGCAGTCGATACCTCGTCATCTTCGC
>DASPPM010000338.1:0-4999 GCA_035625535.1 Alphaproteobacteria bacterium
GGGCCGGAAGATGTGGGTGAAGGCGGGGTGCACGGTGTTCGAGAGCCAGGCCATCATCGAGATAGAGCGGGCCTCGGCCGCCGGGTCCTTGGGCAAGAGCCCGGCCTCGGGAAAGCGATGAGCGATGTAGGTGAGGATGGCGGTGTTCTCGACCACCACGCTGCCATCGTCGAGCCGCAGCGCCGGCACTTTGCCGCGCGGATTGATCTTGAGATAGGCCTCGGACTTCTGCTCGCCCTTCGCGATCGAGGTGAGCTGCTCCTCGTATTTTGCGCCGCTCTCCTCGAGCGTGAGGCGCGACGCCATGGAGCAGGCGCCCGGCGAGAAATAGAGCTTCAACATGACAGCGATCTCCGGTTTGTTTGGCTCAAGGCAAGCTTGCCGTCTCGCGTGTGGAATGTCCAGAGCGGCCCGGTCTACTTCTCGAGCAGCGAGGGATCGTGGAGCGTGGTGTCCTGGCCCTCGACCGGGTCGGCGATCGCCTCCTTGAGGCTGTGCGCCCACTTCCATTCGGCGGCCGGCCGCACGCGGCCGTCGCTGCCGACCTGATCGATGCCCCAGTAGATCTCGAGCCGGTGGTTGTCCGGGTCGCGGAACTCGACCGCGATCTGGACGCCGGCGCGGCGGCGGCCCTCGAAATCGATCTTGACCTTGTGCTCGCGCAAGTGATTGCGCGCGCGCAGCACCTCGTCGAGCGTCGCCACCTCGAAGGCGACGTGGTTGAGCTCGAGGTTCTCCGCCGTTTCCTTCATGGAGCCGACGAGGGCGATGCCGTGATGGTCGGCGTTGCAGCGCATGAAGACCATCCCGCCGGGCACCATGTCGTCGGGATAGACGTCCGAGACGCTGAAGCCGAGCACCTCGGTGTAGAAGCGCACCGAGCGCTCCATATCGCTGACGTTGAGGACGACGTGCCCGATCTTGCCGATGCGGAAGGGCAGACCTCCCGGTCGCTTGAACTGCTTCAGCCGTTGCGGATTGGTCGCCATGCGGAGCCCCCCGAGAGCGATGAAAATAGCCGGGGCGACCCGTCAAGTCCATCGGCGTGGGTGACGACAAGATTGCGCGGGCCGGCCGCAAGGAGCGAGCAGGCCCCCCGCTCCGCATGCGAGCGAGTTGACCTTGCGGGTCGGCTTGCCTAGCCTGCCGCCGCGAGATCGGGCACGCGGGCCATTTGCCGCGAGGCTTTCCCCGGGATCGCAAGGCCGCTAAAAGGGGCCTCGCGCGGGCCGGCCGTGGGGGCCGCCCGCGGGCGAGCGCACGCATAACAACAGCTCTGGAGGAGGAGACGATGAGGACGGCAATTCTGGCGACCCTGTTGGCGGCGGGAACGGCACTCGCGCCGATGGCCGCCGAGGCGCAAGCGACCGTCTATATTCCCGGCGTCATCGAGCTCTCCGGGGCGGGTGCGGTCTCCGGCACCAACTTCCGCGACGGCATCGTGCTCGCGGAAGAGGAGATAAATGCCAAAGGCGGCATCCTCGGGCGCAAGATCGATACGCCCTTTCTCGATACCCAGAGCGACGCCGGCATCTCGCGGGCGCAGATCCAGAAGGTGCTCGACAACAATCCCTACGTCATCCTCGGCCCGGTCTTCTCCGGCTCGGTGGTGGTCGACATGAAGCTCACTCAAGAGGCCGGGATTCCGGAAATCGTCGGCGGCGAGGCGGCATCCATCACGCAACAAGGCGACCCTTACGTCTTCCGCACCTCCTTCGGCCAGCAATTCAGCATGCCGAAAATCGCCAATTACCTGAAGGACGAGCTGAAGATCAAGACCGTCGCCGTTCTTTGGGTGAACAACGATTTCGGCAAGGGCGGCCGCGACGCTTTCGTCAAGGAGATGAAGGCCCGCAACATCGAGGTCGTCGCCGACATCTCCACGGAATCGGGGCAAGCCGATTTTTCGTCCGACGTGGTCAAGGTCAAGGCCGCCAACGCCGACGCGATCTTCGTCTATACCAACGAGGAGGAGAGCGCGCGCTTCTTGAGGGAGGCGAAAAAGCAGGGCGTCACCACGCCGCTCATCGGCGAGACGACGCTCTTGGGCCAGCGGGTCATCGAGCTGGCCGGCGATGCCGCGAACGGCGTGCGCGGGCACGTGGGACTCTCGGCCGATGCGCCGGTGCCGGCCCTCCAGGAGTTCGGCGCCAAGTTCAAGAAGCGCTTCGGCTACGCCAACGACCATAACGGCATCAAGGGATACACGGCCGTCTATCTCATCAAGCACGTGACCGAGAAAATGGGCAAATTCGACAGCAAGGCCTTCGCCCAGACGCTGCACGGCTTGACCATCACGCCCGCCGAGGAGCCGGGAATTCTCATGGAGGCGACCTGGGACAAGAACGGCGACATCGACCGCGAGAGCTTCCTCGGCCAGGTCGTCGACGGCAAGCAGAAGATCGTGGAAATCCTGCCCAAGCTCAACAAGTAGGCTTTGGAGACCCCGCCGGCCCGGCGCCCGCGGCACCGGGCCCGCGGACAAAGGCGATGGCCTCCTTCATCCAGCTCCTCGTATCCGGTCTCGCCACCGGCGCGATCTACGCGCTGGGCGCCGTCGGTTTCACCCTGCTGTGGCAGACCTCGCAGACGATCAATTTCGCCCAGGGCGAATTCGTCATGCTCCCCGCCTTCTTCGTCCTCGCGGCGATGAAGCTTGCGGGCATGCCCTTCTGGGCGGCAGCGCTCGTCGGGATCGTAGTCTCGATCGTGGTCCTGGGCGTCCTCTTCAAGCGCATCATCGTCGATCCGATGCTGAAGCACGGCGTGCTGCCGCTCGTCATCTCCACGATAGCGCTATCGCTTTTCCTCAAGGAATCCGCGAAGGAGTTCTACAGCGCCCAGGCGCAGCATTTTCCCGCGCTCGTCGCGGCCCGCGACCTCCACGTCTTCGGCGCCGTCGTATCGAGCCAGAGCCTCGCGGTCCTCGCAGTCGCCCTCGTCACCGTCGTGGCCCTGCACCTCTTGCTGCACCAGACGCGGCTCGGTCGCTCGATGCAGGCGACCGCGCAGAACCCCATGGTCGCGCGCATCCTCGGCATTCCCGTCGAGCGCATGATTCTCTATACGTTTCTCGTCAATGCCGTGCTCGTCGCGATCGCCTCGATCCTCATCAGCCCGATCTATCTCGCCAAGTTCACCAACGGCGAGGGTCTGGGGCTGGCGGCCTTCATCGCGGCGATCGTTGGCGGCTTCAACCAGGTGCGCGGCGCCATTCTGGGCGGCGTCATCCTGGGCGTGCTCGACAATTTGTCGGCCGCCTATGTCTCGGCGCAATACCGCGGTGCCTTTCCCCTCCTGCTGCTGATCGCGGTCATCCTCTTCCGGCCGCAGGGTCTGCTCGGACGGGTCGAAGAGCGCTTGGTATGAGGCGCATCGGATACACGACCGCAACGATCGGGCTCGCTCTCGCGATAGCCCTCCCCTTCTTCCTCAAGCCCTATGGCATCTATCTTCTCAGCCTGTGGGCGGTGACGACGATCGCAGCGCTCGGGCTCAATCTCACGCTCGGCTACGCCGGCCAGGTCTCGCTCGCCCAGGGCGCCTTTGTCGGCATCGGTGCCTATGTGACGGCGCTCATGACCGCGGGCGGGCTGCCTTTCCCTTTGGCTTTCACGACTTCCGGCTGCCTATGCTTCGCCATCGGCTGGGGCCTCGGTTACCCCGCACTCCGCGTGCAGCACCATTATCTCGCCTTCGTGACGCTCGCCTTCTCCACCCTCGTCTTTCTCTTCTTCCGCAACGAGGAATGGCTCACGAACGGCATTTACGGCATCAACGGCATCCCGCGTCCCTCGTTCCTCGGCTGGTCCGCGGCAACGGCGAGCGCCTTCTACTTCTTCAGCCTCGCCCACCTCTCACTTCTGTCGCTCCTCCAGTGGTGGCTCATTCGCTCGCCCTGGGGCCGCGCCTTCATCGCCTTGCGGGAGAACCCGGTGCGGGCACTCTCCCTCGGCGTCGACACGCGGCGCTATACGCTCATGGCCTTCGCCATCGGCTCCACCTTCGGCGGCCTCTCCGGGGCACTTTATGCGCCCTTGGTCCAATTCATCGAGCCGAACTCGTTCGCTCTCGGCCTTTCCTTCAATCTCCTGCTCATGGTCATCGTCGGCGGCGCAGGGATCTTCTTCGGCCCCTTCGTGGGCGCCCTGATCGCCATCCTCCTTCCCGAGTGGCTGCGCTTCACGGAGGGCTATTACCTCATCGTCTACGCGGCTCTCGTCATGGTCCTCATGGCCTTTTGCCCATCGGGCATCCTCGGGTTGTGCCAGCGCGCGGCCGAGGCGGCGGCCCGCAAGGCGACGCCGCGCCCGGCCGCGGTCCTTCCCGACGCAGGCGGCGGGCGATGACGCCGATTCTCAAGGTATCCGATTTGCGCAGGTCCTTCGGTGGCATCGTCGCGGTGGACGGCGTCTCCTTCGAGGTGCGCGAGGGGGAGATTCTCGGAATCATCGGCCCGAACGGCTCCGGCAAGTCGACACTGTTCAATTGCGTGCTCGGGCAGATGCGGCCGAACTCGGGCGAGGTCTATGTCGACGGCCGGCGCATCACGGGCATGCGGCCCTGCGATCTCAATCGTCTCGGCATCAGCCGGACTTTTCAGCTGCTGCAGGTCTTTCCCCAGCTCTCGGTGCGCGACAACCTCATCCTTGCGGGTCAGGAGCACCGCGGCTCGATGCTCTCCCGTCTCGCCGGCAGCGGCGACGCGGGTCTCGGCGCCGCGGCCGACCGGATGATCGAGTTTTTCCAGCTCTCGAGCGTGGCGCTCGACAAGGCGGGCAGGCTCAGCTACGGCCAGCAGAAGCTTCTCGACGCGGCCATGGCTTTCATGGCGGGGCCCCGTCTCGTGCTCCTCGACGAGCCTGCAGGCGGGGTCAATCTGACCATGCTCGGCCAGCTGCGCGATCGCCTCAAGGCCATCAACGACGAGCAGAAGGCCACCTTCGTCGTGATCGAGCACAACATGGAGTTCGTGATGTCGTTGTGCAGCCGCATCCTG
>DASPPM010000339.1:0-5510 GCA_035625535.1 Alphaproteobacteria bacterium
TGCGCCGCTCGATCGGCGCGACCATCCTTCTCGTCGACCAGAACATCGAGGGCGCCATCCCGCACGCGGACTATGTCTACATGGTCAACCTGGGCCGCATCAAGACCGAGGGGCCGCCCGCCGAGTTCGGGGAAGAGCGCGTGCGCGAGCTGATCCACGAATGCCTGCTTGGGTGAGGGCCCGCATGCTGATGCTCGTCGACTGGAAGCGGGTCGCAACGGCGACGGCGATTGCCGTCCTCGGCCTCGCGGCATTGCCGCAGATCGCCGGCAGCTTCGCGCTCCATGTGCTCACGGTCAGCCTCTATTACACGATCCTCGCGGCGAGCTGGAACCTGCTCGCCGGCTTCACCGGCCAGTTCTCCTTGGCGCAGCAGGCGTTCGCGGCACTCGGCGCCTACACGACCGGGCTTCTCATCTATCACTATCAGACGCCCATGTGGCTCAGCATGCCCGCGGGCGTCGTCGTCGCGGCCGCGTTCGGCTACCTCCTCGGCCGCCTCGTGCTCAAGATGCGCGCCATCTACCTCGCCATCGCGAGCTGGGCCTTCGCCGAGACGATCCACATCCTGCTCGCCGCCGATTACGGCTACACGCGCGGCGAGCTCGGGCTCGACGTGCCGCCGCTCTATCACAGCGTGCAGCCGACCGCCTATTACTACACCTTCGCAGCCCTTACCGTCGTCTCCGTGCTCGCCATGTATCTCCTCGTGCACTCGCCGCTCGGCTATTTCATGCGCGCGATAAAGGACGACGAGATGCGCGCCGCGAGCCTGGGCGTCGACACCACGCGGGTCAAGGTCCTGGTCTTCACGCTCTCGAGCGCCTTTGCCGGTCTCGCGGGGGTGTTCTACGCGCATTACATCCTCGTGCTCAGCCCGCAGCTCGCCGACTTCAACGAGATGGCGAAGCTCATCGTCATGGTGGTTGTGGGCGGGCTCGGTTCGTTTGCGGGCCCGCTCGTCGGTGCCGCACCCGTCCAGATTCTCACAACCTATTTGCAGAAATACGGCGAGTGGGACATGGTGATCTATGCCGTGCTCGTGATCGCGCTCATGCGGAGCTATATGGGTGGCCTCGTGGCCCTTGCCATGTCGATCCTGAGGTACTTCGGCTCCGGCCGCGCCGCGGAGGCGGCCAAGTCGTGAGGCACGGTCGCGGCGACAACGCGCCGAGGAGGATCGCTTACGGCGGCAAGCCGCTCTACGGCGCGCGCCTCGGCATCCTCATGCTCGAGGCCGCCTTTCCGCGCATTCCAGGCGACATGGGGAACGCCGAGACTTGGCCCTTTCCCGTGCTCTACAAGGTAATCGCGGGTGCCACGCCGGCGCGCGTGGTGCGGCAACGCGCAGACGGCCTGCTCGAGGCCTTCGCAGCGGGTGCCGAAGAGCTCGTGCGCCTGGGTGCCGACGGGATCACCAGCAACTGCGGCTTCCTCTCGCTCTTTCAAGCGGAGATCGCGCGGCGCGCGGGCGTGCCGGTTGCACTCTCGAGCCTCATGCAGGTACCGTGGATCGAGAGCCTGCTGCCGCCCGGCAGGCGTTGCGGCATCCTCACGGTCAGCGCCGAGAGCCTCTCGGCCGAGCATCTCGCGTGTGCCGGCTGCGACCCGACAACGCCGGTCGCCGGCACCGAGGGCGGCCGCGAGCTGAGCCGCGTGCTGCTCTCGGACGAGCGCGAGCTCGATCTCGGCCTCGCGGAGAGGGACATTCTCGCCGCCGGGGAGGAGCTTATCGCCCGGCACGCCGAGGTCGGCGCCATCGTGCTCGAATGCACCAACATGGCGCCCTTCGCGCGCGCGCTCAACGAGGCGACGGGGCTGCCGGTCTACGACATCGTGAGCTTCGTCACCTGGTTCCACGCCGGGCTCAACCCGCGCGATTTCGGCTGGCCCGCGCGCGAGCCGCGCGAGTGGCGCGAGCGGCGGTAGTGCGGCGCTGGGTTCTGTAGATATTTGTTTTCGGGTGTGTCATTCCGGACAAGCAAATTTGGAAGCTTGCGGCCGCCGATTCCCGTCCGCTAGCGTCCTGATTTTAAAATTCACGAAATCAGGAAAACAGCTGTCATTGCGAGGCGCCCGAAGGGCGCCGAAGCAATCCAGGAAGCAATACGCACTAGACGCTGGATTGCTTCGCTGCGCTCGCAATGACGGTTATCAGCGGGCGCGACGAACTCTCGGGTAGGGACTCTACCTTCGCTTCAGGAGGCGGCTGAGCTCGCTCCACGGGCGCGTGTTGAGCACGTCGCCGGGCTCGATCCAGCCGCGCCGCGCCTGACCTACGCCGAAGCGCATGAAATCGAGCTGGCGGACGCTGTGCGCATCGGTCGCGATCGCCAGCTTGACGCCCGCCTCCTTGGCAAGCCGCGCATGGATGTCGTTGAGGTCGAGGCGCTCGGGCTGGGCATTGATCTCGAAGAAGCAGCCGCGCTCCTTGGCCGCGCGCACGAGGCGATCCATATCGACGGCATAGGGCTCGCGCTCGCCGATCAAGCGCCCCGTGGGGTGGGCGACGATCGAGAGGTTGCGGTTGTCCATGGCGCGGATGATGCGCTCCGTCTGCTTCGCGAGCGGGAGTGCGAAGTGCGAATGCACGGCAGCGATGGCGAAATCGAGCTTGGCGAGGACGGCGTCCTCGAGGTCGAGGGTGCCGTCTTCGAGGATGTCGACCTCGACCGCCTTCAAGAGGCGAAGTCCCTTGAGCGTGGCATTGAGCCGCTCGATCTCGTCGATCTGCCGGCCGAGGCGCTTGGCATCGAGGCCGTGGGCGACGGTCAGGCGCCGGCTGTGGTCGGATATCGCGAGATAGGCATAGCCGCGCACCTTGGCCGCCGCCGCCATCTCGGCGATCGTGGCACTGCCGTCGCTCGCCTTGGTGTGGATATGGAGGTCGCCGCGGATATCGTCCAAGCGCACGAGATGCGGCAGCTTGCCTGCCCTCGCCGCCTCGATCTCGCCGCGGTTCTCCCTGAGCTCGGGCTCGATGTAGGGAAGCTTGAAGAGCGCGTAGATCTCTTCCTCGCTGCGGCCGGCAATGCGCTTCTCGCCTCGGAACACGCCGTACTCGTTGACCTTGAGGCCCTTCATCACTCCGAGGGTGCGGATCGCGATGTTATGGTCCTTCGAGCCGGTGAAATAGTGGAGTGCGGCACCGTAACTCTCTTCCGCCACGACGCGCAGGTCGACTTGCAGGCCCGAATCGAGCCGCACGGTCGAGCGCGTCGGCCCCTTGGCGAGCACTTCCTTGACGCGCGGATAGGCGGCGAAGCGCTCGATCGCGTCGCCACCCGCCGCACTCGTCACCAAGAGGTCGAGGTCGCCCACGGTCTCCTTGCGCCTGCGGTAGCTGCCGGCGACGATCGCCTGGCGCACGCCCCGGCCTCCCTTGAGATAGTCGAGGAGTGCGGTCGCACTCTCTTCGGCCGAGGCGAGCTTGACGCGCGCGGGTCCGGCGCCCCGCTCGGCGAGCCCCTCGAGGATGCGCGCCTGGGTCTTCTCGCCCAGGCCCGGCAGCTTGGCGAGCTTGCCCGCCGCCGCCGCCTTGCCGAGCTCGGCGAGACTCTTGATCTTGAGCTTGTCGAAGATGAGCTTGATGCGCTTGGGGCCGAGGCCGGGGAGAGCGGCCATCTCGACGAGGGAGGGCGGCAGCTTCTCCGCGACCTCGTCGAGGAGACGAAGGTGCCCGGTCTCGTAGAGCTCCTTGATCTTCCCCGCCAGATCCTCGCCGATTCCGGGCAGCTCCGAGAGCGCGCGGCCCGCGGCGAGGAGGGTGCCGATGCTTTCGGGCAAGGTGTCGATGGTGCGCGCCGCGTTGCGGTAGGCGCGCACGCGGAAGGGGTTGGCGTTGCTGATCTCGAGGAGCTCGGCCAGGCGCAGGAGCTCCGCCGCGATCTTGGCGTTGCTCATTTGCCCAGCAGCGGCCTTGCCTTGCGGCTCCTTCGCCTTGACCATGGCGGAACCCTGCCCTTTGCCTCGCCTCGCGCGCATTGACCCAGCTCAAGCGCGATCGGGATGCCGCGAAGCTATCGCCGGGACCGGGCTAAGTCGAGGCAAGGGCTTGCAGAGACGAGGTGCGTCTCTTCTGTTGGCCTCGGCCTCGATCGCGCCTAGAGTCCCTTCGCTGGAACCGGCCCGGGTGCCTCGCGCGGCCCGGTCGGGCGCTCGCACGAAGGCCTTTGCGGGAGGAGCCCATGGCCAAGGAGCTCGGTCATTTCATTGGCGGCAAGGCCGTCTCCGGCAAGAGCGGCCGTTATTCGGACGTGTACAACCCCGCGACGGGAGAGGTGAGCGCACGCGTGGCGCTCGCCAATACGGCCGAAGTGGCTCAGGCGGTGGCGAGTGCGAAGGCGACGGCACCCAAGTGGGCTGCGACGCCGCCGCTTTTGCGCGCGCGGCTCATGTTCAAATTCAAGGAGCTCCTCGAGAAAAACCGCGACAGGCTGGCGCGGCTCATCGGCAGCGAGCACGGCAAGGTCCTCGCCGATGCCACCGGCGAGGTGACGCGCGGCATCGAGGTCGTCGAGTTCGCCTGCGGCATCCCGCATCTCGCGAAGGGCGAGTTCACCGAGAACGTCGGCACCGGCGTCGACAGCTACTCGCTGCGTCAACCCCTCGGCGTGGTGGCCGGCATCACGCCCTTCAACTTCCCCGCCATGGTGCCGATGTGGATGTTCCCGGTCGCGATCGCCTGCGGCAACAGCTTCGTCCTCAAGCCCTCGGAGCGCGACCCCTCGGCCCCGCTCCTCTTGGGCGAGCTCCTGCTCGAAGCGGGGGCGCCCGAGGGCGTTCTCAACGTCGTCAACGGCGACAAGGAGGCGGTCGACGCCATCTTGGCACACCCCGACATCGAGGCGGTGAGCTTCGTCGGCTCGACGCCGATCGCGGAATACGTCTACCACACGGGCACTGCGCACAATAAGCGCGTGCAGGCGCTCGGCGGCGCCAAGAACCACATGGTCGTGCTGCCCGATGCGGACATGGAGCAGGCGACCGATGCGCTCATGGGGGCCGCCTACGGCTCGGCCGGCGAGCGCTGCATGGCGGTCGCCGTCGCGGTCGCGGTAGCGGGTGCCGGTGACGCCCTCATGGCGAAGCTCGAGCCGCGCGTGCGCGGCCTCAAGATCGGCCCCTTTAGCGATCCCGAGGCGGAGATGGGCCCGCTCGTGACCCCGCAAGCCTATGAGCGGGTCAAGGGCTACGTCGATCTCGGCGTCAAGGAGGGTGCGAAGCTCGCCGTCGACGGCCGCGGTCTCAAGCTCCAAGGCTACGAGCGAGGCTTCTTCATGGGCGGCTGCCTCTTCGACGAGGTCAAGCCCGAGATGCGCATCTACAAGGAGGAGATCTTCGGCCCCGTGCTCTCGGTCGTGCGCAGCAAGGATTACGAGACGGCCCTCGGCCTCGTGAACGCGCACGAGTTCGGCAACGGCACCGCCATCTTCACCCGCGACGGCGATGCCGCGCGCGACTTCGCCGCACGCGCGAGGATCGGCATGGTCGGCGTCAATGTGCCGATC
>DASPPM010000340.1:0-6481 GCA_035625535.1 Alphaproteobacteria bacterium
GCTCTAGGGTCCGGACTCAATTGAGCCACCAGGTTACGGCGGCGGCGATGAGGACGCCAGCAAGGAAGTTTCGTGCGAGCTTGTCGTATCGGGTTGCGATGCGGCGGAAATCTTTGAGGCGACAGAACATGCGTTCGATGAGGTTGCGGCGCTTGTAGGCGGTGGCATCGTAAGCGTGGGGATGCTTGCGCGTGGGATTGGGCGGAATGACGGCCTCGGTCCCCCGTTGGGCGAGCCAATCGCGGAGGCTCCTGGCGTCGTAGGCCCGATCTGCGAGGAGGCGGGATGGGCAAGGCACGATGGCCAACAGAGCCCGGGCGCCGTCGAGGTCGTGGGTATTGCCCGGCGTGAGCTGGAACGCGAGCGGCCGTCCCCGATCGTCGGTCAGCGCGTGGATCTTTGTCGTGCGGCCGCCGCGCGAGCGCCCGATGGCGTGGCGAAAGGCCCCCCTTTTGCGCCAGCCGCCGAGCGATGGACCTTGATGTGCGTCGAGTCGACTGCCACCGTTCCAACCGTGCCCGTCGATCCGGTCAGGGCATAGAAAATACCGGTCCACAAGCCCTGCCGGCTCCAGCGGTTGAAGCGATTGTAAATCGTCGTGTACGGCCCATACGCCGCAGGACAGTCCCGCCAGCGCGCCCCCGAATGCAGCATGTGCATGATGCCGCTGATCACCCGCCGATCATCGACACGATGCGCCCCGCGACGGCCGCGCGGCAGTAGCGGCTCGATCCGCGCCCATTCCGTATCGCTCAACCAATAAAGCTTCTTCATCCAAGCCTCCCATCGCTGGAACGCTTGAATCACAATCACAGCTCAGATGGAATCCCCTAATTGAGTACGGACCCTAGACCACGGAGAGGCGCGCTTGGGGTGCGGAGGCGAGGAGCCCCGCCAGCTTCTCGAGCGCGCTCTCGAGCCGGGCCTCGCTCTCGACCGCGGTCAGGCAGAGGCGCACCGCGTGGGGCGCGCTGCCGCGTCCCGTCACGAAGAGATCGGGGGGTGTCAAGCGCACGCCGCGCGCCTCGGCCGCGGCGACGAAGTCGCTCCAGCGCCACGGCTCTGGCAGATGGAGCCAGAGGTGGAAGCTCGCCGGGTGGGTTTCGATGTCTTGGCCCGCGAGATGGCGCGCCGCGAGGGCCTGGCGCCGCCTTGTCTCCTCGCGTCGCGCGCTTGCCAAGCGCATGCCGGTG
Source organism: Alphaproteobacteria bacterium (assembly GCA_035625535.1). Lineage (GTDB taxonomy): Bacteria > Pseudomonadota > Alphaproteobacteria > JACZXZ01 > JACZXZ01 > DASPPM01. The sequence continues at coordinate 1,194 of DASPPM010000340.1, forward strand.
CCGTCGCGGATCCAACGCGCGCCGATCTCGGCCATGAGCGGGGGCGCCATCCAGACGGTCGAGCGCACGGCGGCCGCGAGCCGCCCGAGAAAGGCCTCGGGGCAGGCGACGTAACCGAGCCGCAGGCCCGCCGCCATGCTCTTCGAGAGGCTCGTCACATAGAGGACGCGCTCGGGCGCAAGGGCCGCGAGCGGCGCCGGTGCGTCCTCGACGAGAAAGCCGTAGATGTCGTCCTCGATGATGGTGAGATCGTGACGCCGCGCGATCTCCACGACGGCGCGCCGGCGCTCGCTGGAAAGCGTCGAGGTCGTCGGATTGTGCAGCGTCGGCATGGTGAAGAGTGCGGCCGGCCGGCCGTCGCGGCAGGCGGCCTCGAGCGAGTCGGGCAAGAGCCCGTCGCGGTCGCCCGAGAGCGCCTTGAGCGTCACGCCGAATCGTGCCGCAAGCGGCTTGATGCCGGGAAAAGTCAGCGTCTCGACGAGAAGCGTGTCGCCCGGCTGGGTCGCGGCCGCAAGCGAGACCTCGAGGCCGTGCTGCGCGCCGCAGGTGATGGCGACGCGCTCGACCGCGGCCTCCACCCCGGTGCGGGCGAGCCACTCGACGGCCGCCTCGCGGTGGACTGCTATCCCGAGCTCGCTCTGGTAGGCGAGCAGCGGTGAGAGATCGTTGCGGCGCGAGAGTTGGGCGAGCGTTGCCGCGAGCTCGCTCGAGATGCCGCCGAGCGTGGGGCGATTGAGCGAGAGGTCGACGATACCCGGCTCCTCGCCCTTAAGGGCGAGACCTTCCTCCGCCCTGCGCGAGCACACGAAGGTGCCGCGCCCCACCTCCCCGCGCACGAGGCCGCGCCGCTCCGCCTCGAGATAGGCGCGGGAGACCGTGCCGAGCGTGACGCCGAGGCGAAAGGCAAGCGCACGCTGCGGCGGCAGTCGCGCACCGGGCTCGAGCCGGCCGGCCGCCACGTCCTCGCGCAGCGCATCGGCGATCGCCACATAGCGGGGCCCGGCGCGTCCCTCCAGGCGGGGGAGCCAAATTGTCATGGTGACAATATGGCAATTGACTCGCTATTGCTGTCAAGTATTTTGGAACAATGATGACAATTTTGCGGGATTCCCGGCCTTGGGAATGATCGCACGCTGGGACGAGGGAGGGGAGGTCGAGGTGACGCAATCCGTATCGGCCATGGCCAAAGCCGGCGCGGTGCCGCACCTCGCGGTCTATGGTGCGGCAGCCTTCGCGGTCGTGGTGTGGACCGGCACGCCGGTCGTCACCAAGCTCGCGGTCAACGCCTTCGAGCCGCTCCTGGTCGGCGTGCTGCGCAGCGCCCTTGCCGGGCTAGCGGTGGTGCCGCTCGTGGCCTTCGCCCGCCTGCCCTATCCGCGCGCGCTCGGCGACGTCGTTCTTCTCGTGGCGAGCGCCCTTTGCGGCTTCGTGGTCTTTCCCATCATCTTCGCGGTGGGCCTGCGCTACACGAGCGCCTCGCACGCGGCCCTCATCCTCGTGGCGCAGCCGGTCTTCACGGGCACGATCGCGGCACTCGTCGAGCGGCGCTTTCCGGGGGCGCTTTGGCTGCTCGGCTGCGCCGTGGCATGCGCGGGCGAGGTGGCGCTCATCGGGCTGCGGCTGGGCTTGAGCGGTGGCGGCAGCTTCTGGGGCGATCTCATGATCATTGCCGGCGGCCTCTCCGCCTCGGCCGGCTATGTCGCCGGCAGCAAGCTCTCCCTCCGCATCGGCACCTGGGCCACCACGCTCTGGGGCAATCTCGTGGGCGGGATCGTCATGCTCGTCCCGCTTGCCCTCTGGGGACGGGATGCCGCGTGGGGCGAGGCCACGCTCAAGGTGTGGGCGGCACTTGCCTATCTTGCGCTCTTCTCCTCGATCATCGGCTACATCGCCTGGTATTGGGCGCTGGCGCGCGGGGGGATCGCGCGCATCGGCGCCGCGCAGTTCGCCATGCCCGTGGGCAGCGTCTTGCTTGCCGTCCTCGTCTTGGGCGAGAGACTCACCTTGCCGCTCGCGCTTGCGGGCTTCGTGATTCTGGGTGGCATCTGGCTCGCGCAGCGGCGTTGAGGGATTGGCGCGCGGAGGAGAGGGACCGGATAATGGCACAAGGAAAGACGCAGGAGTTCACCCTGAGCCAACTGGAGACGGCGGCGGCGCTCGTCCATGGCGTGATGCCGCCGACCCCGCAGTTCTGCTGGCCGCTCCTCTCGGAGCGCGCCGGTGCGGAAGTCTGGGTCAAGCACGAGAACCACACGCCCATCGGCGCCTTCAAGCTGCGCGGCGGCATCGTCTATATGGAGGCGCTCAAGCGCCGAGAGCCGAACCTCGCGGGCGTGGTCACCGCCACGCGCGGCAATCACGGGCAAAGCGTGGGCTTCGCCGCCCGGCGCGCCGGGCTCGCCGCCGTCGTCGTGGTGCCCCACGGCAATAGCCGCGAGAAGAACTGCGCGATGCGCTCGCTCGGCGTCGAGCTCGTCGAGCACGGCCACGACTTCCAGGCCGCCTACGAGCACGCGGCCGAGCTCGCCCGGACGCGCGGGCTTCACATGCTGCGCTCCTACCATCCGCTCCTCATCCAAGGCGTGGCGAGCTACAGCCTCGAGCTCCTGCGCGCGATTGAAGGGCTCGACAGCGTCTATGTGCCGATCGGGCTCGGCTCGGGGATCAGCGGCATGATCGCGGCGCGCGACGCGCTCGGGCTCAAGACCAAGGTGGTGGGCGTGGTGGCCGAGGCGGCCCCGGCCTACGCGCTCTCGTTTGCCGCGGGCAAGCCGGTCTCGACCAATTCGGCCGACACCATCGCCGACGGCGTCGCCTGCCGCGTGCCCGACGCAGACGCGGTCGCCGTCATCAACCGCGGGGCCGAGCGCATCGTCGCCGTGAGCGAGGTGGAGATCATGGCCGCCATGCGGCATTATTTCACCGACACCCACAACCTCGCCGAGGGTGCTGGTGCCGCGCCGCTCGCGGCCCTCTTGAAGGAGCGCCGGCAAATGGCGGGTAAGCGCGTCGGCCTGGTGCTCTCGGGCGGCAATGTCGACCGCGAGGTCTATGCGCCCATTCTCGCCGCGGGCGACGGCGAGGAGAAGGGAGGGACAACGTGACCGAGGAATTGTTCCGCACCGACCATTATCTCAAGCGCTGCGAGGCGACCGTCACCGCGGTCGATCCGCGCGGCATCCAGCTCGACCGCACCGTGTTCTACGTCATGGGCGGCGGCCAGCCCGGCGACAGCGGCACGCTCACGCTCGCGGACGGCAAGGTGGTGCGCATCGCGGACACGCGCAAGGGCGACGGGCAAGACGAGATCCTTCACATCCCGGAGGCCGGGCAGCCGGTGCCCCAGCCGGGCGACAAGGTGGTGGCCGAGATCGATTGGGCCCGCCGCCACCGCCACATGCGCATCCACACCTCGCTCCATCTCCTCTGCGCGGTCATACCCGCGGGCGTCACCGGCGGGCAGATCGGCGACGGCAAGGGAAGGCTCGATTTCGACACCCAGGATACGCTCGACAAGGACGCGATCACCGAGCGCGTCAACAAGCTGATCGCGGAGGACCACGCGGTCGGCGTGCGCTGGATCACCGACGATGAGCTCGCGGCCAAGCCCGATCTCGTGCGCACCATGTCGGTCAAGCCGCCCTCGGGCCAGGGGCGCGTGCGCCTGCTCGACATCGAGGGTGTCGACCTGCAGCCCTGCGGCGGCACGCACGTCGCGCGCACGGGCGAGATCGGGCGCGTGGTCATCACCAAGATCGAGAGCAAGGGCAAGCACAACCGCCGCGTCAACATCGCCTTCGCCGAGTAGGGGAGGGAGACGATGCGCATTCCGCTCTATCAGATCGACGCCTTCACTTCCCAGCCCTTCGGCGGCAATCCGGCGGCCGTATGCCCGCTCGAGCGCTGGCTCGAGGATGGCCGCTTGCAGGCGATCGCCGCCGAGAACAACCTCTCGGAGACAGCGTTCTTCGTGCCCGAGGGCGACGGCTTCCGCTTGCGCTGGTTCACGCCGGTGAAGGAGGTCGAGCTCTGCGGGCATGCGACCCTCGCCGCGGCCCATCTCATTCTCACCCGGCTCGAGCCGCGGCGCGAGGGCGTGGACTTCCGCACGGAAAAGGCCGGCGTGCTCCGGGTGACGCGCGCGGGCCACAAGCTCGCCATGGATTTCCCGGCACGACCGGCCGTGCCGAAGCCCTCCCTCGGCGACGTGGCGGCGGCGCTCGGCGCAAGGCCGCTCGAGACGCTCGCGGCGCCGCGCGACGGCTTCGCCGTCTTCCGAAGCGAGGCCGAGGTCAAGGCGCTCGAGCCCGACTTCGCCAAGGTGGCCAAGCTCGAGTGCATGGGTCTGATCGCGACGGCGCCGGGGGCTCCTGGCAGCGGCGTCGATTTCGTCTCCCGCTTCTTCGCCCCCAGTGCCGGCATCAACGAGGACCCGGTGACGGGCTCGGCCCACAGCACGCTCGTGCCCTATTGGGCGAAGCGGCTCGGCAAGAAGACGCTCTTCGCGCGTCAGGTCTCGAAGCGCGGCGGCGAGCTCTGGTGCGAGGACCGCGGCGAGCGCGTCGCGATCGCGGGCCATTGCGCTCCCTTCATGGAAGGGACCATCACGCTGTGAGCGCGGCGGCGACGATGACGATGACGATCGAGGACGCGCGCGGGCCCGAGGACATGGCGGTGGTGCGCGAGCTCTTCTGCGAATACGCGCGCTGGCTCGGCTTCAGTCTCGCCTACCAGGGCTTCGAGGAGGAGCTCGCCGGGCTCCCGGGCAAATACGCGCAGCCGGCGGGACGGCTCCTCCTCGCGCGCGCCGGCGGGGCCGTGGCCGGCGCGGTGGCGTTGCGCCCGCTCGACTCCGGCGTCTGCGAGATGAAGCGGCTTTACGTGCGCCCCGCCTTCCGCGGCGAGCGCATCGGCGAGGCGCTCATCGAGCGCGTCATTGCGGAGGCGCGGGCGATCGGCTACCGCGCCATGCGCCTCGATACCATCGTCGGGAAAATGCCCGCCGCCGTGGCACTCTACCGCGCGCGCGGCTTCGTCGACATCCCGGCCTATTACGCGAGTCCGATTCCGGGCACGGCCTACATGGAGCTGAGGCTCGATTGAGCGGCCCCCCGGCGCTCCATTGTGGGGGCCGAAGCCATTTGCTACCTTCCCCCGTTACGCATGCCGATCGATTCCACTTAAGGGGAGAACGGCCATGACCAGGATGTCGTTCACGGCAAGAGCGGCGGCGGCGGTAATGGGAGGATTGCTATTCTCCGTGCTCGCCGCGAGCGGAGCCGGCGTCG
>DASPPM010000341.1:0-2365 GCA_035625535.1 Alphaproteobacteria bacterium
CCGACGTAGCCGAGGTAGAGCATGGGCGGATGCGAGGCGAGGCCGGGGTCCTGCAGCAGGGGGTTGAGCCCGCGCCCGTCGGCGGGGGGCGGCAGCACGCGCACGAGCGGATCGGAGGTGAAGAGGATGAAGGCGAAGAAGCCGGCCCCGATCATGGCCTGCACGCTGAGCACGCGCGCCTGAAGGGTTGGCGGCAGATTGCCCCCGAAGGTGGCCACGCCCGCGCCGAAGAGCGTCAGGATCAGCACCCAGAGCACCATCGAGCCCTCGTGGTTCCCCCACACGCCCGCAAGCTTGTAGACAAGCGGCATCGTCGAATGGGAGTTCTCGGCGACAACAAAGACCGAGAAGTCCGAGCTCGCGAAGGCGTACATCAGCGCGAGGAAAGCGATCAGCACGAGGACGAATTGCGCCTGCGCTGCCGGCCGTGCCAGCGCCATGAGCGCGCCGTTCCCGCGCGCAGCCCCAGAGAGCGGCACGCTCGCCTGCACGAGCGCCACGCAGAGCGCCAGCGCCAGCGCAAAATGGCCGATCTCGGCAATCATGGCTTGGCCGCTCCCGGTAGCTGACCGGCCGCGCGCTCGCCGTACTTCTGTTGATCGGCGTCGTCCCAATGGCCGGACTTCTTGAGCTCGGCCGCGACCTCCGGCGGCATGTAGCGCTCATCGTGCTTGGCGAGCACGCTCGTCGCGAGGAAAGTGCCGTCGGGCTGGAGCTTGCCTTCGGCGACCACCCCCTGCCCCTCGCGGAAGAGGTCGGGCAGCATGCCGTTGTAGCTCACGCGGATGTCGTGGCGCAGGTCGGTCACCTTGAAATGCACGGCGGCACCCGGCCCGCGCTCGACGCTGCCTTTCTCGACGAGTCCGCCGAGCCGCAGCGTGCGCGCGCGCTCGCCCTCCTTGGCCATGAGATCGCTCGGACTGACGAAGAACACGATGTTCGCCTCGAAGGCATTCAGCACGAGTGCCGCAGCGCCGCCGAGAATGACGAGGCCGACGAGGATCAGCACCAGTCGCTTGCGCTTAGGCTTCATCCTGACGCCCCGATCGGTCGTCGCGCCTCTTGCGGCGGTGGCGCTCGCTCGCCCCGAGCTCGCGCTCGCGCGCGCGCATCGCCCTGAGGGATACGGCGAGCAGCACCACGAGAACGAGTGCAGTGAGCCCGTAGGCGGGCCAGACGTACTGGGAGTAGCCGCCCATGTCAAGAAATGCCGCGATGTTGCCCACGTCCGTCGAACCGCGGCTCAGGTGCCCGGCACGAGGCTGCCGGCGCCCATACCCCCGCGCAGCTCGCCGAGACGCAGCACGCGCAGCTTGCGCACGGCGATCTCGGTGCGCACGCGCACCAGGAGCAGCGTCACGAAATAGAAGGTGAAGCCGAGCGCCATGACGAGGAGCGGGGCGAGCATGGAGGGTGCGATCGTCGGGCCGCCCATGCGGAACACGCTCGAGGGCTGGTGCAGCGTGTTCCACCACACGACCGAGAAATGGATGATCGGGATGTTGACGAAGCCGACGAGGGCCAGCACCGCCGCCGCCCGGCTGCCGCGCGTGGGGTCGTCGAAGGCGCGGCTAAGCGCGATATGGCCGAGGTAAAGGAAGAAGAGGACGAGAACCGAGGTGAGCCGGGCGTCCCATACCCACCAGGTCCCCCACATCGGTTTGCCCCATAGCGAGCCGGTCACCAGGGCCACGAAGGTGAAAGAGGCCCCCACCGGCGAGGCGGCCTGGGCGGCGAGGTCCGCCAGCGGATGGCGCCAGATGAGCCCGGCTGCGCTCGCCGCCGCCATCACGACATAGACGAAAAGCGCCATCCAGGCGGCCGGCACGTGCACGTACATGATGCGCACCGCCTCGCCCTGCTGGTAGTCGGGCGGGGAGGCGAAGAGCGCCAAATAGAGGCCGCTTGCTGTGAGAATCGCGGTCGCGGCGGCGCTCCAGGGCAGCACGAACGCGGCAAGGCGGAGGAAGCGCTGGGGATTGGCGAAGGCGTGGATGCGCGACACGGGACCTCGGTCTACGGCTACGGAGTTGCGTTATGCCCAATCTCGCCCGCGGCGGCGACATCCGCCCTGATCTATGTCAGTCGGCGCCGGCGGCTTGGGCGGCCCGGCGCCTCTACCGCCCGGGGGGCGAGACTCGAGCATAATATAACGTTGCCGGCGGCCGCGAACAGGGCTCGCGCGCGAAAATCCCGGGCGGGTCGGCGGCGGGCGGCTGCCGCCCAGCTAGAAGCGATAGCGCACGCCCATGAAGAAGACGTTGATGAAGTAGGACGGCTTGGAGTCGCCCGGCAAGAGCCCGGTCGAGTAGATCGTCGACGCAGTGTAGGCCCAATCTTGGTAATCCAAGCGCTCCAAGATGTC
>DASPPM010000342.1:0-2710 GCA_035625535.1 Alphaproteobacteria bacterium
GCCTGCTTCGAGGAGGAGAGACGCAACCCGAAGCTGATCGGCGGCGGCGGGCATAGCCGCCATTGAGGAGCGCGCGCGGCGTCCTCGCGCCCTCAGCGCGCGCGCCCTCCTGTGCCATCCTCGCTTGCGCCTATTTGACGCGTTTCCACACCAGATTGGCGGTCACGCCCGAGGACGGGGTAGGATTGGTGTAGGCCAGCTCGTCGGCGGTGAGCTTGGTGATGAGACGCTTTTGATCGCTGCCGGACTGGTTCGGGAATGACGAGCCCTCGACGTGGAGGATGAGGGTGCGGTTTTTCGCATCGACTGTATAGGTGCCGAAAAAGGACACGCTCCCCTGCACGGTCGCCTTGTTTTCCTCCGCCGTTCCCGTCATGCGGTCATTGGATGCGTACTTGGGCAGGTCGGGTCGGAGGAGGAACTCGGCGAAGCGGCCGTTGCGCGCGAAGATGAAGATGCCTTTCGGGTTCGCGCCATACGGCTGCAAATGGCTGCCGTCCTTCGCTACATTGTCGATGGAGGCCGGCGCCCAGGTGCCCACGATTTGCCGCTTGGATATCTTCGGCGCGGTTTCCTGAGCGGACGTGCCGTTCGCCGCTCCGAGCGCAAGCACCACGCCCATGAGCGCGGCCAGCGCCAGTCTTACATACGCTTTCATCGATCGCCCTCCTTGTTGCCTGCTGGGTTGTCTACTGGCTCACCTTGTAGTAGCCGCCCGGCAGCAGCACGGTCTCGCCCGGGCTGTGCTGGGTCTGCATCGGCTCCGGCGGCCGCGGCTGCGCCGCGTCCGCGGGTGCCGACGAGCCGCCGCCCAAAAGCGACTGCAGCACCGATTCCGTTTCCGTGGGCGGCTTACGGAATTCATGGGCTGGGGTGTCCTTGAGCGCTGCCATCATGAAATCGTGCCAGATGTGCGCCGGCACGCGTCCGCCGGTCACCTTCTTCATCAGGCTGCCGTCGTCGTTGCCGACCCAGACGCCGGCGGTGAGGTCGGGGGTGAAGCCGATGAACCAGGCATCGTGGTAGTCCTGGGTGGTCCCCGTCTTGCCCGCGGCAGGCCGGCCGATGTTGGCCGACTTGCCGGTGCCGAAGGCGATGACGGCCGACATCATGTCGAGCATCTCTGCCGAGTGCTGCGGCGTCATCACCTCGCCCGGACCGGAGCCCGAGCGGCGATAGAGCACGTGGCCGTCGCGGTCGCGGATCTCGACGATGCCGTAGGGCCACACGCCCTTGCCGCCATCGGCGAAGGCAGCGTAGGCGCCGGTCAGCTCGAGCAGGCTCACCTCGCTCGTGCCGAGTGCGATGCTCAAGTCCTTGCGCAGCTCGGACGTGATGCCGAGCCGGCGCGCCACGTCGATGACATGGCCGACGCCGGCGCGCTCGGCGAGCTGCACCTCCACGGAATTGAGCGAGCGCGCGAGCGCCTCCTTCAGCGTGACGCGGCCGTAGTATTTGCCGTCGTAATTGTCCGGATGCCAGTTGCCGATGGCGATCGGCGCGTCGTTGAAGACGCTCGCCGGCGTGAAGCCCGACTCGAGGCCGGCGAGATAGGTGAACGGCTTGAAGGCCGAGCCGGGCTGGCGCAGGGCCTGGACGGCGCGGTTGAACTGGCTTTGGCGGTAGTCGCGTCCGCCCACGAGCGCCTTGACCTCGCCGTCGGGACCGAGGGCCACGAGCGCACCTTGCGAGATGTCGAGGCCAGCGCCCTCCTTGTCGAGCTCGGCCTGGACCGTATCCTCGGCGATCTCCTGGAGCTTGGGATCGAGCGTGGTCACCACCACGAGATCGCGATCGATGTAGCCGAGGAGGTCGCGCACCTGGTCCATCGCCCAGTCGGCGAAATAGCGTCCGCGCCAGGCGGCGACCGAGGCCGGCTTGAGCTCCCCGCGCTCCTTGTCGGCGGCCGCGGCCTGCTCATCCGTGAGGAAGCCGGCATCGACCATGTTGCGCAGCACCTGACCGGCGCGCTCCGCGGTGAGGTCCGGGTTGGCCGCGGGATTGAATTTGGACGGCGCCTTCAAGAGGCCCGCCAGCACCGCCGCCTCGTAAAGGGTGAGCTCGCGCGAGGACTTGCCGAAATACTTGCGCGACGCCGCCTCGACGCCGTAGGCGCCGGCGCCGAGATAGACCCGGTTGAGATAGATGGTGAGAATCTCGTTCTTGGTGAACTTGTGCTCGAGCCAGAGCGCGAGCAGCACCTCCTGGGCCTTGCGCTTGACCGTGCGCTCGGAGGTGAGGAAGAGGTTCTTGGCGAGCTGCTGGGTGATCGTGCTGCCGCCCTGGCGCAGCTGGCCCGTGCGCACGTCGTCGATGAGCGCGCGCACGATGCCGAAGGGATCGACGCCGAAATGCTCGTAGAAGCGGCGATCCTCGGTCGCCAGCACCGCCTTGGGAAGATAGGGCGGCATCTCCTTGAGCGGCACCACGTCGTAGTAAAGATCGCCGTAGCTGGCAAACGGCTTGCTCTCGGCGTCGATGAGGGTGACGCTCGGCCGGCGCGTGAGTGCGGTGGCGCTGCTGATATCGGGGAGGTCCAAGCTGTAATAGGCGACGATGCCCAAGACCAGCACCAGCGCCCAGATCGCGAAGGTCACCGCCCAGCGCACGAAGCGGCCGAGGAGCGAGCCGCGCGCCTCGGCGCGGGTCTGGCCGTGCCGCTTGAGCGAGCGCTTGAGCCTGTCGCGCCACTCGTGCCACATCTCCGGCG
>DASPPM010000343.1:0-3179 GCA_035625535.1 Alphaproteobacteria bacterium
GGATAGCCCCATTCATGCCGCTCGCGGCCGCCGTGAGCTCGAGCTCGGCGCCCAAGAGCATGAGCATCTTGCGCCGTTCGAGCGACATGCTTTCCGGCATGGTGAGGATGAGGCGGCGGCCTTTGGCCGCGCAGACGAAAGCAAGGGCGATGCCGGTGTTGCCGGAGGTGGGCTCGACGATTACGGTCCTGGGGCCGAGCTTGCCTTCGCGCTCGGCGGCGTCGATCATGGCAAGCCCGATGCGGTCCTTCACCGAGCCGAGCGGATTGAAGAACTCGAGCTTGGCGAGGATCTCGGCGCGGCACCCGGCGTCTTCCGCGAGGCCGCGTACGCGTACGAGAGGCGTGGCTCCAATGGTGTCGAGAATGCTGTCGTGGATACGGGAGCGCATCGCAGGCTCGCCCGTACGTCCTGCTTGTTCGCTCGCGTTCGCGCTGGGAAGGGCAGATGTCATATCACGTAATCCAGCTTGTGGAATGCTTCGCTCTCCAGGTTCGCCTGGCGCGCGCACAGGCAGAGCTCCTCGATGGTAACGAGATCGAGCCGCTCCATCACCTCGCGCTGCAGGTCCTGCCAAAGCGGACGTACCACTTTGTGGCCGAGCACCGAGCCCGCGGGATCGGCGATCGGATCCTCCGCACTCTCCATGGCGCGCACAATGCGTACGATCTCGCCGATGGTGATCTTGCGGCGCTCGCGTGCGAGGCGGTAGCCCCCGCGCGGGCCGCGCACGCCCGCGAGAATGCCGGCGCGCACGAGCTGCTGGAGCACCTGCTCGAGGTAGCGCCGCGGTATGCCCTGGCGCCGCGTGATCTCGCGCGATTGCACGGGCTCGCTGCCGGCGTTGTACGCGATGTCAAGCACCGCCTCGATCGCGAACATGAGCTTCTTCGAGAGGCGCAGCATGCCTAGCCTTTTCCCGCACGCTTGGGGCGCGCAGAGCATCCGCTAGTGGCCTCCGACCCTGTCGAGCCGAAGCCGCCGTCGCCGCGCGCGCTCTCCGGGAGGGCCGCCACCTCGGCCAGGTGGGCCTGTGCCGTGGGTGCGATCACGAGCTGGGCGATGCGCATGCCGCGCGTGATGGTCACGCGGTGCCTGCCGAGGTTGACGAGGATGATGCCGACCTCGCCCCGGTAGTCCGCGTCGATGGTGCCGGGCGCATTGAGAATGGTGACGCCCTCCTTGAGCGCCAAGCCTGAGCGCGGCCGCACCTGCGCCTCGTAACCGAACGGCAGCGCCAAGGCGAAACCGGTTGGGATCAAGGCGCGTCCCCCGGGCTCGAGTTCGAGCGGGGTCTCCACCGCGGCCGCGAGGTCGAGCCCCGCGCTGCCGGAGGTGGCGTAGCGCGGCAGCGGCAAGCCGGCGCCGTGAGGAAGGCGCAGAACCGCGACCTCAAGCGGCGGCATCAGCCCGGCTCCGCAAAGAAACGGGCGATCCGCTCGGCCAGGCGCTCGGCGACCTCTGCCTTGCTGAGCGTCGGCCAGTCCTCGACCCCTTCCGCCGAGACCAGATGGATGGTGTTCCTCTCGCCTCCGAAGGTGCCGCTTGGGGGCGAGACGTCATTGGCAAGGATCCAGTCGCAGCCCTTTTTCGCGCGCTTCTCGCGGGCATGGGCGACGACGTTCTCGGTCTCGGCGGCGAAGCCTACGACGAGACGCGGGCGCTCATTCCCGGCGCGGCTGAGGGTGGCGAGAATATCCGGGTTCTCGACCAGCTTGAGGCTCGGCGACCTGCCGTTCTTCTTCATCTTCTGCGCGGCCGCATCGGCCGGGCGCCAGTCGCTCACGGCCGCGGCGCAGACGACCGCGTCGACGGGCAAGGCGGCCGTGCAGGCGGCGAGCATGTCGCGGGCCGATTCGATACGTACCACCTTGACCCCCGCCGGATCGGGCTCGTGGCTCGGGCCGGTCACGAGCGTGGTGGCAGCCCCCCGCCGGGCAAGCGCCGCGGCGATCGCGTGGCCCTGCTTGCCCGAGGAGCGGTTGGCGAGATAGCGCACCGGATCGAGCGCCTCATGTGTCGGCCCGCTCGTCACCAGCGCCTTGCGGCCGCTCAAGGGCGAGCGGTCGCGAAACTGGGCTTCGATCGCGGCGAGAATCTCCAGGGGCTCGGCCATGCGGCCGGGGCCATACTCGCCGCACGCCATATCGCCCTCGCCCGGACCCACGCACGAGACGCCGCGCGCGAGAAGCGATGCGAGGTTCGCTTGCGTGGCCGGATGGAGCCACATGCGCACGTTCATCGCCGGCGCCAGCAAGACGGGCTTGTCGGTCGCGAGCAAGGCGGTCGAGGCGAGATCGTCGGCAAGCCCGGCCGCCATCTTGGCCATGAGATCGGCGCTCGCCGGCGCCACCACCAAAAGGTCGGCCGCGCGCGAGAGCTCGATGTGGCCCATCTCGCTCTCATCGGTAAGCGAGAAAAGATCCTGATAGACCTTGTCCTCGGAGAGGGCGGCGAGCGAGAGCGGCGTCACGAACTGGGCTCCGCCCCTGGTCAGGATCGTGCGCACCTGAGCGCCGCGCTCGCGTAGGCGGCGGATCAGCTCCAGGGCTTTGTACGCGGCGATCCCGCCCGAGACGATCAGCAAAATCCGCTTGCCGGTCAGCACTGTAAAAGTTTCCTCAATTTACGCGCACTTGCTGTGAATAGCCTACAAGCCTCGTATTTGAGAAGCAACCGCATTGTGGAGAGGAAAATCATGCCGTGGCGGCTAGTGTCGCGATTCGGAAGTTCGTCTCACCCGAAGATAAGCGTCATTGCGAGCGCAGCGAAGCAATCCAGTGCAACGCTCCCTGGATTGCTTCGGCGCCCTTCGGACGCCTCGCAATGACACGCTTCTTCCCGATGTCGCGAATTTCAAAATCAGGACACGATCAGAGCCCGATGAGCCCGATCAGGATCAAGAAGAGAAGGGCCACGGCGAGCCAAAGCGGCCAGAGCAGCGCCCGGCTTCCCCTGCCCCTCGCGGCGAGCGCGGCGAGCGTGTCGGGATGCAATCTCAAGCCGCCGTCGGCGAGCTCGCTTAAGAGCGACCGCGTCTGGCGCGCCAACTCGGGCAGACCTTGCGCGGCCTCGGCAACCGTCTCTGCCATCTCGCCGAGCACGGCCTCGGGAGTTCGGTTCTCCCGCACCCAATCCTCGACGAGGGGGCGCGCGAGTGCCCACATGTTGACCTCCGG
>DASPPM010000344.1:0-6328 GCA_035625535.1 Alphaproteobacteria bacterium
GGGATCGACCTCTTCGACTGCGTGATCCCGACGCGCTCCGGCCGCACGGGCCAAGCCTTCACCGGGCGTGCCGCGATCAACCTGCGCAACGCACGCCATGCCGAGGACCCCCGGCCCCTCGATGCGGCCTGCCGCTGCCCCGCCTGCCGAGGCTTCAGCCGGGCCTATCTTCACCATCTCGTGAAGGCCGGCGAGATCCTGGGGGCGATGCTGCTCACCTGGCACAACCTGACCTATTACCAGGAGCTGATGGCGGGCTTGCGGCGCGCGCTCGAAGAGGATCGCTTCCTTGCGGCGGTCGCCGAGCTCTCAGCCGAGCTCGCCTTGGGTGACATCGAAGCGCTGCGATGACGCCGTCCGTTGCTGCCTCAACCCATCGACCGGCCCGGGGTGGGCGTGTATGATTCCGCGTTCACAATAGGCTGGCGGCGATGGTTAAGGCGACATATCGGGAGCTGACGATCCTCGGCGGCAAGACGAGGCTGCCCCGCTCGCCCGGCGAGGCGCGCCTCGAGAGCGTCGTCAACCCGCACCCCGGGGAGACGTTTCTCGTGCGCTTCACCTGCCCGGAGTTCACCTGCCTTTGCCCGCTCACCGGCCAGCCCGACTTCGCGCACCTCGTCATCGATTACGTGCCGCGGCGCCGTCTCGTCGAAAGCAAGTCGCTCAAGCTCTACCTCGCTGCCTTCCGCAACCACGGCGCCTTCCACGAGGATACGACGCTCATGATCGCCAAGCGGCTCATGCGCGAGCTCAAGCCGCGCTGGCTCAGGATCGGGGGATATTGGTATCCGCGCGGCGGCATGCCGATCGACGTCTTCTACCAATCGGGCCTGCCGCCCAAGGGGCTTTGGCTCCCCGAGCAAGGGGTGGCGGCCTATCGGGGGCGCGGCTAAAGGGCACATGCGCGGCGCGCTCAGCCAAAAGATCCGTGACAAGGCCCTGGGGCTCGGCTTCGACGTCGTGGCCATCACAGCCGCACGCCTTGACGAGAGTGCCAAGCGCAATCTCGCCGAATATGTGGCGCGCGGCTATCACGGCGACATGGCGTGGCTGGCCCGCACGCTCGAGCGGCGCGGCGACCCGCGCATGTTGTGGCACGAGGCCAAGAGTGCGATCGTGCTCGGGATGAGCTACGCAGCCGAGGGCGATCCGCTCGAGCTCACCCGGCGGCCCGCGCAAGGAAGCGTCTCGATCTATGCGCGCGGCCGTGACTACCACGACGTGATGAAGAAGCGGCTCAAGTCGCTCGCGCGTTGGCTCGCCGAGAGCGAGCGTTGCGGCGTGAAGCTCTTCGTCGACACGGCACCGCTGATGGAGAAGCCGCTCGCCGCGGCCGCCGGCCTCGGCTGGCAAGGAAAGCACACCAATCTCGTCTCGCGCCGTCACGGCTCCTGGCTCTTCCTCGCCTCGCTTCTCACCACCCTCGAGCTCGCCACCGATCCACCGGAGACCGACCATTGCGGCCGCTGCCGGCGTTGCCTCGAGATCTGTCCGACCAAGGCCTTTCCCGCACCCTATCGACTCGATGCGCGGCGCTGCATCTCCTATCTCACCATCGAGCACAAAGGACACATCCCGCGCGAATTCCGCATCGCCATCGGCAACCGCATCTACGGCTGCGACGATTGCCTCGCGGTCTGCCCGTGGAACAAGTTCGCCGTCCGCGCGCGCGAGCATGCCTTCGATCAGCGCGGCTTCCTCGCGGCACCCAAGCTCGCCGAACTGGTCCTGCTCGACGACGCGAGCTTCCGCCGGCTCTTCGCGGGCTCGGCCGTCAAGCGGATCGGACGCGAGCGCTTCGTGCGCAACGTGCTGATCGCGATCGGCAACAGCGGCGAGCCGGCGCTCGCCGCCAGGGCGGAGCGGATGCTCGATGACGCGTCGCCCCTGGTGCGCGCCATGGCCGTATGGGCCCTCGAGCGCCTCCTTGCCCCGGCCGCATTCGGCCGTCTTCGTGCTCAGCACTTGCCGCACGAGAAGGATGCGGCCGTGCGCGCCGAATGGCACGGAAGCCCGTGTAAGCAAGCCGCGGAATGAGGGGCGCTCTCCTCGCGCCTGCCGCCGATGGAGCCGCCCCGCAGCCGGATGAAAGGGATTTCGCTCGCGGATCGTCCATCGTTTTCGCGTGACGATCGGGGCAAAGCGCTTCTGAATTGCAAACAAAACGCTCACAAAACTAGTCTAAACTTTCGCAAAATCAGTCGAAACTCATGTTGTTTTGTTCGTGGGAAATCAAGGCAAAATGAATTCAATCTGACTGGCTTGGCGCCAAGGCCGTCCGTCCTTTCCCAATAAGGCGTATGGAGCGGTAGGCTGCGATTTCAGCAATGCAACCTCGTTGTGCCGACGCGTGTCGGTATCACATCCGAGGATTGCAATACTCGGCGCCGCCGGCTAGACTTTTTGTTCTTCACGAGCACGTGTTCAAAGACCCGAAAGGCGCCACCGGGCGGCGCGTCTTCCCAAGGGGGCTGGGAACAGGGTACAGGGCATGCTTACCGCCATCGATGATTTCATCCGACGGTCTGAGGCGACCGAGGAGCCCGATGGTCTCTTCGAGCTTTTCGCCGAGACGATGCGTCCCCTCGGCTTTCCCGCCGTCGCCTACCTCGGCTATCAGTTTGGCGAGGAAATCGATCATTCGCCGATCGTCAAGTCGAACTATCCTGCCGGCTGCGTCGCGCGCTACACGGAAAGAGAGCGCGGCCGCATCGACCCCGTGCTCATGGGCGCCGTGCGGGGCGTGCTGCCATTCACTTGGAGCATGGCGCGCAATTCGCGGCCGCCCCTCGCGCACAAACAGCGCTGCATATTCGATGAGGCTGGTGCCTTCGGATTGCGCGGCGGCGCCGTCGTGCCGATCCATGGCTTCGCCGGCGAGTTCGCCATCGTCTGCTTTTCCTCCACGGACGAGGAGGCGCACTTCGATGTGCTCTGGCGGAGGCATCAGCACGTGGCCCATGTCATGTCGATGCACCTTCATTCGCGCATCGCCCGGGCCTTGGCCCCTCACCGGGCCCCGCCCGAGCCGGTCACGCTCAGCGAACGGGAGGCCGAATGCCTGATTTGGATGGCACGCGGCAAGACGAACTGGGAGATCTCGGAGATCCTGTCGCTCTCCGAGAGGACCATCCAGACCTATCTGGAGAACTGCAAGCGGAAGCTCGGCGTCTATACGAAAACGCAGGCTGTCGTGAAGGCGATCATGCGCGGGCTGATCAAGCCCTGAGCGGGCGGACGACCGCCTCCGGCAAGGGGCCATCAAGATACGGAGAATCTCGCTTTTTACGCTCTAAAGGATACAAAAGCAATACCGGAATAATCCGGGAATGCGCTTTTGCGCTTTGCTTGGTATTTCCAGAATACGAGGTGGGGGAAGCATATGGCACAATATCACGCACCGGCGCTGCCGGAGGGCGAGGGCCGGTACCAGGCTGAGAAGGAAACGCAGCGGGTCGCCCTGCTCAAGAGCCTCGAGTATCTCTACATAGAAGCGTGCTACGCCAAGATGTCGTTGGTCGCGACCCTCATCGGTGCGGCCATCGAAGCGCTCAGGGACGAGCTTGGCGGCATCAGCGGCGCCACGCGCATGGCGAATCCCGCGGTCACCGTCTCGCTCCGCAACGTCTCGGCCAATCGGCTGCTGACCGACGATGACGATCTCGACGACGAGGATTATTTCAAGGGATAGCCTGAGGACCAGTTTGCGGAAACAGGCTCAGGCGAGGGCCGCGCTCGAGGCGTCGAGCGCGGCCGCTTTTTTCCGTGGCGGCGGGGGCACATCGAGCCCCTCCATCGGCAGGCGCGCGGCGGCGCGGGCGATCGTCTCGCCGCCGGCACCGGGCCGGTGGGCCTCGAGGCTGAGGGCGCGGCGCCACGATCTGGCGCCGGGGACGCCTTGGAAGAGGCCGAGGATGTGACGCGTGATGGCATGGAGCGGGACGCCCCGCGCGCGCATGCGCTCGACGTAGGGCAACAGGCGCTCGATCACCTGGCGTCGCGTCGGCGCCGGGCGCGCGTCGGCGAAGATGCGCCCATCGGCCTCCGCCAGCATGTAAGGATCGTGGTATGCGGCGCGGCCGATCATGACCCCGTCCACGCGGGCGAGGTGGACCTCGGCCCGCTCGAGGCTGTCGATGCCGCCGTTGATCACGATCTCGAGCGCTGGATTGTCCGCCTTGAGCCGGTGCACGACCTCCCACGAGAGCGGCGGGACCTCGCGGTTCTGCTTCGGGCTCAGGCCGCGAAGCCAGGCCTTGCGCGCGTGAACCGCAAAGCTGCGGCAGCCTGCGTCCGCGAGCCGGCGCACGAGCGCGTTCAGGTCCTCATAGCTGTCCCGATCGTCGATGCCGATGCGCATCTTGACCGTGACTGGGAGGCGCTGGGCGCGCGCCATCGCGGCAATGCCGCGCGCGACGAGGGTGGGCTCCGCCATCAGGCAAGCGCCGAGGCGCGCATGTTGCACCCGCCCGCTCGGGCAGCCGAGGTTGAGATTGACCTCGTCATAGCCGAGCGCTTCGGCGATGCGCGCACATTCGGCGAGCTCGGCGGCGTCCGAGCCGCCGAGCTGGAGGGCGAGGGGATGCTCCGCCGCATCGAAGCCGATGAGCCGCTCGCGGTCGCCGCGCAGAATGGCGGCCGTCGTCACCATCTCCGTATAGAGCAGCACATGGCGGCTCAAGAGCCGCAGGAAGTAGCGGCAATGCCGGTCCGTGCGCTCCATCATCGGGGCGACGGAGAGCCGCCGGTCGGGCGGTCGCGCTGGACTCCTGCTGCTCATGGCGTCTCTGTTACACCGGGAGTGGGGTGCCGGGCAAATGGCGGGCCGTGAGTTGCACCGAGCTCGTCTCCGCCCGGGTTGCCCGCTGCCGCCCTATCCAACGGGGATTGACCCTCTTCCTGGCACGGGCGAAAATTCCGCGAGAATAATGCCCGCATCGGGCCATAGGGAGGGACGCATGAAGCGGCTGATCGTCGGTTCAATCCGGGCGCTGAGCACCATTATCATAGTGCTTCTGCTCATCTCCGGCTTGATTATCGGTAGCGCTGCCGGATACCCGCATGGCGCCGTTGCGGCCGTGATGGGGGCCCTCGTCGGGCTGATCTCGAGCTACGTCTCGGCATGCCTGATCTTCGGGGCGCTTTTCATCTTGATCGACATGGACGACAGTCTGCGCGCCATCCGCGGGCTGCTCGAGCGCCAAGGGGCGGCGAAAGCGTAGCCTCGCTCGCAGGGCGGCCCCTCGGCATCAGGAGAACACTTGTCACTGCGCGGCGCCCGAAGGGCGCCGAGGCAATCCAGAGACGCTTTCACACCAGGCGCACTGTCCCGGCGTACGCCGGGGTTCGCTCGGCTCGCATTGACGGTTATTTCCGGGTAAGACGAACTTCCGAACCGGGGCGCTAGATTTACCCCCTTCCCTCAAAGAAGAGGCTGCCATGGCCCGTGACGCCCTTTCCGTCGCCAACCGCGTCGAGATCCATGACCGCGAGGCGCTGGCGGCGGCCCGCGCCATACTCGATGGTGCCGCCGATGCGCGCGCGATGGGGGAAGCGGTCAAGGCGGCGGTCGCGCGCAACGCCCGCTGGCGCGGCGAGCAATGCATCAACCTTTTGGCCCCCGAGGCGCCGACCAGTCCGGGCGTGCGCGCGCTTTTGGCAAGCGAGGTCGGCACGCGCGCGGCCGAAGGCCATATCGGACCCACGCAGCGCTGGTTCGCCGGCACGCGGCATATCGACGAGCTCGAGGCGCTCTCAGTCGAGCTCTTGAAGCGCTATTTCCGCTGCAACTACGCCGACCATCGCCTGTGTGCCTCCATGATCGGCAATGCCGTGGTCTTGACGGCGCTTACGGCACCCGGCGACATCGTGATGTCGGCGGCGCAGCCGATGGGCGGCCACTCCTCCAACCGCCTCGACGGGCCCGCGGGGGCGATGGGACGCAAGATCGTCGATATCCCCTTCGATGCGCGCGAGCTCGTCGTCGACATCGACGCCTTCCGCAAGCTTGGCCCGCTCGTCCGCCCCAAGCTCATAGCGCTCGGCCTCTCGATGACGCTCTTTCCTCAGCCGGTCGCCGAAATGAAGCGCATCTGCGCCGAGTGGGGCGGGCGCCTCTTCTTCGATGCGGCGCATCAGCTCGGCCTCATCGGCGGCCGCCAGTTTCAGGACCCGCTTGCGGAAGGGGCCGACATCATGACGGGCTCGGCCGGCAAGACCTTCTCCGGCCCTCAATCCGGCATCATCCTGTGGGACGACCCCGAGATCGCCGAAAGAGTGGGGACGGCCATCTTCCCGGTGTGGGCGGCGACGCACCAGGTGAACC
>DASPPM010000345.1:0-24418 GCA_035625535.1 Alphaproteobacteria bacterium
TTGCCGAGATGATCATCTTGGGGAGCATATAGCGCTTGCGCCATCTTCCGCTATGTGCAGGCGCCTCGGACAAGCTCAGGTGCGCCCTTCGAGACGCGCGCTCCGCGCGCTCCTCAGGATGAGGTAAAGTCTTACTGCCACACACAAATCTCCTCATCCTGAGGAGCGACCCGAAGGGGCGCGTCTCGAAGGACCCCCGGTGGTTTTGCAAGCATCGGGAGATGTGTGCATCAACTAACTTCAGCGCTGCGGCGGAATGAGCGGAAGCAAGAGGTAGCTTTGCCGTCCGGGGCCGGAATGGAGCGTCACGGCCCCGCCGAACAGCTCGGGCGGACGGTTCTTGGGATCGTCGTGGAGGAAGGGTCCGCAGCCCTTGAGCTCGTTCTTGAAGTTCGAGAGCCGCACGCCGGGCCCGTCCCACTCATAGTCCTTGCCGCGCACCGTGAGCGCCAGGCGATAGCCCGGCGGAATGACGATGCCGGTCGGCCAGATCTCGACGTCCAATTCGACGGGCTCACCGGGATGCAAGGGCAAGACCTCGTCGTGACTATGGTAGGGGCGGTAGGGCAGCGAGAGCCGCGGCTCGAGCTTGCGATGGGAGGCGCGCAGCCAGCCCTGGCCCACGGGCGTGTGCGGATCGACCGTGCCCGAGAAGACGACCTCCCGGCCGTCGGGCGCAAAGACGCGCAGCACGAGGAAGATATCGGCGTCCGTGGTCGCCGAGGAGACGAAGAGCTTTGCCGCGGCGGGACCGGCGATCTCCATCTCCTCTTGTAGTGGCGGGGTCGCGAAGGTGACGCCGTCGCCAAGTGCCGCGTAGGTGATCTCGCCCTCCGACGCGGCCGGCGTGCGGGAGAGCGCCGGCTTGCCGGTATCGAGATAAAGCTTCGTCCAGCGCGTGCGCGCGATCGGCCACGCCTCCTCGTGACGCTCGACGAATCTCTCGCCGGGATGGCGCAGCTGGAGTTGGACCGAAGGTTGGCTCTTCCAGCCGGTGTCCTCGCCCTTGAGGAAATGGCCGAGGAAGCGCTTCTGCAGCTTGACGCCGTAGTCCGTGTAGAAGTGCGTCCAATGCTCGAGCCCGTGCACCTCGAGCCACTTCTCTTTCGAGGCGGCGCACATGAAGCCCTCGAAATTGCCGCGCGGATGCAGCCCCTGACCGCCCCAGCTCGCCGCCGAGAGGAAAGGCGCCGTCACCTTCTCCCACACGGGCGAGCGCGCGCGGTGATAGCCGTCGTCGAGCGGGTGCGAGCGAATCTCGGCGCCGAAATCCGCGCGATTGCGCACGAGCTCCTCCTCGGGGAGCGTCTCCGGCCCGCAGACGAGCTCGCCCGTCACCCGGCTCCTGGCTCCGCGCGTCCCCACGCCGTGCTGCACGGTCTTGACCTGCATGTCGGACCAGTTCGCCATGAAGGTCGAGAGGATGCCGCCGTGATAGGTCATGTCGCGATAGAAGTCGGCGGCCCCCTCCCAGGCGCACATGGCGGCAAGGTGAGGGGGCTGCAGCTGGGCGACCTGCCACTGGTTGATGGCGTAGTAGGAGATGCCGTTGAGCCCGACCTTGCCGTTGCTCCACGGCGCGGTCCCGGCCCACTCGATGACGAGGTAGAAGTCGCGCGTCTCGCGCGGGGACCAGGGATCGAGATAGCCGGGGGAGCGGCCGGCGCCGCGGGAATCGACGCGCACGCAGGCATAGCCGTCGGGCACCCACTTCTCCGGGTCGACGACCTCCCAGCTTTGGTATTTGTTGCTCGATCCCGCCACGGCGTCCGGGTGCTGGGTGCTCAAGAGCCGCCAGGCGCTCGGGTAGCCGTCTTGAAAGGCAAGCCCCTTGGCGTAAGGCCCGTGGCTGAGAATGATCGGGTAGCGGCCGGCGGCGATCGGCCGGAAGACATCGGCGCGCAGCACGAGGCCGTCGTCCATCGTGATCGGCACGTCCCAGTCGATGCGCATGCCGTCGCGCGTCTCGCTCCTCTCTTGCATCGCTCGTTCCT
Organism: Alphaproteobacteria bacterium; assembly: GCA_035625535.1. Taxonomy (GTDB): domain Bacteria; phylum Pseudomonadota; class Alphaproteobacteria; order JACZXZ01; family JACZXZ01; genus DASPPM01. Next base: position 1,995 of record DASPPM010000345.1, read on the forward strand.
GTCGCGGGGTGCCGGCTCGCGCGATCTGCGCGCGCGTCATTGTAGCCGATAGTCGAGGCCGGCGCTAAGCGGCGACTGCCACGGCGGTGGGTCACGACGCCCAAGTCCTCATCCTTCGAGACGCGTCGCAAGCGCGACGCTCCTCAGGATGAGGACACTTTGGTCAGGGTTTCACCTCATCCTGAGGAGGCCGCGAAGCGGCCGTCTCGAAGGATGAGGTGAAGCTGACCCGCTACCGCACCCATGGCGAGGATGACGGCCCCCGCAGGAGGGCTTATATGCGTGGCCACTCTCGGACGCTCACGGAGGAAAGCGAGATGGATTTCAGCCCCGCGATCAAGCGCACCCGCACCGGGACGCTCGAGATCGCCTACGAGGAGAGCGGCGCCGCGACCGGCCGGCCGGTCGTCCTCTTGCACGGTTTTCCCGATGACCCGCGGACCTGGGACGGGGTGGCGGCGCCCCTCGCCGCGGCAGGCTACCGCACGCTCGTCCCTTACCTGCGCGGCTATGGGCCGACGCGCTTTCTCGACGCGGGCACGCCGCGCTCGGGACAGCAGGCCGCCCTCGGCCACGACCTCAACGCCTTCCTCGACGCCCTCGAAATCGCGCGCGCGACCCTCGTCGGTTACGACTGGGGCGGGCGCGCCGCCTGCGTGGTGGCCGCACTTTGGCCCGAGAGGGCGGCAGCGCTCGTCTCGATCGGCGGCTACAACGTCCAGAACATCGCCAAGTCCGCAACCCCCGCCTCGGCCGAGCAGGAGCGTCGCTTCTGGTATCAGTGGTATTTCCACACGGAGCGCGGACGCGCAGGGCTCGACGCGAACCGGCGCGAGATTTCCCGCATGCTGTGGCGGCTGTGGTCGCCCAACTGGCGTTTCGACGAGGCGACCTTCGAGCGCACGGCCAAGTCCTTCGACAATCCCGACTTCGTCCCCGTCGCCATCCACTCCTACCGCCACCGCTACGGTGCCGCCCCCGGCGATCCCGCGCTCGAGGCGCTCGAGGAGCGCCTGGCAGCGCAGCCGCGCATCGCCGTGCCCTCGATCGTGCTGCATGGGGCTGCCGACGGCGTCGACCCGGCCGCGGACTCGGCGGGTGACGCGCGCTACTTCTCGGGCCCCTACGAGCGTCGCGTCGTCCCCGTGGCCGGGCACTTCTTGCCGCGCGAGGCGCCCCTTGAGATCGTCCGCGCCGTGCGCGAGCTTAGCTCTTGAGCGCGAGCGCCATGTAATTGACCGAGAGATCGTCGGAGAGGGAAAAGCGGTCGGTGATCAGGCTGTAGCGCACGCCTTTAAGCTCCCCGAGCCGGGCGCCGCTCGCGCGCAGATGGGCGGCGAGCTCGGAGGGGCGCAGGAACTTGCGCCAGTCGTGCGTGCCGCGCGGCAGCCAGCGCATGAGATATTCGGCGCCGACGATGGCCAGGGCGAAGCTCTGGGGCGTGCGGTTGATCGTCGCGATCACCATCATCCCCTGCGCTGCCAGGAGCGCCAAGGCGGCCCCAAGGAAGCTCCTCACGTCGGCCACGTGCTCGATCACCTCCATAGCGAGGACGATGTCGAACTGCCGTCCCTCGCGGGCAAGCGCTTCCGCCGTGGCGGCACGGTAATCGAGCGCGAGCCCGCCTTGAGCGGCGTGCGCCCGTGCGATTGCGATATTGCGCTCGGAAGCGTCGATCCCGGCGACCCGTGCGCCCAAGCGCGCGAGGGGCTCGCACAAGAGCCCGCCACCGCAGCCGATATCGAGGAGCGAAAGCCCCGCGAGCGGCCGGCCGGCCTTGGGATCGCGGCCGAAATGGGCCGCAGCGCGGTCGCGCACATAGGCGAGCCTCAACGGATTGAGCCTGTGGAGCGGGCGGAACTGGCCGAGGGGATCCCACCATTCCTCGGCAAGGGCCGAGAAGCGGGCGATTTCGGCCGCGTCCACGCTGGGGCTTTCGCCAGCGGCTTGGGCCTTCCTCGCCTTGCTCTCGCGGTGAGCGCTCACCCGACCCTCCTTCCCCTAAAGTTCACGAGCGCGGGCTTGCGCCGGCCTCGGCAAATTAAGTATGTATGGGCGCCGCTTCAGCGGCAACCCGCGTGCATTCGGGCGATCGCTGTTCCGGTCCCTCGAGGCGGCGCCCGCCGCCTCCTCGGAACGAGGAAATGCGATGGTCTGGGCTCGGCCTCGTGCCCGCGGCGGGGTCGCAGGCCTTCTCTCGACAGGCGAGGCGGCCGATGGCGCGGCCCCCGCGGCGGCCGTTGCCGAACTCAAGAGGTTCCCCAGCGAGCAAAGCGCGAGAGCGGGCGAGGGGTCTAGACGCATGGCGCGAATCGTACAGAAATACGGCGGCACGTCCGTCGCCGACATAGAGCGCATCAAGCACGTGGCGCGCCGCGTCAAGGCGGAGGTCGACGCCGGCCACGAGGTCGCCGTCGTGGTCTCGGCCATGGCGGGCGAGACCGACAAGCTCGTGGCATTGACCGAGCGGACGGCGGCCCTCCACGACGCCCGCGAGTACGATGTCGTGGTCTCCTCGGGCGAGCAGGTCACCGCCGGCCTGCTCGCGATCGCGCTCCAGGACATCGGCGTGCAGGCCCGCTCGTGGCTCGGCTGGCAGATCCCGATCCGCTGCGACGCCGTGCACGGCAAGGCCCGTATCGAGGGGATCGAGGGGAGCGAGCTGGTCCGGCGCATGGCCGATGGGCAGGTTGCGGTGGTGGCGGGGTTTCAAGGCCTCGGCTCCGACGGCCGCGTCACCACCCTCGGGCGGGGCGGCTCCGACACCTCGGCGGTGGCGCTCGCCGCGGCCGTCAAGGCCGATCGCTGCGACATCCTGAAGGACGTCGAGGGCATCTACACGGCCGACCCGCACATCGTTGCGAAGGCGCGCAAGCTCGCTAGAATCACCTATGAGGAAATGCTCGAGATGGCCTCCCTCGGCGCCAAGGTGCTGCAGACGCGCGCCGTCGAGATGGCCATGAAGCACCATGTGCGCCTGCAAGTGCTGTCAAGCTTCAACAACGAGCCGGGCACGCTCGTCGTGGACGAGGATGAGATCGTGGAACAAGCAGTCGTCAGCGGCCTCACCTACAACCGGAACGAGGCCAAGATCACGCTCGCGGGCGTCGCCGACCGGCCGGGCGTTGCCGCCGGCATCTTCGGGCCGCTCTCGGACGCCAACATCAACGTCGACATGATCGTGCAGAGCTCGTCCGAGGACGGGGCCACGACCGACCTCACGTTCACCGTGGCGAAGGGCGATCTCGCTCAGGCGGTCAAGGTGCTCGAGGGCCAGCGCGACAAGGTCGGCTACGCCCGCCTCTCGCCCGACCCCAACGTCGTCAAGGTCTCGGTGATCGGAGTCGGCATGCGCAGCCATGCGGGGGTCGCGCAGCAGATGTTCAAGGCGCTCTCGCGGGAAGGCATCAACATCCAAGTGATCTCGACCTCGGAAATCAAGGTCAGCGTGCTCATCGACGAGAAGTATACCGAGCTCGCGCTGAGGGCGCTCCACTCGGCGTACGGATTGGACGCTGCCTGAAGGCCATGGACCTAAGAAGCGCGCGCGCGCGTCTCGATCAGCTCTGGCGACGCGGCGCCGAATTCCTCGGCTGCGATTACGCCATCATGGGTGGTGCGATGACCTGGGTGTCGGAGCGCCATTTGGTGGCGGCGATCTCCAACGCGGGCGGATTCGGAGTGATCGCCTGCGGTGCCATGTCGCCGGACCAGCTCGCGGCCGAGATTGCGGCGACCCACGAGATGACGAAGCGGCCCTTCGGCGTCAATCTGATCGTGATGCATCCGGAGCTCGAGGCGCTCGTCGAGGCGTGCGTCGCCGGCAAGGTGAGTCACGTCGTATTCGCAGGCGGCATGCCGAGTGCCGCGTATCTGCAAAGGATCAAGGCCGCGGGCGCGAGGACGATGGCCTTTGCACCCGGTCCTCCGATCGCAAAGAAGCTCGTGCGCATGAAGATCGACGGCATCATCATCGAGGGGGCGGAGGCGGGCGGCCATATCGGCCCGGTCTCGACCTCGGTGCTCGCCCAGGAGATCCTTCCGGCGGTGCGCGAGGTCCCGGTCTTCGTCGCCGGCGGGATCGGGCGGGGCGAGGCCATCCTCTCCTATCTCGAGATGGGAGCATCGGGTTGCCAGCTCGGCACGCGCTTCGTGTGCGCGCGCGAATCGATCGCGCATGCCAACTTTAAGAAGGCCTTCATCCTCGCCGCCGCGCGCGACGCGATGCCGTCCATCCAGCTCGATCGGCGCTTTCCCGTGATCCCCGTCCGAGCCATCGTCAACCGGGCCACCGAGCGCTTCCTCGAGACGCAGCGCGACGTGATCGAGCGCTACAATCGCGGCGCGCTCAGCAAGGAGGCGGCCCAGCTCGAGATCGAGCATTTCTGGGCGGGGTCGCTCAGGCGGGCCGTCATCGACGGCGACGTCGAGAGCGGCTCGCTGATGGCGGGCCAGAGCGTGGGCATGGTGACGCGCGAGCAATCGACGGCCGAGATCATAGAGGAGCTCGTCGGTCAGGCGCTCGCGGCACTCATGACAAGGGAGCGGCTCGAAGCCGCAGGCCGATGAGCGAGTCGGCCGGCCTGGTCGGTGCGCGCAAACTCCTCAAACGACTGCGCGACATCATGGCCGCGGGAGGACCGGCGCAGGCCCGCCTCGACCAGATCGTTCGCCTGATCGCGGCCGAGCTCGTCGCCGAGGTCTGCTCGATCTACGTGATGCGGGCGGGGGAGGTGCTCGAGCTCTTCGCGACCGAGGGCTTGAAGCGCGAGGCCGTGCACCGCACGCGCCTCCGCCTCGGCGAAGGTCTCGTCGGCGACATCGCCGCTCACGCGCAGCCGGGCAACTTCCCCGACGCCCAGCACCATCCCAAATTCGCCTACCGCCCCGAGACCGGCGAGGAGATCTACCACTCCCTCGTCGGCGTGCCGATCCTGCGCGACGGCCGCGTGCTCGGCGTGCTGGTGGTGCAGAACCGCACCCAGCGCCTTTACGACGACGAAGAGGTGGAGACCCTGGAGACGGTCGCCATGGTGCTCGCCGAGATGCTGGCGACCGGCGAGCTCGTCAGCCCGGCCGAGCTCGCGCCGACCGACGGCATAGCCCTTCTCCCTCTGCGCCTAGAGGGTGTCCGCCTCAACGGCGGCGTCGCCATCGGCCGCGCCGTGCTGCACCATCGGCGCATCCAGATCCGCGAAGTCGTGGCGGAGGATCCGCGCGTCGAGCTGGCACGGCTCGACGAGGCGCTCGCCAGCCTGAGGAGCGCGCTCGAGGCGCTCGCGGCCTCGCCCGACATGGCGCCTCACGGCGAGCATCGCGAGGTGCTCGAGACCTACCGCATGGTGGCGGGCGACCGCGGCTGGCTGAGGAGAATGCGCGAGGCGATCCTGACCGGACTCTCGGCCGAGGCCGCCGTTCAGCGCGTGCAGAACGACATGCGCGCGCGCATGGCGCAGGTGAGCGATCCCTTCTTCCGCGAGCGCTTCGCCGAGCTCGGCGACCTGACCAACCGCCTGCTCCTCCTCCTCGGCGCGGTGGACGAGCAGCCCAAGCTTCCGGAGACGCCGGAGGAGATCGTCGTGGTCGCGCGCGAGTTGAGCCCGACCGAGCTCCTCGACTATGACCGGCGCACGCTCAAGGGCCTCGTGCTGGAGGATGGCGCTCCCACCTCGCATGTCGTGATCATCGCGCGCGCCCTCGACATTCCGGTGGTGGGACGCGTGCGAGAGGCCTTCAGCAAGATCGACACGCTCGATCCCATCATCATCGATGGCGATCGCGGTGTCGTCTACCTGCGCCCGGCCGAGGACGTGCAGCAGAGCTTTTCCGAGAGCGTGCGCTTGTCGAGCGCGCGGGTCGCGGCCTACGCGGCCGCGCGCGATCTGCCGGCGACGTCGCTCGATGGCGTGCACGTCAGACTCCACATCAACGCCGGCCTTCTCATCGACATGCCCCACCTGCACGAGAGCGGCGCCGACGGCATCGGGCTCTATCGCACCGAGCTTCTCTTCATGGTACGCCGCAGCTTCCCTTCCGTTGCGGAGCAGACGCACGTCTACGCCCGCGTCCTCGACCTGGCGCGCGGCAAGCCCGTCGTCTTCCGCACCCTCGACATTGGCGGCGACAAGGCGCTGCCCTATTTGCCCGATGAGGCCGAGGAGAATCCGGCGATGGGATGGCGCGCCATACGGGTCGGCCTCGACCGGCCGGCCATGCTGCGCCAGCAGCTGCGCGCGCTGATCAGGGCCGCGGCCGGGCGCGAGCTCCACCTCATGTTCCCGATGATTGCCGAGGTCGACGAGTTCGACCGCGCCCGCGCCGTCCTTGCGCTCGAGCTCGAGCGCGAGCGGGCGCTCGGCGGCGCCGTGCCCTCCAAGCTGCGCGTGGGGGCCATGCTGGAAGTGCCGTCGCTCGTCTATCAGCTGCCGCAGTTGCTCGCGCGCGCCGATTTCATCTCGATCGGCAGCAACGACCTCCTGCAGTTCCATTTCGCGGTCGACCGCAACAATCCGCGCCTTGCCGAGCGCTATGATCTGCTGTCTCCCTCCGCCCTGACCATGATGCGCCGGATCATCATCGGCTGCGCCAAGCTCGGCGTGGAGGTCAGCCTGTGCGGCGAGGCCGGCTCGCAGCCGCTCGAGGCCATGGCTCTCATCGGCCTGGGCTTGCGCAGCTTCTCGGTTGCCTCGCCCGCGATCGGCGCGGTCAAGCTGATGGTGCGAAGCCTCGAGGTAGGGCCGCTCGCCGCTTATCTCGTGGCCCTCCTCGGCCAATCCGACCACTCGCTGCGCAAAAAGCTCAAGGATTATGCCTCGGACCACGGCATTGCCATCTAATCCGTTGATCTCGGGCACCTTCCTTTGCTAGAGCTATTTGGGAGGTTGGAAGTGCGGATCGAGCCGGCCGGTCGATTGCGCGGCGTGGGGCAGCCCGCGGCCGCGCCTCCTCAAGGTCGGCTGATGGTGCAAGAGGGCAAGGGGCAGGGTATGCACCATGGCTGAGCCGAAGCGTCACGACCTCGACGTCGATGACCGCCGCCAGAGCGCGCGCGGCCCCGGAGGCCGCCATGCCGAGACGGGCGCGGTGGCCGGCCGGTTGCGCGCGGCCCGGTTGCAGGCCGGATTCGACCTTGTCGACGTGGCAGGCGCCTTGCGCATCCAGGCGCGCTACCTCGAGGCCATCGAAGATGGCCGCTTCGAGGACCTCCCGGGGCCGACTTATGCCATTGGCTTCGTGCGCGCCTATGCCGAGTTTCTGAGGCTCGACGGCAAAGAGATCATCCGTCAATTCAAGGACGAGGTCCGCGGGCTGAGCCGGCCCCAGGCCCTTGTCTTCCCCGAGCCTTTGCAGGAGGGCCGCTTCCCCGGCGGCGTCGTCCTCCTCGTCGCCCTCCTCCTTGCCGCCGCGATATATGGTGGCTGGTACTATTATGAGCACCGCCAGATGGTGGCATCGGACGAGGTTTCCCAGGTGCCGGCCGAGCTGGCGAAAATGGTGCCGGAGAATTCGCAGCCGGCTCAACCGGCGCCAACACCCTCCGAAGCCCACGCGAGCAGTGCCACCCCGGTCGAGCCAGGCGAGATTGCGGCCGGCAATACCGGCGGAGGAGCCAGCGCTCCCGCCGCGGCACGCCCCCAGACGAACCCGAGCGCGCCCGCAGGGAGGGCTGCGCTGCCGTCCTCCGCTCCTGCGGCCGCGGCGCCAAGCCCGGCGCCCGCGGGGCCGGCGTCGCCGACGCCGAAGCTTGCTCTCAAGCCCGCCGAGGGCATGGTCACCAGCGACCCGGCAAGGGATGCCCCCGCGCAAGCGGGCGGCGCATCGGCGGTAGCGCGGAGCGGCACGGAGCTGGCGCCCTTGGCCCCGCCCGTCCCCGACCAGCTCGCCGCCCTCAAGCCCGGCGAGGCGCGGGTCTATGGCGAAAGCAACGTCGATTCCCGCGTCACGCTGACCGCCCGGCAGAACAGCTGGCTGCAGGTGCGGGACCGCGACGGCAGGTTGATCTGGACCCGCACGCTTCGCGCCGGCGAGAGCTATCGCGTGCCCAATCAGCCGGGTCTCACGCTGGTAACCGGAAACGCGGGCGCGCTAGACGTGAGCGTCGATGGCAAGGCGGCGCCGTCGTTGGGCGGTAATGGCGTCGTCCGGCGCAACATCCCCCTCGACCCGGACAAGCTCGCGGGCGGCACGTTGCCGGGCCAATAGTCGTCCGGCGCCGAGCACCCGGGCGCGGGGCCGGCACCCTTGCCGTAAGCGCGTCCCCCGCTCTATATCACCGGGGTGCTGGCGGCGGCACCCTGGCCTCAAGCCGGCTTTTGCGTTATAACCCGGGCCGCGGGGGGCCGGAGGCCACGGCGTTCCGCGCAAATTCCCCGAGGGACACGGCATGAGCGTTCGCCCCTATCGCGACATCGTCCGGCGCAAGAGCCGCAAGATCATGGTGGGCAAGGTGGCCGTCGGCGGAGACGCGCCGATCTCGGTCCAGTCCATGACCAACACGCTGACGGCGGACGCCAAGGCGACGATCGACCAAATCAAGGCGCTCGAGGCCGTGGGCGCGGACATCGTGCGGGTGTCGTGCCCGGACGAGGAATCGACGGCAGCGCTCAAGACGATCGTGCGCGAGACCGCGGTGCCGATCGTGGCCGACATCCACTTCCACTACAAGCGCGCGATCGAGGCCGCGGGGGCAGGTGCGGCGTGCCTGCGCGTCAATCCGGGAAACATCGGCGGGCAGGCGCGCGTGCGCGAGGTGGTCAAGGCCGCCCGCGACCACGGCTGTTCGATGCGCATCGGCGTGAATGCCGGCAGTCTCGAGAAGGAGCTGCTCGAGCGCTACGGCGAGCCTTGCCCCGAGGCGATGATCGAGAGCGCCTTGAACCACGCCAAGATGCTGGAGGACGAGGGCTTCACCGAGTTCAAGATCAGCGTGAAGGCGTCCGATGTGTTCCTCGCCGTGGCCGCCTATCAGGGCTTGGCCGAGGCGTGCGACTATCCCCTCCACCTCGGCGTCACGGAGGCCGGCGCACTGCGCGCCGGCACCATCAAATCATCGATCGGCATCGGCTCGCTCCTTTGGGCCGGGATCGGCGACACGATCCGCGTCTCGCTCTCGGCCGATCCCGTCGAGGAGATCAAGGTCGGCTTCGACATTCTGAAGTCCCTCGGGCTGCGCCACCGCGGCGTCAATATCGTCTCTTGCCCGTCGTGCGCGCGGCAGAACTTCAACGTCATTCCCACGGTCGAGAAGCTCGAGAAGCGCATCGCGCACATCACGACCCCGATGACGCTCTCCGTCATCGGCTGCGTGGTGAACGGGCCCGGCGAGGCGCGCGAGACCATGATCGGGCTTACCGGAGGCGGCAAGCGCTCGCACCAGGTCTACATCAACGGCGAGAAGCATCACGTGCTGCACGGCACGGACGACGAGATCGTCGGCCACCTCGTGGCGCTCGTGGAGAAGCGGGCCGCCGAGATCGAAGCCGAGAAGGCCAAGGAAGAGAGAGCGCCGCGCTCCGCCGCGGAATAGCCACGGAGATTCCCTTGTCGTCGCTGCAGCCGGTCCGCGGCACCCGCGACCTATTGCCCGAAGAGAGCCGGCGCCATCGCCGCGTCGTGGAGACGGCGCGCGCGATCGCGGCACTCTACGGCTACGAGGAGGTCTCGACGCCGATCTTCGAGTTCACCGAGGTGTTCCGGCGCACGCTCGGCGACACGAGCGACATCGTCACCAAGGAGATGTACACCTTCGAGGACCGCGGCGGCGAGCAGCTGACGCTCCGTCCCGAGGCGACCGCCGGCATCATGCGCGCGCTGATCTCTGGCGGGCTCGCCCAGCATCTCCCGCTCAAGTTCTTCTGCGCCGGACCGATGTTCCGCTACGAGCGGCCGCAGAAGGGGCGCTACCGTCAGTTCCACCAGATCGACATCGAGCTCTTGGGCGTGCCGGACCCGCTCGGCGACGTCGAGGTGATCGCGGCGGGTGCCCATATTCTCGAGGCGCTCGGCGTTCTCGACAAGACGACGCTCGAGCTCAACACCCTCGGCGACACGGAGAGCAGGGCCGCCTATCGCGCGGCGCTCGTCGACTATCTCGGCAAGCACATCGACAAGCTCTCCGCCGACAGCCGCGCGCGCCTCGAGCGCAATCCCCTGCGCGTGCTCGACTCGAAGGACGCGGCCGACAAGCGCATCGTCGCCGATGCGCCGGTCTTCTTCGACTACCTCAATGATGCGTCGCGGAGCTTCTTCGCAAAGGTGACATCCGCGCTCGAAGCGACCGGGATCGACTATGCGCTCAACCCGCGCATCGTGCGCGGACTCGATTATTACTGCCACACGGTGTTCGAGTTCACCACGAACGAGCTCGGCGCGCAGGGGGCCGTGATCGCCGGCGGGCGCTACGACGGGCTCGCCGAGACCATGGGCGGTCCGCCGACCGCGAGCGTGGGATGGGCGGGCGGCATCGAGCGGCTCGCCATGCTGGCGGGCGAGGCGCCGCTCTCGACGCGGCCCATCGCGGTCATCCCGGTAGGCGCGGCGGCGGAAAGCGCCGCCCTTCGCATCGCGCGCGACCTCCGCCATCGCGGGCTTGCCGTCGAGCTCGGCTTCCACGGCAATCTCTCGCGCCGCATGAAGCGCGCCAACAAAGTGGGGGCACGGATTGCCGTCCTCCTCGGCGAGGACGAGCTCAAGCGCAAGGTAGGGAGCCTGCGCGACCTCGACACGGGCGCGCAAAGCGAGGTGGCGCTCGACAGCCTCGTCGACCGTCTCGCCGCAGAGCGATAGCCAAGCCATGGGCGGCGGCGCACATGCGCCGGCCCAATACGTCGTGGTCGGCGCCAATCATCGTTCGAGCAGCGTGGAGCTTCGCGACAGGCTCTTCGTCGAGGACGCCGCGGCACCGGCCGTGCTCGGCCGGCTTCGCGAGGAGGGATTGCGACAGGCGCTCGTGCTCTCGACCTGCGACAGGGTCGAGGTCCAGGGCGTCGCCGAGGAACCTGAGCTCGTGCACGCCGCAGTCGCCCGCGTGCTTGCCGAGCGCGCGGGGCTTGAGCAGGCGGTCCTCGAGCGCCAGCTCTACCTCCACACGGACGAGGCGGCGTTGCGGCACATCTTCGCGGTCGCCGCCTCGCTCGACAGCGCCGTTGTCGGCGAGCCGCAGGTGCTCGGGCAGCTCAAGGCGGCGCACCGCACCGCGCGCGACGCGGGCACGATCGGCGGTGAGCTGGAGGCGGCTCTCCAGGCCGCCTACGCGGCGGCCAAGCGCGTGCGCAACGAGACGCGCATCGCCGAGGGACCGGTCTCGATCGTGGCGACCGCCGTCGAGCTCGCCCGCGAGGTCCATGGCGATCTCGGCAGCCTCGGCGGCCTTCTCATCGGCACCGGCGACATGGGCCAGCTCATGGCCGAGGAGCTCCTCCGCGCCGGCCTCGCGCGCATCACGGTCGCGGCGCCGCAGGCGGCGCGCGCGGAGGCGCTTGCGCGCCAGCTCGACGGCCATTACACGGACTTCGCCACACTCGCCGTGGCGCTGGTCGAGGCGGACGTGGTGATCGCGTGCGCGGGCACCGGGCGATATCTTGTCACGGGAGAGATGATGGAGCAGGCCTTGCGCCGCCGCCGCCGTCGCCCGGTCTATCTCATCGACCTCGGCGTGCCGAGCGACATCGAGCCCGCGGTCAACCGCATAGACGACGCCTATCTTTACGATCTCGGCGACCTCGAGGGCGCGGCGCTTGCCGGCCAGGCGAGCCGCGTGGCGGCGGCGGCGGAGGCGTGGCACATCCTCGACGAGGCGCTGGCCCTTTTCGCGCGCGCGCGGGCGGAGCGGGGGGCGGTGCCGACGCTCGTGGCGCTGCGCCGGCATTTCGAGCAGGTGCGCGAGCAGGTGCTGGCGGAAATCGGCGAGGGGAACGCCGCCGAGGCGACGCGGCTCCTCGTCAACCGCATGCTGCACGAGCCCTCCGAGGCCTTGCGTGCCATTGCCGCGGAGGAGGGGTCGAGCGCCAGCCGGGCCCTTGCCGAACGCCTCATCCGCCGGCTCTTCCGCTTAGCTAGGGACGAGGGCGATGCGAGCGACGAGGAGAAGAGCAAGTGAATTTCGAGGAGAAATTGCAAGGCATCGTCGCGCGCCACAAGGACGTGGCGCACTCGCTCGCCGCGGGCGGCCTCGGCGCGCAGGACTACGTGCGCCTCTCGAAGGAATATGCCGACTTGACGCCGATCGTGGAGAGCATCGAGACCTTGCGCAGGAGGTCCAAGGAGCTCGCCGACCTCGAGGCGCTGATGGGCGATCCGGCTTCCGACGCGGAGATGCGGACCCTCGCCGAGGAAGAATACCGCACGCTCAAGGGAACCTTGCCCACGCTCCAGCGCGAGGTGCAGCGGATGCTGCTGCCCAGGGATGTCGCGGACGAGAAAAGCGCCATTCTCGAAATCCGCGCCGGCACGGGCGGCGAGGAGGCGGCTCTCTTCGCCGCCGACCTCTTTCGCATGTACCAGCGCTACGCCGACATCCACGGCTGGAAGGTCGAGGTCCTGGCGCTGAGCGACACGGGACTCGGCGGCTTCAAGGAGGTGATCGCTTCCATCAACGGGCGCGGCGTCTTCGCGCGCCTCAAGTTCGAATCGGGCGTGCACCGGGTGCAGCGCGTGCCGGCGACCGAGGCGAGCGGACGCATCCACACCTCGGCGGCGACCGTCGCCGTGCTTCCCGAAGCCGAGGAGGTCGACATCCAGATCGACGAGAAGGACCTGCGCATCGACGTGTTCCGCTCGAGCGGCCCGGGCGGACAGTCGGTCAACACCACCGACAGCGCCGTGCGCATCACCCATCTGCCGAGCGGCATCGTGGTGCAGCAGCAGGACGAGAAGTCGCAGCACAAGAACAAGGCCAAAGCGCTCAAGATCCTGCGCGCGAGGCTCTACGAAGCCGAACGCGCCAAGCGCGAGGCCGAGCGGGCCGCTCAGCGCAAGAGCCAGGTCGGCACGGGCGACCGTTCCGAGCGCATCCGCACCTACAACTTCCCGCAAGGGCGCTGCACCGATCATCGCATCAACCTCACCCTCTATGAGCTCGATCGCGTGATGTCGGGCGAGGCCCTCGACAAGATCATCGACGCCCTCATCGCCGAGGACGAGGCTGCACGTCTCGCAGATCTGCCATGAATAAAACGCAAGAGACCGCGACCCCCAGTAGCCTCCTCAGAGAGGCGGCATGGCGCCTCAAGGCCGCGACCGTGGGCGAGCCGCGGCTCGAGGCGCGGCTGCTCATGTGCCATGCGACCGGGCGCTCGCTAGAGGCTCTCGTCGCATTTCCCGGCCGGGTGCTGAGCAAAGAGGAACAGAGGCGCTTCGAGGCCCTCCTCGCGCGACGCATCAAGCGCGAGCCGATCGCCCAAATCCTCGGCCGCCGCGAGTTCTGGAGCCTCTCCTTTCGCGTGACGCCCGAGACGCTGGTACCCCGGCCGGAGAGCGAGACGCTCGTCGATGCGGCGCTTGAGCTTGCCCGCGCCGCTGGTCGCAAGCTGAGGGTGCTCGATCTTGGCACGGGAAGCGGATGCTTGTTGCTTGCGTTGCTTATGGAATTCAGCGCCGCCGAGGGAGTTGGCGTCGATGTGAGCGAGGCTGCCTGCCGCGTGGCGCGCGAAAATGCCGCGGCACTCGGCCTCGCCTCGCGCGCGCGCTTTCTGGTCGGCAACTGGGATAGCGCACTCGCAGGGCGCTTCGACCTCGTGCTGGCGAATCCGCCCTACCTGGCCGAAGGGGAGATTTCCGCGCTGGCGCCGGAGGTGGCGCGCTTCGAGCCGCGTATAGCGCTCGCGGGCGGGCCCGACGGGCTCGCCTGTTACCGGAGCCTGGCGCCCGCCCTTGTGCGCCGTCTCGCGCGAGGGGGCCACGCGGTCGTCGAGCTCGGCGCGGGCCAGGGGGACGAGGTGGCGGGCATCATGGCCGAGGTCGGGCTTCGCGAGCTCGCCCGACGTTTGGACCTTGCGGGAAACGAGCGATGCCTTATTATATCGGCCGCGCCAGCCGAGGGGACGCGAGGGCAGAAAGTCGCGGACGCAGGGGAAAAGCGGTGGCGCGGCGGATCGCTTTCTGCTAAGAGGGGGATGGTGCGCGTAAGGGGCACCACGCTCACATCAGACAATACGCCGCAATCAGAGCGCGGTCGCGAGGGTCGGAGAGGATCTCCGCGAACAAGGCTCGGAAGGCAGAGCGCCGGGATCTCAAGGGGATCTCAATAAGACAAACGCTACGATAAACCAACCGTTCGAATATCAAGCGATGGTGCGATGAGACAAGGTCCCAACGCGAAACGCTCGCGTGGCCGCGGGAATGGCGGGCGCAAGCAAAACGTGCCGTTGCGGCTGCAGACGCTCGACAGCAGCGGCCCCAACGGCAAGCTCCGGGGCAACGCCTATCAGCTGCACGAGAAGTACCTCGCGCTCGCGCGCGACGCCCATTCCTCGGGCGATCGCATCGCGGCCGAGAACTTCTTCCAGCATGCGGAGCACTACTTCCGTATCATCAACAGCAACGGCGGTCCCATGTCCCGCCACGACTTCGACGCCTTCGACGGCGGGGACGGGGAGCAGCCCGAGATCCGTCCCGGCCCCGGCCAGGGCGCTCCGATCAACGGCTCGAACGACGGGACCGAGCCGCAGCCGTTCTGATCCCCCTAAAGCTCAGGCCTCGGCAACGGCGCAAGGGGCGCCGGGCTCGATTTCGCCCGCGCTGAGCACCTCGGCATAGACGCCCATATTCCCGTGGCCGATGCCGCCTTCGAGCGCGCGCGGAAGGTTGAGATCGCGCGCGCCGGTCGCGGGATTCACGTTGATCGCGGCACAGCGCGTAATCGGCTTCGCGACCTTGAGCCGCACCGGCCCGATGGCGATCTCGCGGTCCACGAGATCGAGCTCGCGCCATGGGGCAAGCCCCTCGAGATAGAGATTGGCGCGGAAGCGCAACGGATCGATCTCGCCTCCGACGATGCGCTCGCCGAGGTCGCGCACGGATGCGAGATTGACGAGCGAGAGCCACGGCTCGGGCGCGTCGGTGAAACCGCCCTCCCGCGCCTCCACCAGCTTGGCGGCACCGCGCAGCTCTTCCTTCATGAAGGCGGCGAGGAACTGTTCGATGAGCGTGCGCCCCAGAGGAGTGCTCAGCTCGCCGCGCGCGACACGTTTGCCGCCGCGATAAAGCACCAGCACACTACTCGCCTCCTCGAAGCGGGCCTCGAGGAGGGCCAGGCGCTCATCGCGCATCAAGTTGAGGAAGCCGGCCTTCGGCTGCCATTCTTCCCTGGCCTCATGGCTCGTCCCGCCGCCGTGCTCGATGGCGTAGCGGCGGTCGCCGGGCAGACGCTTGCCGGGCTCGAGGCGCACGCGCGCAAGCGGCTCGGCGGTCAGCCCCTTGACGGGATAGCGGTAGATGCGGGCGAGTGTCGCCGTCATGGGCGCGATCTTAGTCCTGATTGAGCGCGGCCTGTCAAACGGCGATGCCGGCAGCGCCTTCGTCCTGATCGTTCGCCGCGGGCCGAGGCGTCACTCCCGCGAAGAGCCAGCCCTCGGCGGCCGCGCGCCCGGCATCCTTGAGTGCGCGCACGAGCGGCCAATCGGGATGGAGCTTGCTCGTGCCGCCGAGCTTGCTCAGCGCATCGTCGTCACCGATCGTGTGGAGACGGAGCGACGCGAGCCGCCCGACCGGAGCGCCCGCAGCGATGCCCGCCTTCTTCGTCATGCGGCGAAGCCAGTCGATGCTCTCGAGCTCGCGCTTCAAGGGGTTGTCGAAGACGATGCGGCTGAGGCGCGACTGAATGCCGCGCGCGGTCGTCGGCACTGGCACCTCTTGCCGCGGATTGAGGCGCACGAGCACGATATCGCTGGCGTCGCATTCTTCGACGAGCGGCAGGAGCGGGGGGTTGGCCGTAAAGCCGCCGTCCCAATAATGCCGGCCGTCGAGCTTCACCGCCGGATACAGCGTCGGCAGGCAGGCAGAGGCGAGAAGCACGTCGGGCGTGAGCTCCCTGTTGGTGAAGAGGCGCGCGGCACCGCTCTCCACGCCGGTCGCGGCGACGAAGAGGCGGATCGCATCCGTGCCGCGCAAGCGCTCGAAGTCGATGAGCTCGACAAGCACCTGGCGCAAAGGGTTGAGGCCAAGCGGGTTGAGCTGATAGGGCGACAACAGGCGCGAGACGAGATCGAAGGCGAGGTGCGAGAATGACCACTCGCTGTTGCGGCCGAGGACCAGCGCCTCGAAGGGAGTCGGCCGCAGCGGGCTGAAGGCTGCGAGCTGCGCCAGCTTGCGCCACAGCGCCTCGAGGCGCTCGCGCGCGGCCACGGGGCCGCCCTCGAGGTAGCCCGCGGCGAGCACCGCCGCGTTGATGGCACCGGCACTCGCTCCGCTGATCGCAACGATGCGAAAACTGGGCACCTCGAGGAGGCGATCGAGCACGCCCCAGGTGAAGGCGCCATGCGCACCGCCGCCCTGAAGGGCCAAGGCCAAACGGCAGGAATTGCTTGCGAAGCCGGCGGGCCACGTCGGGTTTGTCGTCAGCCACGCGCGCGCCCAGGGCGGAGCGGGGCTCGGCGGCTCGAAGACGCCCGGCAAGCCCTGCCGCCTGACGAGGCGGGGGGCCATGAGGGCGCCCTGCCGCCAGCGGCGAAGCAGCTCGCGCAGTTTGAATAATTGATATTGCATTGCACCATAAATGGGGTAAGTGCCTATCCAAAGCAAGTGAAATTATTGTGCACTGCAATATCTTAGATGCGGCGGAAGTCCCAGGATGGCCGCAATGGGCGGTCGCGGGGCGCCGTCGCGGCTCTTGAGTGAGCCCGGCCTCGCCGCCATATGAAGCCGTGGGTGCCCATTTCGCTGATCCCGGACCCAGCATTCCCGCCCGCCTCATGAGGGGGCCAAAAGAAAGGATGCCACGCGATGGATCTCGAGAAATATACCGAGCGCTCGCAGGGGTTTATCCAATCGGCGCAAACCTTGGCGTTGCGCAGCGGCCATCAGCGGCTGACGCCCGAGCATCTGCTCAAGGTTCTGCTTGAGGACAAGGAAGGCCTCGCCGCCAATCTCATGCGCGCTGCCGGCAGCGATCCGGGCGCTGCCCTTGCCGACCTCGAGCGCGAGCTCGCCAAGCTGCCGCGGGTCGAAGGCAGCGGGGCGGGGCAGGTCTACCTCACGCCCGAGCTCGCCCGCGTCTTCGAGCAGGCCGAGGCGATCGCGGCCAAGGCGGGCGACAGCTTCGTCACCGCCGAGCGTCTCTTGCTTGCGCTTGCGCTCGCCACGGGTACGGCGGCGGCGCGCGTGCTCAGGGGCGCCGGCTTGACGCCCCAGTCGCTCAACAAAGCGATCGAGGACGTGCGCAAGGGCCGGCGCGCCGACAGCGCAAGTGCCGAAGGCTCTTACGACGCGCTCAAGAAATATGCCCGCGATCTGACCGAGGCGGCGCGCGCCGGCAAGCTCGATCCGGTGATCGGGCGGGACGAGGAGATCCGGCGCACGATCCAGGTTCTGGCGCGGCGCACCAAGAACAACCCGGTGCTGATCGGCGAGCCGGGAGTGGGCAAGACCGCGATCGTCGAGGGCCTGGCGCAGCGCATCGTGAACGGCGACGTGCCCGAGGGGCTCGAGGGCAAGCGCCTCATGGCGCTCGATTTGGGCGCCCTCGTCGCGGGTGCCAAATTCCGCGGCGAGTTCGAGGAGCGGCTCAAGGCCGTGCTCGCCGAGATCGGCGCCGCCGCGGGCGAGATCATCCTCTTCATCGACGAGCTGCACACGCTCGTGGGCGCGGGCAAGGCCGAGGGGGCGATGGATGCCTCCAACATGCTCAAGCCGGCGCTCGCGCGCGGCGAGCTCCATTGCGTGGGCGCCACCACGCTCGACGAGTACCGCAAGCATGTCGAGAAGGATGCGGCGCTCGCGCGGCGCTTCCAGCCGGTGTTCGTCTCCGAGCCCACGGTCGAGGACACCATCTCGATCCTGCGCGGGCTCAAGGAGAAGTACGAGGTCCACCACGGCGTGCGCATCACGGATGGCGCGATCGTGGCCGCGGCGACGCTCTCGCACCGCTACATCACCGACCGCTTCCTGCCCGACAAGGCGATCGACCTCATCGACGAGGCGGCGAGCCGGCTGCGCATGGAGGTGGACTCCAAGCCCGAGGAGATCGACGAGCTCGACCGCCGCATCATCCAGCTCAAGATCGAGCGCGAGGCGCTCAAGAAGGAGACGGACGACGCCTCCAAGGAGCGCCTCAAGAGGCTCGAGGGCGAGCTTGCAGCACTCGAGGCCCAGTCGGCCGAGCTCACCGCGCGCTGGCAGGCGGAGAAGGAGAAGCTTTCAAGCGCGCAGCAGATCAAGGCCCAGCTCGACCAGGCGAAGAGCGAGCTCGAGACCGCGCAACGCCAAGGCAACTGGGCGCGCGCGGGCGAGCTCCTCTATGGCGTGGTGCCCGAGCTCGAGCGCAAGCTCAAGGCTGCGGAGGAAGTGAGCGGCCAGGCCATGCTCAAGGAGGAGGTGACGGCCGAGGACGTGGCCTCCGTGGTCTCGCGCTGGACCGGCGTCCCGGTCGACCGCATGCTCGAAGGCGAGCGCGAGAAGCTCGTCCACATGGAAGAGAGCCTGCGCAAGCGCGTGGTCGGCCAGGAGGACGCGCTCAACGCCGTCGCCCACGCCGTGCGGCGCGCGCGCGCGGGGCTCCAGGATCCCAACCGGCCGCTCGGCTCCTTCCTCTTCCTCGGTCCGACCGGGGTGGGCAAGACCGAGCTCACCAAGGCGCTCGCCGCCTTCCTCTTCGACGACGAGGCCGCCATGGTGCGCATCGACATGTCCGAATATATGGAGAAGCATTCGGTTGCGCGCCTCATCGGGGCACCCCCCGGTTACGTCGGCTACGAGGAAGGCGGCTCGCTCACGGAAGCGGTGCGGCGCCGGCCTTACCAGGTGGTCCTCTTCGACGAGATCGAGAAGGCGCATCCCGACGTCTTCAACGTGCTGCTCCAGGTGCTCGACGACGGCCGCTTGACCGACGGCCAGGGCCGCACCGTCGACTTCCGCAACACGCTCATCGTGATGACCTCGAACCTCGGCAGCGACCTCCTCGCCGCCCAACCCGAGGGTGCGCTCACCGAGGCCGTGCGCGACGCGGTGATGGAGGTGGTGCGCGGCCACTTCCGGCCGGAGTTCCTCAACCGGCTCGACGAGATTCTCCTTTTCCACCGCCTCACGCGCGAGCACATGGCCGGCATCGTCGAGATCCAGTTAGCACGGCTCGCCAAGCTCTTGGCCGAGCGCAAGATCACGTTGACACTCGACGAGCGCGCGCGCAACTGGCTCGCCGAGGCCGGCTACGACCCCGTCTACGGGGCGCGGCCGTTGAAGCGCGTGATCCAGCGCAGCCTGCAGAATCCGCTCGCCACCCTGATCCTCGAGGGCAAGGTGCGCGAGGGCGAGACGGTGCGGGTGAGCGTCAAGGGCAAGGCGCTCGCCATCAACGGCACGGCCGTCACCGACAAGGCGGCGTGATTAGAACGCCCTCTTGGCGAGCTTGGCGGTTTGGGGGAGCGAGGCGAGCGCTGCATCGGTCGCGGCCTTGCTGGCGCTGAAACTCTTGAGCTCCGTGCCTGCGAGCTTGATGCCGGTCGGCAGCTTGACGCTCAAGGGATTGATCTGGCGGTCGTGCACCAGCACCTCGTAATAAAGGTGCGGGCCGGTGGCGAGGCCGGTTGCACCGACATAGCCGATCACCTGGCCCTGACGCACATGGCTGCCGACCCTGATGCCGCGCGCGATCGCGCTCATATGGGCGTAGGCGGTGCTGTAATCGCGGTTGTGGCGGACGCGCAGGTAGATGCCGTAATTGCCGTGCCAGCCGGCGAGCTCGACCGCGCCGTCGCCGGCCGCCATGATGGGCGTGCCCGTCGCGGCCGCGAAGTCGACGCCTTTGTGCATGGTGGTGTAGCCGAGGATCGGGTGCAGCCGCATGCCGTAGCCGGAGCTGATCCTGGCGCCGTCGACCGGCGTGCGCAGGAGCGCCTTGCGCACGCTCTCGCCCTTGGCGTTGAAATAGTCGACGAGGCCCTTGCGGACCTCGAAGCGATAGATCTTGAGAACTTGTCCCGAGAGCGTGAGGGCCGCGTAGACGATGTTGCCGGCCTTGGCCACTTGGCCGTCGGCGTTCGTGAACTGCTCGTAGGCGAGCTCGAAGCGGTCGCCCGGCTGGATCTCGCGCTGGAAGTCGACGTCGTAACTGAAGGCGTGAATGAGCTCGGCGAGAAGCGGTGCGGGAATGCCGGCGGCGACCGCATCCTCGTAGAGGCTGGAACGAATGACGCCCTCCGTGCGCACGAGCTGCCGCGTCAAAGGTTGAGCGATCTTGCTGGCGCTGAACTCGTCATTGCCGTTGCGCTCGACGCTCACCGTCTGATCCGGGCTCATGGGCAGGCTCACCTTGTCGAGCCGGCCCTTCGCGTCCGGCGCGAAGGTGAGCTTGATCTCGACGCCCGGCTTGAGCGCGCGCAGATCGAGCACGCTCCTCATGGCGGCGGCCGCATCGTGCGCCTCGGAGGCGGGAACACCTTGGCGCAGGAGAATGTCGTTGAGCGTATCGCCTTTGCCGATGAGGATGCTGCGCTCGATTGGAGCCCCGGCGTCATGGGCGAGGGCGTGCAACGACAAGTCAAAGGGAGCGAACGAGGTCAGCAAGATCGGCCCGGCGGTGCGCGCGCCGTGCGTGATCGGGTCGGCGGCGTGAGCGGCGTTGTCGTCCCGATCGAAAGGAGGAACGAGCATGTCCAGCATGTCGATGCGATAGGAAGGACGCTCGTTGCGCGCAGGCGGAAGTGCGGAGCGCGCTGCTTCTTTGGACGGCAGCGCCGTGTGCTCGGCTTGATCGGAGAGGTGAGAGGGCAGGCTCACGGTCGGAAGCAGGATGGCGAGCTGGTTGTCGTTGAGATTCTGCCAGCTATGGTCGCCGGCGAGCGCCGCCTTGGCGCGCGCATCGGCTTCAGCCAAGCCGCCCGGCGGGTCCACCTTCATCACGTGTTGTGCAGCGACCTCGCCGAGCCAGATGGAGACGAGCAGTCCGGCGAGAATGCCGCCCGATAACACCACAAGCGCCCGCCGGCTCAACTGCGCCGCCCGCATCCTCGCCCCCCTTTTCGCCCCGTCGCGGCATCCCGGGTATGTCCCGGAATGGTTCGATATCGAAAGCACGCGAGCATGGCCGCGCCGGGGCACGCTGTCAACCCTGCGGGCGCTGTGGCCTGTCCGGCACAGTATTGCAAATCAAGGCGTTACCGCTCCCCACTCGCACCCTCAGCGGGTGCGTAAAAGGTCGCGGAGCGGCACCCCGAAAGCGTTTGACAGCACCATGACAGGGGCGTATAAACCCGCTCCGCACCGCAGTCGGGCGGGATAAGACTCCCGCGGCCGAGCGGTGTCTTGTCGGCTCTTTGACATTGTTGATCGAGGAAGGGATGCGCGGGCGGCGGCGTGTGCTGAGGCATGGGCCGCTCGGTCTGCGCATCTTTAGGTCTTGAAGATGCGCTTGTGAGCGATCGGCTCTGTTGGCTTCTCTCTTCTGATGGCGCTTCAGAGGCGGCATTGGGAGGAGAGCAGGTCAACCTGAGAGTTTGATCCTGGCTCAGAACGAACGCTGGCGGCAGGCCTAATACATGCAAGTCGCACGGGAAGCCGGCTTCGGCCGGTGGAGAGTGGCGCACGGGTGAGTAACGCGTGGGAACCTACCCCGGGGTGGGGGATAACCACTGGAAACGGTGGCTAATACCGCACGATCCCCGAGGGGCGAGAGCTCTTCGGGGCAAAGTCGCAAGACGCCCTGGGAGGGGCCCGCGTCCGATTAGCTAGTTGGCGGGGTAACGGCCCACCAAGGCTGCGATCGGTAGCTGGTCTGAGAGGATGATCAGCCACACTGGGACTGAGACACGGCCCAGACTCCTACGGGAGGCAGCAGTAGGGAATATTGGACAATGGGCGCAAGCCTGATCCAGCCATGCCGCGTGAGTGATGAAGGCCTTAGGGTTGTAAAGCTCTTTCGGCGGGGAAGATGATGACGGTACCCGCAGAAGAAGCCCCGGCTAACTTCGTGCCAGCAGCCGCGGTAATACGAAGGGGGCAAGCGTTGTTCGGAATTACTGGGCGTAAAGGGCGCGTAGGCGGTCTGTTGCGTTGGGTGTGAAAGCCCTGGGCTTAACCTGGGATGTGCGCCCGATACGGGCAGGCTAGAGACCGGGAGAGGAGAGTGGAATTCCCAGTGTAGAGGTGAAATTCGTAGATATTGGGAAGAACACCGGTGGCGAAGGCGGCTCTCTGGACCGTAACTGACGCTGAGGCGCGAAAGCGTGGGGAGCAAACAGGATTAGATACCCTGGTAGTCCACGCTGTAAACGATG
>DASPPM010000346.1:0-2392 GCA_035625535.1 Alphaproteobacteria bacterium
ATCCATTTCGGTGGAAGCAGCCCCCTCACCCTACCCTCTCCCCCTTTGAGGGGGAGAGGGTTGCGCAGCCTTAGCGAGCGTAGCGAGCTTAGGCAAAGCTGGGTGAGGGGGCGATTCCACTTCGTCGGATATTGCTCTAGATACTGTGGGCATTCATTTTCGGCTCGTCATTCCGGATAGCAAGGCTCGCAACCGGGAAAAGCTCGGCTTTTCCCGGGCTCGCCTAAGCTTCCGGAATGACGCCAAGCTCGAATGCCCACAGACCTTAGTCTCCCTTGAATTTCGGCGGACGCTTCTCGAGGAAGGCGTCGACCGCCTCTTTGTGGTCGGCCGTGGTATGCGCGAGGGACTGCATTGCCGCGGCGAGCTCGAGAAGGCTCGAGAGCCGCATGTGCCGCCCCTCGTAGAGAAGGCGCTTGGTCATGCGCATGGCGTGGGGCGGATTGGCGGCGATGCGGGCCGCGAGTGCCGCGGCCGTCGGCAGGAGCTCGGCGTCGGGCACGACCTTCGAGACGAGGCCGCACGCGAGCGCCTCCTTGGCGTCGATCGGATCGCCGGTGAAGGTCATCTCGCTCGCCTTGGAGAAGCCGACGATGCGCGGCAAGAGCCACGCGCCGCCGTCGCCCGAGATGATGCCGAGCTTGACGAAGCTCTCGGCGAAGCGCGCGCTCTCGCCCGCGATGCGGATATCGCACATGCAGGCGAGATCGCAGCCGGCGCCGATCGCCGGCCCGTTCACCGCGGCGATAACCGGCACCTCGAGGGCCTCGAAGGCGAGCGGGATGCGGTGGATGCCGAGCTTGTACCAGCGCCGCGATTGCACGGGCGGCTCGGCACCCGGTCCCGCGCGCGCGGCCATGCGCTTCAGGTTGCCGCCCGAGCAGAAGGCCGTGCCCGCGCCGGTCAGGATGGCGACGCGGACGCTCATGTCGGCGTTCATGCGCTCGACCGCCTCGACGAGCGCGTCGATCATGTCGTTGTCCGTGATCGCGTTGCGCGTCTCCGGGCGATTCAAGGTGAGCGTGACGATCCCGCCCTCTTCAGCGTACAGCACCGGCGCTTGCGCCATCGCCTGTCCCTCCCTTCCCCTTTTGGGCCTCATCTGAGCCCAAGCCCGCGGGCGATCATGCCGCGCAGGATCTCCCGCGTGCCGCCGCGGATCGAGAACGAGGGCGCGTGGAGGATGGCATGCGCGAGCACCGCCGAGAAGGCCCGGGTCGATTCCGTGGCGGGCTCGCAAGCGACGAGCTGGCGCGCCACCTCGGGGATCTCCTGCTCGAGCAGCGTGCCGAGATCCTTGACCACGGCTGCCTGCAACGCCGGGTCGGCACCCGCCTGCAGCATGCCGGCGACCGAGCGCGAGAGGCGCCGCAACGTCACGATATGCGCCATGATGCGGCCGAGTGCTATCGCCGCGCGCTCGGAGGGCTCCGGACCCAACGCGCGCGCGAGCTCGACGAGCAAGGTGAAGGAGGAGAGGAAGCGCTCCGGTCCGCTGCGCTCGAAGGCGAGCTCGCTCGTCACCTGGCGCCAGCCGTCGCCGAGCCCGCCGATGAGCGCATCCTCGGGCACGAGCACGTCCTCGAACACCACCTCGTTGAAGTCATGCTGGCCGGCGAGGTTGCGGATCGGCCGCACCTTGATCCCGGGCGTCTTGAGGTCCACCAGGAACTGGCTCAACCCGCCGTGGCGATCGGTCTCGCTCGCAACCGCGGTGCGGCAGAAGAGAATCATGTAATGGACCTGGTGGGCCCGCGTGGTCCAGACCTTGGTGCCGTTCACGCGATAGCCGCCGTCCGCGGCGACGGCGCGGGTGCGCACCGAGGCGAGGTCGGAGCCGGTATCCGGCTCGCTCATGCCGATGCAGAAGTAGCACTCGCCGGCGGCGATCCGCGGCAGGATGGCCCGGCGTTGCGCCTCGCTGCCGAAGCGCAACAAGAGCGGGCCGCTTTGCCGGTCGGCAACCCAATGGGCGCCCACCGGAGCGCCCGCGGCGAGCATCTCTTCGAGCACGACATAGCGCTCGAGCGCGCTCCGCTCGTGGCCGCCGTAGCGCTTGGGCCAGGTCATGCCGATCCAGCCGCGCCGGGCGAGCTTGCGGCTGAACTCGGGATCGAAGCCGCTCCAGGAGACGGCGCGCGCCTCGGCGCTCTGCCCCGCGAGCTCGCGCGCGAGGAACTCGCGCACTTCTCCGCGCAGCGTCTCGGCCTCGGGACAGGATGGCGGCGGGGCGAAGCTCAGGGCTTGCATCGAGCGCTCTTCACCAGAAGGGACCGAGCATAGCAAGTGCGGGGCCCGCGGCAACAAGCATTGTGCATCTCCTCCTTTAGGAGGAGAGCAGGACGTTCTTCTCCCTCTCCTCCTTTAGGAGGAGAGGGTCGGGGTGAGGAGG
>DASPPM010000347.1:0-3967 GCA_035625535.1 Alphaproteobacteria bacterium
ACATGATCTACGAGCTTCGCATCTATCATTGCGTCTCGGGCCGCCTTCCGGCCCTCCTCAAGCGTTTCGAGACCATCACGCTCGGCATCTGGGAAAGGCACGGGATCAGGCAGGCCGGCTTCTGGACCGTGGCGATCGGAGGCTCGAACCAGGACTTGTATTACCTCCTGCAATGGGACTCACTCGCCGAGCGCGAAAAGAAATGGACGGCATTCATGAGCGATCCGGAATGGATCGCCAAGCGCGCCGAGACCGAGCGCGACGGGCCGATCGTCGCCTCCCTCGAAAACATGATCCTGCAGCCGACCAAGTTCTCATCGGTCAAGTAAGCGGCCGCGCGCGCTCCCGACCTCTGCCATGAAGGCGGATCCGGCGACCATTCTCGTCTATTCCGGCCTCGAGCTGATGGGGGACGGGTTCATGAAGCTCCCGTTCCTGCGCGCGCTCCGCGGCACTTGGCCAAAGGCGCGCATCACTTGGCTGGCGGGGCGGGGCAAGACCGTCTATGCCGGCGCCTTGCGGCCGCTCGTCCAATCCTATCTCGACGAGATCATCGAGGATGCCGGGGTCGGTCTCGCTCTGGGCGAGCTTCTGCGTCGCCCGCTCTCCGGCCGCAGCTTCGATCTCGTGATCGACACGCAGCGCGGCGTCAGGACCACCCTCATCCTCAAGCGCATACGGCACCGGTCGTTCGTTTCCGCGGCCGCCGATTTCTGGCTCAGCGAGGTGCGTCCGCCTCGAGGCTATGGTCGGCCGCCGGCCATGGTGCTGCAGCTCCTCGACCTCGTGCGAATGGCCTCGGGAAGGGCTCCTTGCTTGGCGCCGCAGCCGATGCTGCCCGCGCGCTTCATGGCCGCCGCGCGCGACGCCATCCCGGAAGGCACGCCCGTGCTCGGGCTCGTGCCGGGTGCGGGCGGGCGCCACAAATGTTGGCCGCGCGAGCGCTATGTCGAGCTCGCGCGCCAGGCCATGCGACGCGGGGAGCGCGTGGCCGTCATCCTCGGCCCCGACGAGCGGGCCTGGCTCGATGAGCTGCGCGCGGCGCTGCCCGAGGCGCTGTTCCCCCTGCAGGACCGGCGCCTTGCCCCCGACGTGGCCGCCTCGCCGCTTTATACGCTTGCCGTAGGGGAACGGCTTGCGGTCGCGGTCGCCAATGATTGCGGCACCGCCCACATGCTTGCGGCCGTCGGCTGCAGGATGGTGAGTCTGTTCGGACCCAGCAGTGCCGACAAGTTCGCGCCGCTCCTCCCCGACCTCACCATACTGAGGGCCCAGGACTTCGGCGGCGACGAGATGACGCGCATACCGCTTGAGGCGGTCGCCTCGGCACTCGCGGCCAAGCTCGGCGAAGTGCCGCGGCTCAGTGCGCCATGAGCACGGGCACGGTCATGCGCTGGAAAATGTCGCGGGAGACGCCGCCAAGCACGAGCTCGCGCAGCCGGGAATGGCCATAGACTCCCATGACGATCAGGTCCGCTGCTTCGTCCGCCGCGCGCGAGAGCAGCATGTCGCCGACGCCGACTTCGCCGGCGACGAGGTGATGCGCCTCGGCCTTGACATGGTGCCGCAGAAGGTGCCGCGCGAGCGCCGCGCCGGAAGCGCGCATCTCGCTGTCCTCGTTTTCCGAGGCATCGATGGAAAGCACCTCGACGCGGCCGGCGCTCGTGAGGAACGGCAGCGCATCGCCCACCGCGCGCGCCGACTGCGGGCTGCCGTTCCAGGCCACGAGCACGCGCTCGCCGAACGACTCAAAGCGCCCGGCATAGGGAACGAGGAGCGCAGGACGGCCCGCTCCGATCACGACGTGCTCGGGAAAATCCGCCGGAATCCCGGGCGCGCGCTGCGTCGGAGGGACCTGGCCGAGGATGGTGAGGTCGGCATGGCGCGCCTCGCGCGATACGAGCTCCACCGCATCGCCCTCGCTTTCGAGCCATTCCGTTTTTGGCCCGAGCCCCTTGACGGCGGATGTGAAGAGCGCCTTGGCGGTGTCGCGCTCCTGGCCCACTTGCGCGTCCGCCTCCTCGAGCACCTTTGGCGGAAACTGATCGGCGAGCAGCGGGGAGAGGGTGACGGGCGGCAGCACATAAAGGCCGGTCAGATGGGCGTCGAAGCGGCGCGTCAGGGTTGCGGCAGCTGCGAGTCGCGCCTTGCACTGCGGCGAGGCGTCGACGTGCACAAGGAGATCCTTATAGGACATGACTTTGCCTTCCTCGGGCGTGGCCGGTGGCACCTTGATGACGAAGTGAGGTGCTGGAGCTGTTCTTCTCTTGTCGCGCCGTTGACCCGCGCTGATGGGATAGTGCCATCGCGCGCGCGAGACAAGGGGATAGTGCAATGCCCTTCCCGCCCTCTGCGCAGGGCGGCGGGTCGGGCTGGTAAGAAGCCGTTGCTGCGCCGTTCCTCTTCGGCGAGAAATGCCCGCTAAGTCTTGACCTTCTTGCCCTCGGGGGTGAGCCAGGTCCAACCCGATTTGCCGTCCCCGAAGCGCTCGCTCACGAACGTTTCGAGATCGCGGCGGGCCCGCTTGCGGATTCTCGCCTCCTTCGGCTTGGCCTTGCGGCCGTTCAATCCAAAGTACGTCAGCATCTTCTTCGTGGTCGCGCGCAAGGTCCTCGAGGCGGTGTCGACCTCGATGGTGCCATGGGCAGCAAAGCGAAGGATCTCTCGCGACATCAGGAGGTCCTCAGCAAGCCAATTATTATCATTTTGACACTGATTCTCCGCCTTTGCATCATTCAATCGCCAAGTGGTAATACCACTTGGCGCGAAAGCAAGAGGAGAGCCCTCGAGCCTGCGGGTCGCCTGCGTCAGCGTGCCCCCACGCTCTGTCTGCAACCGTCTTGCGCCAGCCGGGTAGCTGTCGCGCGCGCGGCACCGATTGCGAAGATCCTCAAAAAATTCAATGACTTGTTGCGTCGCAGCAAATTCTGTAGCGTGCGCGCAGGCGGGCGCGCTCGGCAGTCTGTGATAATGGTCACAGCGCTTTGGCCTCACTCTGGCGGAACCTCATTCAAGATTGCTAGGTTGATACGTCGGCCCCGCTGAAATTGGGAGTATTATCTCCGGGAGCGGCTGGGGGCGACGGCCGGCAGATGCTTGCGCCGAGCGAGCCAGTCGAGGGGGGCCGGATAAGCCGATGGTTGCGCTGGACTACGCTGTGGCAAATATCCCGGCGGTCGGGGAAGGGACACCGCTCAGGGTCGGCGTGTTGGTCGATCTCGAGCTGAGCCCGCAGGCCGGAGGGCATGTCAAGTGTTGGGAACGCCTGGCGCGCGCGGCTTGTGCCTTCGCCGATCAGCTCGACCTCACGGTGCATTTCACGGGCCGCAGGCACGCCATCGAGGCGCTCGGCCCCAACGTCCGTTATATCGTCGAGCCGCCGGTGCTCAGCACGGCGCGCTTTCGTCTACTCTCGCACGTGCCTGACCACACGGATCTCGCCCCCTTTCACCGCCGGCTGGCGCGCAGGCTGCGCAACTACCAGGTGATCCACACGACCGACGCATTCTTCGCCTACGCGCGCACCGCCGAGCGCGTGGCGCGCCGGAACGGCATACCGCTTGTCACCTCGGTGCACACCAATACGCCCGAGTACTCGCGCATCTACACGAGGCTGACGATCGAGCGCCTCCTCGGCCGCAGCGCCTTGAGCGGCCTCCTGCTCGACCGCCTCGCGCTCGATCGCACGGTCGAGCGTCGCATGTTGGCGCAGCTCGATGCGCACCAGCGTCAGTGCGCCTTCACCTTCGTCTCGCGGCCCGACCAGCTCGTCGCGGCCGAGCGCGCGCTAGGCGGACGGGCCGGGCTGCTGCGCCGGGGGATCGAGCGCGAGCTGTTCACGCCGCAACGCCGCAACCGCGCGTGGCTCGCCGCGAACTTCGGCATCCCCCCCGAACGCACGGTCGTGATCTTCGTCGGCCGGGTCAATCGCGGCAAGAACGTGCTTCTGCTCGCGGAGGCGGTGGCG
>DASPPM010000348.1:0-5109 GCA_035625535.1 Alphaproteobacteria bacterium
ACCGCGCCCAGGCGCAGCACCATCTCCTGGTTCACGTAGAGCACGGGGACGAGAAGCAGCAGCGTCCACAGCAGCGTCGTGCCGTAATTCTGGCCTGCCTGGGTGTAGGTGGCGAAGGCACCGGCGTCGTTGTCGCCGGTCATCACAATGAGGCCGGGACCGAGCACGGCGAGAAGGGTCACGAGGCGGGCACGCCAGCCGTACCGGGGCCCGGTATCGTGTTGAAGGATGGTGCCGAGCGCACCGTGAATGTGGCCGACGTGGGCATCGTCGAGTGCTGCGCCGCGCGGCGCCAGCGTTTCTTGGACGAGGGACATGGCACGACTCTTTCAGCTTCAGCGATGAGGCGTTCGATCAGTGCACGAGGAAGCGCCGGCGCGGGAGCGCGCCCGTGCGCCCTTGCGTGCTCTCAGACCCGATGCGGCAGGCGCCGGGCGGCCGAGAGCTAGGGGTCCTGATCGAAGCGGCTGAAGGGAACGACTGAGTGGCTGTGGCGAAAGGCCGCGACCGCGCCCGCAAGGCGCGACGTTCCGGTGAGGATTCTCAGCATGGAGCACCTTCCTCGCCCGCCCCGCCGCGGGAGCCGGAAGGTGAGCCGGGCGCGCCTAGACGGCGCCGAAGCGAGCCGCGCTCACCCCGCCCTTGCGGCAGGGAGAAGTCCCATCCATTTCCGGAAGCCCGGCCGCCGCCCGCAGGGCGAGAGGCGGACGAGCCCCGCTACTGTCGCAGTCCATCTTGCTCTCTATGGCCGCATTGCCGCCGCCGAGCGCAGTCCCGGCCGACGGTCGCACCGCCTCTACGCTCGCCCTTGCAGCCTGTCAACCCTAAAAATAAGCACGAAGCCGATTTTTCGCGCTGCCAAAGCGACAGGGACTCTAGCATTCCGCGTCGGGCTTGTTGGCAAACCCGAAAGGCCGCAAAATGCCGTCCGGGAACCCGGATAAGTGGGGGTTGTCGGATTAACCCAATGGCTCGGCAAGTCCGCTCGCCTCGCGCCGGCATAGCTTTCGTCGCGCCGCTTTTCGTGCTGGTGTTGCTGTGGGCTGGGGTGGTGCGCGCCTTCGGTGTCGATCCGCGGATTTTTCCCGGCGTGCTAGACGTGGCTCGCGCTGGCCTCGATTCCATTCGGGACGGCTCGCTCGTGATGCACGCGGCCGCGAGCCTGCTGCGCGTCGCCGTCGGCACCGCGCTCGCCATTCTCGCGAGCGTTCCGCTCGGCGTGGCGATGGGGGTGAGCCCTGCGGTGTCGAGCTTCCTCGCGCCGCTGTTCCGGTTCTTCTCGGTGCTGGCCGGCATCGCCTGGATTCCCATCGCGACACTGTGGTTCGGCTACGGTTTCGGCGCCATCACCTTCGTGATCTTCAACGCGGTGTTCTTCGTCGTCACATACAACACGCTCCTCGGAGTCGCCAGCATACCGTTGCCACTGCGTCACGCGGCGGCTTCGCTCGGCGCTCGGCGCTGGACGATGCTCACCGAGGTGCTGTTGCCGGGCGCGCTGCCCAACATCGTGACCGGTATCCGGACCGGGCTCGGCTTCGCCTGGCGCGGCCTCATCGCGGCGGAGATGATCGCGACGAACGTCGGACTCGGCTACATGCTGTTCCTCGCCCGCGATTTTTACCGCACCGAGGTCATCGTCTTCGGCATGGTCGTGATCGGGGTCCTGTGGCTGCTGCTCGACCGGCTACTGCTCGCGCCGCTCGAGCGGGCGACCATCGAGCGGTGGGGATTGGTTCGCGCATGACGACTCTGCTCAGGCTCTGGAGCTTCTATGCGCGACGGACCACGCGATGGCCGGGCGTCGCCGCCGCGATCCCATTCATTGCGCTCATAGCGAGTTGGGCGATCGTCGCAGAATCCGCAATCTTTCCCCGTGCGTTCTTCCCGGGGCCGCTGGACGTGGTGCGATCCTTCGGCTCGCTCGTCTACAAGGGCATCCTTCCCGACTATCTTGAGGACAGCGTCGTGCGTCTCGCGGTCGGCGCCGCCGCCGGAACGGCGCTCGGCATCCCGCTCGGTCTGTGGCTGGGCATGAGCCCGCGCGCCTATTCAGCGCTCTGGCCGGTACTGCTGTTCTTCCAGGCGATCGGCGACATTGCCTGGCTGCCGATCCTGTTGATCTGGTTCGGGTTCGGCCTGGCGACCATGACCTTTGTCATCGTCTACACCGTGCTGTTCCCGGTCGTGCTCAACACGGTGCTCGGGGTGCGATCGGTGCCCATCGATCTGCATCGCGCCGCCCTGAGCCTGGGAGCCTCGCGAGCGCGCATTCTGTGGGAGGTGGTGGTGCCGGGCGCGCTTCCCAACATCGTCACCGGCCTGCGCAACGGGCTCGGCTACGGCTGGCGCGCGCTGATTGCCGCGGAGATCATCGTCGGCACCAGCGGCATCGGCTTTCTGATGTTCGACGCACGCCGCGCCGGATCGGTGGTCGAGATCCTGCTCGGGATGATCATCCTCGGCTTGCTGTGGAGCGTCGTCGACGGCTGGGTCCTGGTGCCGATCGAGCGCGCCACCGGGCAGCGTTGGGGGCTGATAACGCAGTGAAGGGGCTCTTGATCCGCAATCTGTCGAAGACCTACTTCGACCCCTATGCGGGCGCGCATGTGACGGCGGTCCGCGACGTCTCGCTCAGCGTGAACGAAGGCGAATTCGTCTCGCTCGTCGGGCCGTCCGGCTGCGGCAAAACCACGATCCTCAATATGATCGCCGGCTTCGTTCCGGCGTCGAGCGGCGACATCGTACTCGATGGACGCCGGATCAGCGGACCGGGCCCTGATCGCGGCGTGGTGTTCCAATCGTTCGCGCTCTTTCCGTGGAAGACCGTGCTGGAGAATGTGGCGTTCGGGCCGAAAATGCGCGGCGCCGGCAAGACGGAGCGCGAACGGATCGCGCGGGAATATCTGGCGCTCGCCGGCCTCGGCAACGCCGCGGACCGTTACCCCAACGAGCTTTCCGGCGGCATGCAGCAGCGCGTCGGCGTGGCGCGGGCCTTGGCGAATGAGCCGGATATCCTGTTGATGGACGAGCCGTTTGCAAGCGTCGACGCGCAGACCCGGATGACTTTGCAGGAGGAGCTGACCCGGATCTGGCAGGCGCGGCGGCCGACCGTCATCTTCATCACCCACGACGTCAACGAGGCGATATTTCTCGCCGAGCGAGTGATCGTGCTCTCGAAGGGCCGCTTGCTCGCCGAGGTCGACGTGCCGCTGCCGCGGCCGCGCGTCTGGGACACGCTCATCGAGGACGCGGCATTCAAGACGCTTTCAGCTCGGGTGCTGCATCTGGTGCGATCCGGATGAAGATCATTGCCGCAACGCTGCGCTCGGCGAAGGGTCGCATCGCGATCCTCCTCCTTGCCGGCTATCTCGGATGGCAGCTCTGGCTTACGCTCGCCGCCCCCGGAAAAATCGCCGCCGGGTTGACCGCGGAAGGCGAACGAGTAAACATATTGGTGACGCTGCCGTTTCCGCCCGAGCGGTTCCATGTGCTGGCGCTGCAGCGGTTCGGAAGAGTCTCGGGGACCGAAGACAACTCTGTCGAATTGCGCGGGGTAAGATCGACGGATCTGGTCGCCGTCGCCCGGCCCTATTGGGTGCGGCGGGTGGAGCCGTTAGAGGGAGGATGACGCCATGATGCGCTGGTTCTTGCTGCTGTGCTCGCTGCTCGCTGTGCCGGCGGCCGCGGACGCCCAGACTCCGGTCAAGCTTAAGGCCGGCATGGTCACCGGGATCGATCAGATCGGTCTGCCGATCGCGCTCGAGCGCGGCTTCTTCGAGAAATGGGGCTTGGATGTCACCATCGCCCGGCCCTACGCCACCGGCGTCGACGCGCTCAACGCGCTGCAGGCCGGCGAAAGCGAGTTGGTGCAGGTCGGCGTGCCGATGATCGGTGCGGTGGTGCGCGGCATGGATCTCGTGGCGCTCGGCAACTACAGCGGCAGTGCCACGAAGTTCGGCTCGGACGCCACGATGGCGCTGATCGCCCGCGCGGATTCCGGTATTGGCAAAGGCGATCTCAAGAGCCTCAAGGGCAAGAAGATCGCCGCCTCGTTCGGCACGATCAACCATCTCTACATCCTGGCCCTGCTGGAGAAGGCGGGCCTGACGCCAGACGATGTCACGCTGGTCAATACGCCGCCGCCCGACATGAGCGTGGCGCTGCTCGCCAAGGGCATCGACGCGTTCTCCGGCTGGGACCCCTGGCCGATCGTGGCGCTCAAGGACGTTCCGGGCGCCATCGAAGTCATCCGCGGCGGCGACGTCATCGCCTATCTCGGGTTCAACGTCGGGCTGCGCACGTGGGTGGACAAGAACGGCGACACAGTCGAGAGATTTCTCGCTGCGCTCTCCGAAGCCGACAAATGGATGCGCGCCAATCCCAAGCAGGCGGCGCAGGTTGCGACGCGGTGGATTCCCGGGCTCAAGGCCGAGGTGGCCGAAGCCGCCATGCAGTTCAACATCCAGCAGAACGATCGGCGCCTGTCCTCCAACAATTATCGGGCGCTATGGAGCGCGGAGGATCGACTGCAGCGGCTCGGGCTCCTGAAATCCACCTTCGACGTCAATCAGCACATCGAACCCAAGTACATCCTCAAGGTAATGAAGGAGCATCCCGAGTTGTTCTCGGACCTTCCGCCGATTCCGGCCGAGGTCTCGATCGGGCCCGGTTACATTTTCAAACCAGGGGGGTAGAAGCCGGTTGAGCGGCTCCCGATGACGGATTGGGAAATTGGCCTTTCTTGCTCGGTGCACAGGGCCGGTGAGCGGTGGCCCACATCCGCCGCCGTCGCTGGCGGAGCAGCTATGCCTTCAACTCCGGACGCACCTTGATGCTCGTGGTGCCGCCGCGAGGTGCCATTTCCGGACTCCGTCCGAGCCCTCGAGGCTGGTTTGTCGAGTGCACTAAACATCCCTCGGGCTGCCCGGGGTACGCGCGCCCGTCAGCGCCTCGCGTCTGTCTTGCAGAAAGGCCGCGAAAGCGCGAATATTCACGCCAGATGGGGAGACATCCGGAGGAATCCCGGACAAAACGACACGTGCATTGACGCTCTCAGGAGGGGGATCGCGATGTTCCATCGTGCGAGCGCAAAGTCATTCCCTTTTA
>DASPPM010000349.1:0-3313 GCA_035625535.1 Alphaproteobacteria bacterium
GAGGGATAGGTGTGCATGAGCTCGAAGGTCGCCATGCGCTCGAGGTTGCGCCGGCGGTTGTCCTTCCACACCGACTCGTAGAGACAATTGTGGAAATAGAAGAACTCGAGGTGCTTGAATTCGGCGCGCGTCGCCGAGAACAGCTCCTCGCACACCTTGACGTGCGGGAACATGGAGCCGCCCACGTCGAGCAGGAGCAGCACCTTGACCGCGTTGTGGCGCTCGGGCACGAACTTGAGGTCGAGATAGCCGGCGTTCTTCGCCGTTGAGCGGATGGTGTCGGGCAGGTCGAGCTCCTCGGCCGCACCCTCGCGCGCGAAGCGGCGCAGGCGGCGCAGTGCCACCTTGATGTTGCGCGTGCCGAGCTCGACCTGGTCGTCGAGGTTCTTGAACTCGCGCTTGTCCCACACCTTGACCGCGCGGTTGCTGCGGTTCCCGTCCTGGCCGATGCGCACGCCCTCGGGATTGAAGCCGTAGGCGCCGTAGGGCGAGGTGCCCGCGGTGCCGATCCATTTCGCCCCACCCTGGTGCCGGCCCTTCTGCTCCGAGAGGCGCTGGCGCAACGTCTCGAGCAGCTTGTCGAGCCCGCCCATCGCCTCGATCTGCGCCTTCTCCTCCTCGGTGAGCAGAAGCTCGGCGAGCTTCTTGAGCCATTCCTCGGGAATCTCGGCCGCCTCCTCGGGCGGCGTCTCGATGCCCTTGAAGCAATGGCCGAAGACGCGGTCGAACTTGTCGAGGTGGCGCTCGTCCTTCACGAGCGCCGAGCGCGAGAGATAGTAGAAATCCTCGATGCGGTAGTCGGCGAGCCCAACCTTCACCGCCTCGATGAGCGTCAGGTACTCGCGCAAGCTCACAGGGACATGCGCCTTCCTGAGCTCGAGGAAGAACTGGGCGAACATGCCCGGCCCGCGCTCAGCTGCGCCGCTCGGCGCGCGCGAGGAAGGCGATGCGCTCGAGCTGGTGCACGTCCTGCTCGTTCTTGAGCAGCGCCCCGTAGAGCGGGGGGATCACCTTGCCGACCTCGCGGCTGCGCAGGGCCTCGGGCGGGATGTCCTCGGCCATGAGCAGCTTGAGCCAGTCGAGGAGCTCGCTCGTCGACGGCTTCTTCTTGAGCCCGGGCACCTCGCGGACGTCGTAGAAGACGTTGAGCGCCTCGCGCACCAGCTCAGCCTTCACGCGCGGATAATGCACGTCCACGATGCGCTCCATCGTCGCGCGGTCGGGAAAGCGGATGTAGTGGAAGAAGCAGCGGCGCAGGAAGGCGTCGGGCAGCTCCTTCTCGTTGTTGGAGGTGATGACGACGATCGGACGCTGGCGTGCGGTGACCGTCTCGCGCGTCTCGTAGACGTAGAACTCCATGCGGTCGAGCTCGAGCAGGAGGTCGTTGGGGAACTCGATGTCGGCCTTGTCGATCTCGTCGATGAGCAGCACCGGCCGCGTCTCGGCCGCGAAGGACTCCCACAGCTTGCCGCGCACGATGTAGTTGGCGATCTCGTGCACGCGCCCGTCGCCGAGCTGGGAGTCCCTGAGGCGCGACACCGCGTCGTACTCGTAGAGCCCCTGCTGCGCCTTGGTCGTCGACTTGATGTGCCAGGTGATGATGTGCGTGCCGATCGCCTTGGCGATCTCGTGCGCGAGGATGGTCTTCCCCGTCCCCGGCTCGCCCTTGACCAGGAGGGGGCGCTCGAGCGTGATCGCGGCGTTGACCGCGACCATCAGGTCCTCGGTCGCGACGTAGGTATCGGTTCCCTTGAAGCGCATGTTCTCTCCTGGCTTGCTGGTCACGCGCGCCGCGCTAGGGCCGCCTCGATCGCATCGAGCGCCGCCTGGAGGGCCGAGACGTCCGGTCCGCCGGCCTGGGCCATGTCGGGCCGTCCGCCCCCGCCCTTGCCGCCGAGCTTCTCGGCGCCGAGGCGCACGAAATCGACGGCGCTCAAGCGCCCGGTCAGGTCGTCGGTGACGCCGACGACGAGGGAAGCCTTGCCTTCGTCCTTGGCCGCGATCGCGACGACGCCCGAGCCGACCTGCTTCTTGAGCGCGTCCGCCATGGCCTTGAGCTCGCGCGCCGGCACATCGTCCAAGAGGCGTGCTGCGAACTTGACGCCGCCCACCTCCTTGGCCGCGGGTGCCCCCTCACCGCCGCCGGCCGCGAGCCTCAGCCGCGTCTCGGAGAGCTCGCGCTCGAGCCGCTTGCGCTCCTCCATCAGGGAGGCCACGCGCTGCGGCAGCTCGGCGGGCGCCACCTTGAGCGCCGCCGCGGCCTCGGCGAGGAGGGCTTCCTCGCGCGCGACATGGTCGAGGGCCGCCTCGCCGGTCAAGGCCTCGATGCGGCGCACGCCCGATGCTAAGGCCTGCTCGCCCGCGATCTTGAAGGTGCCGATGTCGCCCGTGCGGCGCACGTGCGTGCCGCCGCAGAGCTCGGTCGAGAAACTCGCACCGTCGTCCGAGCCCATCGAGACGACGCGCACCTCCTCGCCGTATTTCTCGCCGAAAAGCGCAAGGGCGCCCTGCTCGACCGCGGCCTCGGGCGTCATGAGACGGGTCGAGACCTCGCTGTTCTGGCGCACGCGGGCGTTGACCTCGGCCTCGACTTGGGCGAGCTCGGCCGCCGTCATCGGCTTCGGGTGGCTGAAGTCGAAGCGCAGGCGCTCGGGCGCCACGAGCGAGCCCTTCTGCGTCACGTGCGGGCCGAGCGTGCGGCGCAGCGCCTGATGCAGGAGGTGCGTCGCCGAGTGGTTGGCGCGCAGCTGGTCGCGCCGGGCGGCATCGACCCGGAGCTCGAGCGCCTGGCCGACGGCGATGCGGCCCTTCTTGACCTCGCCCAGATGCACGATGAGATCGCCCGCCTTGCGCGCGGTGTCCGAGACCGCGAGCTCGAGGCCGTCGGGGGCGAAGATGACGCCGCTGTCGCCCATCTGGCCGCCCGCTTCGCCGTAGAACGGCGTCTGATTGACGACGACCGCGACCTTGGCACCTGCATCGGCACGCGCAGCCGGCTTGCCATCGACAAGGATCGCCTGCACTTGGCCCTCGGCCACGGTCGTGGTGTAGCCGAGGAACTCGCTCGCCCCGCACTTCTCGCGCAGCTCGAACCACACGCGCTCGGTCGCGGCC
Organism: Alphaproteobacteria bacterium; assembly: GCA_035625535.1. Lineage (GTDB taxonomy): Bacteria > Pseudomonadota > Alphaproteobacteria > JACZXZ01 > JACZXZ01 > DASPPM01. The sequence continues at coordinate 3,115 of DASPPM010000349.1, forward strand.
TCGCCCGAGCCCGCCCAGGCCTTGCGCGCGTCCTCGCGCTGGCGCTCCATCGCGGCGTCGAAGCCGGCGCGATCGACCTTGCGGCCCTCGCCGCGCAGCACGTCCTCGGTCAGGTCGAGGGGGAAGCCATAGGTGTCGTAGAGCTTGAAGGCGACCTCGCCGGGAAGCGGGGCGTCTTTGGGAAGCGACGCCGTCGCAT
>DASPPM010000350.1:0-4915 GCA_035625535.1 Alphaproteobacteria bacterium
GAATAGGCGAACTCGGTCATGTTGACGCGGCCGAAGGGAATGAAGCCGCGGGCGCGCAGGCGGGCCACGACAGCGCAATCGGCCGCCGCCGGCGCGTGCTCGTCGAACACGCGGCTGCCGGCGCGCGTGACCTCGCCGCGCACGTCGAACAAATCCTTGATGCTGACCGGGATGCCGGCGAAGGGGCTGGGATGCCGGCCGCGGCGGCGGGCGCGGTCGACCGCGTCGGCCTCTCTGCGCACCCAGTCCGCATCGAGAGCGATGAAGATGCGCCCGCCCTCGCCGGTAGGGTCGCGCGCTTTGTCGAGGGCGGAATCCGTGAGCGCGCGGGCGGTAACGGCGCCCTCCTCCAACGCGCGCATCAGCTCGATCAGGCCCGGCATGGCTGCCGCCCTCGGCTGCCGGAGGTCAAGGCAAAGCAGGTGCCGCGCACTGCCGATCACATCGGATCGTAATAGTGCGTCTCCAGCAAGAGGCAGCCGGTCTCGGTGCGGAACGGTCCGTGCGGGACGCCCGGCGGCCGGCAGCAATAGGTGCCCTGCCGGAACGTCTCGCCGCCCGTGCCATCGGGCTTCGAGTTCACGATGAGATCGCCCTGCAGCACGTAGACCTCCTCCCAATGATCGTGCACGAAGGGCTCGGTCGTGAACGCCCCGGGCATGAAGCGAAGAAGCCGCGTGTAGCCGCCGGTTTTCTTCTCGAGGTCGATCTTGCCGGCGAGCACCTTGAGCTGGATGCCCGGCGGGTAGCCGGTCGGGCGCTGCCAGCCCGTGGTGAAGTCGACCTGGTAGAACTCCTTGTGCTCCTTGTTGCAGCTCATCGCCTACCTCCTACCAAGCAAGGGCAAGGCGAGGCGCCCTAGGCGCCCTTCTCATGCCGTCGCCTTGAGATGGCTCTGTTCGATCGCGAACTTGTCCCTCTCGAACACGCTCTCCGGAATCCGGAAGTAGCCCTTGGCGAACTGCTCGGGCGTGGTTTGATGCATCGACATGGCCTGGAAGGCGCAGACGTCGTAGCAGAGCTCGCAGCCGATGCAGTTCTCCGGCCGCACCTCGACCTGGCCGTCGCCTTGGCGGAGCGCGTCGTAGAAGCACATCTGGATGCACACCGTGCAGGTCGGATTCTCGCATTTCTCGCGGTCGATCTTGACGTGCATGCGCGCGCGCGCGAACTGCGCGCTGTAATCCCTGGCCGCCCGGCGCGAGGCGATGCCGCGCATCGCCTCGACGTCGGCATAGCCGTGCTCGTCCATGAAGCGATCGAGCCCCTTGATGATGTTCGGCAGCCATTTGATGCCCTTGAGCATCAGGATCGAGCCGACCTGGACGATCCCGGCGCCGGCCATGATGAACTCGACCACGTCGCGGTGATCGAAAATGCCGTTCGAGCCGGCGACGGGCATGCCGAGCTCCTCGGTGATCCGGTGCACCCAGCGCAGGCTGAGCGGCTTGGTCCATGTACCGCCGATGCCGGCCGGCCCGTCGAGGCGCGGCTTGCCGGTCTCGATGTCGACGGCGAAGCCAGTGTAGCGGTTGGTGGCGGTGACCGCACTGGCACCCGCCTCGCGCACGCGGCGCGCCACCTCGAGCAGCCGCGACTGGTCCGGGGTGAGCTTGACCATGACCGGGATATCGACGGCTTCGCAGACGACGCGCACGACCTCGGCCGCTACGTCCGGCTCCTGGCCGATCATCGAGCCGCCGTGCACGCCGGGCATCATCGCCGGATGCGGGCAGCCGAAATTCAGCTCGACCATCGGCAGGCCGCAATCCTCGATGGTGCGGCAGATGTCCCGCCAGCCGTCGAGGTCCTTGGCGCCGGCGCTGCCGATGAGGTGCGCCCCGCGCTCGGCCGCGTACTTCCCGCATTCCTTGAGATAGGGAACCCACTCCTTGTAATAGGTCGAGGAATAGCCGGAGCGGGAATAGAACACGTAGTCGCGCGGCACCTTGCCGCGAATGATCTCGCCGCGCTCGTTCATGATGCAATATCTCGAGCTTTCGGTGAGGCGCGCCATGTCCTCGATGTCGGTGAGCGTCTTGATGATCGCGCCGCCTGCGCCGGCATCGAAGCACTGCTTGAGAAGTGCTGGACTGTTGGTCGTCTCGAGGGAGGCGATAATCACCGGATTCTTGAAGGTGAGCCCGCAGAATTCGACGTCGAGCTTGGCCATAGCGCTTCTCCCTGGCGTCCGCGCTTCACCGCGCGATCGTTCCGGCGGTGGCAATACTCAGTACACTGACGATATCTCCGAACCTAGCATTTGTCAATGAATCTGTCGCTCGGCTGACGGCCTTCGCCGGCGCGCGGCCCTGGCCGCGCCGTCGTTGCGTCAGCTCGCGCCATTCAAGCCGTTTTCGAAGCCGTTTTCCGTCGATCCCGATGAATTTGAGGGTTGTCATCGGCCCTGCTCGGACTAGATGAACGGCAGGAAGCAAGGTCATTCATACCTCTAGGGCGTCCATGGCCGTGTTGATATAGATCAAAAGCGGACTGAATTATCCGCGATAGAATGATGCCGGCACGAGGGGCTGGAGGCTTCTGAACGGCGCCGAGCCGAGGGGGCTCGCGAGCGCCGGCAGGCGCAGCACACGAGGCCCACAATGCCTTATACGATCCAGCTAAATGGCGCAAAACGCACCGTCGACGTCGACGGCGACATGCCGCTCCTCTGGGTGCTGCGCGATGTGCTCGGGCTCAAGGGCAGCAAGTTCGGCTGCGGCGTCGGCCTGTGCGGCGCCTGCACGGTCCATCTCGACGGCAAGCCCGTACGCTCTTGCTCGACGCCGATTTCGGGCGTGGGGGCTGCGGCCGTCACCACCATCGAAGGGATCGGCGCGACGCCGCTCGGCGCCAAAGTCCAGGCGGCGTGGCTCGATCTCGACGTGATGCAATGCGGCTATTGCCAGGCCGGGCAGATCATGGCGGCGACGGCACTTTTGACGACGACCCCCCATCCGAGCGATCGCGATATCGACGAGGCGATGGCAGGAAACCTCTGCCGTTGCTGCACCTACACGCGCATCCGCGCCGCGATCAAGAAAGCGGTCGGGCTGCGCACTGCCGAGTCGGGGACGCCATGACCATATCCCATCAATCGATGCCCGCTCGTGCTTCGGCCGACGGCTCCCGCGGCAGCGTCTCGCGCCGCACGATCCTCAAGGCGAGTGTTGCCGCGGGCGGCGGCCTCTTGTTGTACGCGTTGCTGCCGGCCTTCGCGCGCGCTGCCACGGGCGGCATCTCGGATCCTGCCGGCGCCACGCTCAACGCTTACATCCGTATCGCACCTGACGGCATCATAACGATCATGTCGAAGAACCCGGAGATCGGCCAGGGCATCAAGACGATGCTGCCCATGGTGATCGCGGAAGAGCTCGATGCCGACTGGAAGGACGTGCGGATCGAGCAGGCGGATCTCGACTCGGCCAAATACGGCAGGCAATTCGCCGGCGGCAGCATGGCGACGCCGCTCAATTGGGAGCCGCTGCGCCGGGTGGGGGCCGCGGGCCGTGCCATGCTGGTGGCCGCGGCGGCCGAGACCTGGGGTGTCAAGCCCGCGGAATGCAGCACCTCAGCCGGAGTGGTGCAGCATCGGCCGAGCGGGCGGAAGCTCGGCTACGGCGCGCTCGCCTTGAAGGCGGCGTCGCTGCCGGTGCCCGATCTCGCGACCCTCAGGCTCAAGAATCCTAAGGACTTCACCATCGTCGGCCGGCCAACCCCTGGCGTCGACAACCCGCTGATCGTGGCGGGAAAGCCTCTTTTCGGCATCGATGTCAGCGTTCCGGGCATGCTCTACGCCGTGTTCCAGAAATGCCCGGTCTTCGGCGGCAAGGTGGTGAGTGCCAATACCGACGCCATCAAGTCCTTGCCCGGCGTGCGGCACGCCTTTGTGGTGAAGGGCGGCGACGATCTTCAGGGCTTGCTCGACGGAGTCGCCATCGTGGCGGACAGCTGGTGGGCGGCGAGCAAGGCCAGGGAGAAGCTCGAGATCGCCTGGAACGAGGGTGCGGCGGCGGCTGAGAGCACCGCCGGCTTCGCGCGCGATGCGGCGAAGCTCGGCAAGGGCGCCCCGGCCCGCTCGCTGCGCCGCGACGGCGACGTGAGTGCGGCCTTCTCGCGCGCCGCGCGCGTGATCGAGGCCGCCTATTCCTATCCCTTCATCCCCCACATGACGCTCGAGCCGCAGAACTGCACCGCGCACGTCCGCGACGGCAAGGTGGAGATTTGGGCGCCGACCCAGAACCCCGGGCCCGGTGCCGAGCTGGTGGCCTCCACCCTGGGCGTGGCTCGAAGCCAAGTCACGGTCCACATGACGCGGGTGGGCGGCGGCTTCGGCCGGCGCCTGCGCAGCGATTTCATGGCCGAGGCCGCATGGATCGCAAAGGTCGCGGGCGCGCCGGTGAAGCTGCTGTGGAGCCGGCAAGACGACATGCAGCACGATTTCTACCGTCCCGGAGGATTCCATTTCTTGAAGGGCGGTCTCGACGGCAGCGGCAAGTTGATCTCGCTCAGCGACCATTTCGTGAGCTTCGGGCACGGCGATACGGTCGCGGACTCGGCGGCGATGGCGCAGAGCGAATTTCCGGCACAGCTTGTCGACAATCTCGACTATGGCATGTCGCTGCTGCCCTTGGGCGCGCCGACGGGGCCGCTGCGCGCGCCGCGCTCGAACGCGCTCGCCTTCGTCTTCCAATCCTTCCTCGACGAGCTCGCCCATGCGGCGGGCAAGGATCCCCTCGCGTTCCATCTGGCCTTGCTCGGCGAGCGGCGGGTACTGTCGAGCTCGACCGGGGCGCGCGATCCCCAACGCGAGTTCGATACCGGGCGGATGCGCGGCGTGCTCGAGCTGGTGGCCGAGAAATCGGGTTGGGCGAAGCGGCGGGCGCTCTCAAAGGGAACGGGGATGGGGATTGCC
>DASPPM010000351.1:0-5609 GCA_035625535.1 Alphaproteobacteria bacterium
TCGATCGGCGTGTCCGCGAGGCGTCTCCCGATCACCCCGACGTCGCGACCGGCGCGGGCAAACCGGCCGAGCACTTCGGAGAGGTTGACCGTGGACATGCAGGCCTCGAACAGACAATGCGCCACGCGTTCGTGGCCGCGCTCGCCGAGGAGAAAGGCGAGCAGCGCCGACGCGTCGATCGCCGTCACCGCCTGCGCTCCCTGGCGGCCTCGCGACGGCGCTCGGCGATGAGCTCGTCGCTGAGACGAGGCGGCTTGCCGCCGAAGAGTTGGGCAATGAAGCCCTGGAGCTCGGCCGGATCAAATTGCGACCGCGCCTCCTCGCGCACGGCTTGAGCGAGGATCGCGCGTGCTTCCGCTTCCATGCTGCGGCCCGCTTTGGCGGCCCGGATGCGCAGCTTGCTCCGGACCTCCTCGGGCACCTTGCGGATGTTCAAAGTAGCCATGCCACCAATGATAGCATTGACAGCGTTGGCGTCAAGGCCCGCGGCGAGCCGCCAGCTACTTGAGCCGCCCCATCAGCGCCGCCACGTCGGCCATGCGGTTGGCGAAGCCCCATTCGTTGTCGTACCACGCGAGCACGCGCGCGAGCTTGCCGTCGACGACCTGGGTCTGGGTGAGATCGAAGGTGGCGCTCGCGGGGTTGTGGTTGAAATCGCTCGAGACGAGCTCCTCTCGGGTGGTCTCGAGGATGCCCTTCAAGCGGTTGCTCTTGGACGCCGCGACGACGGCCTGGTTGATCGCCTCGACGGTGGCCGGCTTGCGCGGCACGAACTTGAAGTCGATCATCGAGACGTTGGGGGTCGGCACGCGGATGGCGGTGCCGTCGAGCTTGCCCTTGAGCTCGGGCAGCACGAGGCCGACCGCGCGCGCAGCCCCTGTGGTGGTGGGGATCATGGAGAGGGCCGCGGCGCGCGCGCGGCGCGCGTCCTTGTGCAGCGTATCGACCAGGCGCTGGTCGCCCGTGTAGGCGTGGACCGTCGTCATGTAGCCGTGCTCGATGCCGAAGGCGTTGTGCAGCACATAGGCCACAGGGGCCAGGCAGTTGGTCGTGCAGGAGGCGTTGGAGACGACGCAGTGCTTGCTCTCGAGCTTGTCCTCATTCACGCCGTAGACGACGGTGAGATCGGCGCCGCTCGCGGGGGCCGAGATCAGCACCCGCTTGGCGCCTGCCGCGAGATGCTTCTCCGCCGCCTCCTTGCTGTTGAAGATGCCGGTGCACTCGAGCACGATGTCGATCTCGAGCGCCTGCCACGGCAGCTTGGTCGGATCGCGCTCGGCCAGTACCTTGATCGCACCCTGGCCGAGGTCGATGCCGCCCTTGGAGACCTTGATCTTGCCCGGGAAGGGTCCGTGCACCGAATCGTGCTTGAGCATGTGGGCGTTCATCTCGACCGAGCCCAGGTCGTTGATCGCCACGAACTTCAAGTCCTTGCGGCCCGCCTCGTAGGCGGCGCGCAGCACGTGACGGCCGATGCGGCCGAAGCCGTTGATCGCAATACGAACAGCCATTGGGTTTCCCTCCTTGGGTCGAATCCCCAGTTCGTCGTTGCGAGGAGGCGAAGCCGACGAAGCAACCCAGGAATGCGTGGAGGGAGCTGGATTGCTTCGCCTTCGGCTCGCAATGACGTCCCTAGTTCATAGCCGCGCCTTGGCGGCGGCGACAACCGCCTCGGCGGTGATGCCGAAATGCTTGTAGAGGGCCGCATAGGGTGCCGAGGCGCCGAAGCCGCGCATACCGATGAAGATGCCCTCCGGGCCGAGATGCCGCTCCCAGCCCCAGCCGATGCCCGCCTCGATCCCGATCCTCAAGCTGCCGCGGCCGAGCACCTCCTCGCGGTAGGCCGCGGGCGCCTCATCGAAAAGCTCCCAGCACGGCATGGAGACGACGGCGGCGCCCATGCCGTCCGCCGCGAGTGCCCGCTGCGCGGCCAGCGCCACTTCGACCTCCGAGCCGCTCGCGATCAGCGTCACGCGCCGCGTGCCCTCCGCCGGCGCCAGCACATAGGCGCCGCGCGCCGAGAGATTTTCCGCACTCGCCGCGAGCCGCGCCGGGGCGACGGCCTGGCGCGTGAGCGAGAGCACGGAGGGTGCGTGCTGTGAGAGGAGGGCCAAGGCCCAGCATTCGGCGGTCTCGACCCCGTCCGCCGGACGGAAAAGGCGCAGGCCGGGGATCGCGCGCAGGCTCGCGAGCTGCTCGACCGGCTGGTGGGTCGGGCCATCCTCGCCGAGGCCGATCGAATCGTGGGTCATCACGAAGATGACCCGCTGACGCATCATGGCGGCGAGCCTGATCGCCGGCCGGCAGTAGTCGGTGAAGATGAGAAAGCTGCCGCCGTAGGGGATGATGCCTTTGTGGAGCGCCATGCCGCTCATGGCCGCCGCCATGGCGTGCTCGCGCACGCCGTAATGGATATAGCGGCCGGCAAAATTGCGCGGGCCGATCACTGCCATGTGCTCGGCCTGCGTCAGATTGGAGCCGCTCAAATCGGCCGAGCCGCCGATGAGCTCCGGGATGGCCGGAGCGAGATGGTCGAGGACGAGCTTGGAGGCCTGCCGCGTGGCGATTTTCGTCTTTTTCTCGACGAACGCGCGCTTGGCGGCGAGGACCGCCTCCTGCCAGCCTTCGGGCAGGCGTCCCGCACTCACGCGCTCGAATTCCGCGCGCGTCTTGGCCTCGAGCTTGGCGACGGAGGCGAGCCAGTTCCGGTAGGGAGCGGCACCCCGTTGGCCCACCGCCCGCCACTCGGCGGCCACATCCGCCGGGATCTCGAAGGGCGGGGCGTGCCAGCCGAGCGCCAAGCGCGCGCCCTCGATCTCCTTGGCCCCGAGCGGCGCGCCGTGGGCCGCGGCAGTGCCGGCCTTGGTCGGCGCCCCCAGCGCGATCGTCGTGCGGCAGGCGATGAAGGACGGCGTCTTGGTCGTGCGCGCCCGCGCGAGCGCGCCGTAGATCTCGCCCGGCTGATGGCCATCCACTGAATCGACGTCCCAGCCGCAGGCGCGGAAACGCGTGAGCTCGTCGTCGGAGACCGCAAGCTCGGTCGGGCCGTCGATCGAGACGCGGTTGTCGTCCCACAGCACGATGAGCTTGCCGAGCTGGAGATGGCCGGCAAGCGAGATCGCCTCGTGGCTGATCCCCTCCATGAGGCAGCCGTCGCCCGTGATCGCGTAGGTGTAATGGTCGACGACCTCGTCGCCGAAGCGGGCATTGAGGATGCGCTCCGCGAGCGCCATGCCGACGGCGTTCGCCAGGCCCTGGCCGAGCGGGCCCGTCGTCGTCTCGATCCCGCCTGCGAGGCCGTACTCGGGATGGCCCGCGGTGCGGCTGCCGAGCTGGCGGAAGTTCTTGAGCTCCTCCATCGTCATGTCGGCGTAGCCGGTGAGATGCAAGAGCGCATAGAGCAGCATCGAGCCGTGCCCGGCGGAGAGCACGAAGCGATCGCGATCCGGCCAATCGGGGTGCGCGGGATCGAACTTGAGGAAGCTCGAGAACAGCACCGTCGCCGCATCCGCCATTCCCATCGGCATCCCCGGATGGCCCGACTTCGCCTTCTCGACCGCATCCATGGCGAGCGCGCGGATGGCGTTGGCCATGTCGCTGTGGCGCGCATGGGAAGGATGAAGCGCGGCGGTGTCGTCCATCATCCTGGAGCCAGTCATCTCGGCCGGAGGTGTCACGCGATGGGGCGGCATTGCGCGGCCCGAGTGCGAAGCGAACATGCCGTTCCCGCCCCCTGCCGTCAACCCGCTTCTCTCGGCAAAGTGCCGCCAAGTCGCGCGCGGACGGCGTCCGGCGATTGACGCTCGGCGTAAGCGCGGCGTATGCTCAGGGACCCGGAGCGAAGTGCTAACTTCTTCTCGCAGCGCGGAATTTCGCGGAATTCACATGTCACGGCTCGATCAGGCGCGGCGGCGATTGGAACTTGCGGTGGCCCGCCTGGAGCGCGTCGCGCAAAGAAGCCATGCGCGGCTTGCCGAGCGCGCCGAGCTCGCCCTAGCACTCGAGAAGGCGCGCGCCGAGGGCAAAGACCTGCGCGAGCTCGGCAGCGCGCTCTCGACGCAGCTCGACTCGGCGATCGGGCGGCTCAAGGCCGCGATCGAGGCTTGAGGCGGCGCGCATGGCCCAGGTCACCGTCACCATCAACGGCCGCGGCTACCAGATCGCGTGCGACGACGGCCAGGAGGAGCATCTCGCCAAGCTTGCCGCCTACGTCGACAAGCGCATGAGCGAGCTCACCGCGGCCATGGGCCAGATCGGCGACACGCGGCTTCTCGTCATGGTGTGCCTCCTGATCGCGGACGAGCTCTCGGACGCGTACAAGGACCTGCAAAGCGAGCGGAGCAAGCCGCAAGGGCTCTCGCCCGAGGCCGAGGCGACGATCGCGCAAGGCATCGATGCCCTTGCCGCGCGCCTCGAGGCGATTGCGGCCGGCCTTGAAGCCGCCTAGATTCCCCTGGAGCGGAGCTGCGCGGTGCGTCAGGCCACTTAGTGCCCTGGGGCCAATGTCTTAAGTGAGGGAGCTGTCCCTACCGTGACCCTGGTCACGGCATATGGCGCCCACCTGCGTGAGCAGGCCACAGAGGACAAGTTGCGGCCAACGGCCGAGGCGGCTCCGTTCGCTCTTCCCCCGCGGCCCCTCCAAGGAAGCTCGATGACCCTCCTCGAAGCGAAGCAGGCGGCGCGGCAGGCGGCGGTGCTGCGCCGGGAGACCGCCCATAGAGCGCTTGCGGCCACGGCCCCGGCCCGGGTCACGGCGCATTTCGCCGCGACGTTTCGGCTCGCGAGCGGTGCCGCCGTCTCCGGCTATTGGCCCGCACGCAGCGAGCTCGACATCCGTCCGCTCATGGCCAAGCTCCACCAAAGCGGACATGCGATCGGCCTCCCCGTGGTGGTGGCGCGCGGCAGGCCGCTCCTCTTCCGTCGCTGGCAGCCGGGTGCCGCGCTCGAGGAGAAGCCCTTCGGGCTGCGCGAGCCCCCGGCCAGCGCAGCCGAAGTGGTCCCTGACGTGCTGCTCGTCCCGCTCCTTGCCTGCGATCGCGAGGGCTATCGCATCGGCTACGGCGGCGGCTACTATGATTTGACGCTACGGGCGCTCAGGGCCCGCCAAGAGGTGCTCGCGATCGGCGTCGGCTATGCCGCGCAGAGGATCGAGCGCCTGCCGCACGACGGCCACGACGAGCGCCTCGACTGGCTGGTGACCGAGGAGGGTGCCGAGCCCTTCTCCGGCGCTCTCGAGCGCAGGATCAGGAAGACGGGCGACGTGCTGTGAAGCTCCTCATGTGCGGCGATGTGGTCGGCCGCTCCGGCCGCAAGGCGGTGACGAGATATGTGCCTGCGTTGCGCAAGGCGCTCGCGCTCGACTTCGTCGTGGTCAACGGCGAGAACGCGGCCGGCGGCTTCGGCATCACCGCCGATATCTGCCGTGAGCTCTATGCGGCGGGGGTGGATGCCATCACCACCGGCAACCACGTCTGGGACCAGCGCGAGACGCTCGCCTATATCCAGCGCGACACAAAGCTTCTGCGCCCCCACAACTTCCCGCTCAACACGCCCGGCCGCGGCGTCGGCGTGTTTACGGCGGCGAGCGGCAAGCGCGTCGTGGTGCTCCA
>DASPPM010000352.1:0-3915 GCA_035625535.1 Alphaproteobacteria bacterium
CGCCGAGGTGGATGCTCGGCAGTTACGCAGCGTCGCTCTGCGCGTATTCGTTCGTTGCACCAAATGCGCCTAAGTCACCGGACATGCGCGCACGCACGGGCCGCGACCGCTCTCCCTTAGGAAATCACGCGCAGCGACTGCACGCGCGAGAAATCGCGATCATGCGTCACGAGAGCGGCAGCATTGATCGCCAGCGCGCTCGCTGCCTGAACAGCGTCCGCCAGCCCGAGGCGTAGAGAAGCCCGTAATCGGGCGGCACTTTCCGCAATGTCGACATCGAGTTCAACGGGCTGCCATGATTCGAGGACGGCACGGTAGCGCCGCGCAAGCGCCTCGTTGGCCGCGCGTAACGGACCGCTCAGGACCTCGACGATGGTAATGGTGGTAACGGCAAAGCGCAGACGCCCGGCCGCATGCGCCTCGAAGAGCGGCTTGAAACGCGGCCCGAACTTGGGATGACCTTCCAGGACGTAAATGATCGGCGCCGAGTCCATGAGGAGCAAGGCTTGGTCCGGCAGATCTTCGAACGCTAACGGCTCCATTCGTCGCGCAACTTGCGGAGCGTGCGGACGCTGTCCTTCCCCCACAGGCCGCGGCCGGACCCTTCGAGAGGAAGCAGCGGCCGCTGGCGAAGCGCAGTGCCGTACGCCTCAATGGGCATCAGCGCCGCGACGGGCCGGCCATGTCTGGTAATGATCGTTGATTGGCCCTTTTCAGCCGCTTCAAGAAGCTCCGGAAGCTGATTGCGGGCCTCCTCAGCACCCTTGCGCCGTGTTGCGCTCATTCGGCACCTCCGAACTAACCGTACAGCGCCGTACAGATATTTGTCAAGCGCGCGGTCGCGGCTGAGGCGACGATGCTTGCCCCGAAGCGAAGCCAACGGCCGTCCTCTTCAGATTGACCCGCCCCGGCCCCTTCGATGTCCAAGAGAAACCTATGTAGCTAATTAATATTATTATGATAATCATGGAATGGTGCCCAGGGGCGGATTTGAACCACCGACACGCGGATTTTCAGTCCGCTGCTCTACCAACTGAGCTACCTGGGCATGCCGCGGTCAAAGGCCGGCGAAGGCCGCTTATAGAGGCTTCGCTGAGACCTGTCCAGACGCCCCTGGGAGCGGCACGCGAGGCTGCTTGGGACGGGCCGCGGCGGGCGCTTTCGTGCCTATTTCTCCTCGGGCGCTTGCTCGCTTGGAACCACCTCCTCGGGCTTCTCCTCCGTTGGGATGCGATAGTCGCCGCCGAGCCAGCGCGCGAGATCGATGTCGGCGCAACGCTTGGAGCAGAAGGGGCGGTAGCACTGGTCGGCCGCCCTGCCGCAGATGGGACAGAGCCTCCCCTTGCGTCCCGGCTTGAGCTTGGTGATCTCCGCCACCCTCCGCCTCACCCGGCAGCACTCGGGGCGCTCACGATATCGAACTCGTCGCAGCGGTGGGAGGGACCCACGCGCAAGGAGAGCGCGGCCGCGAGCTCGCGCTCGAGGCGCTCGCGTGCCGGTCTCGCCTCCCCCTCCAACGCCGCGATCACGGGTGCTGCCGCGACCACGCCGAGGCGTGCTGCGGGTGCCGCGCGCGCCCTGCGCTCGACCGCGCGCAGCACCTCGTAGGCGACCGTGGCGGCGCTCGCGACCCGGCCCTTGCCGCGGCAGGCCTCGCAGGACTCGGTCAACGCGTCGCTCAAGGATTCGCGCACGCGCCTCCGCGTCATTTCGAAGAGGCCGAGCGAGGTGAAGCCGACGAGCTGCACGCCGGCGGGATCGCCCGCGAAAGTGCTTCTGAGCGCGTCCGTCACGCGCGCGCGCTGGCTCGCCTGCTCCATGTGCAGGAAATCGATGACGATGAGGCCCGCGAGGTTGCGCAGGCGCACCTGGCGCGCGATCTCCGCCGCCGCCTCGAGATTGACCGCGAGTGCGGCCTCCTCGAAGCGCCTCATGCCCGTCTGCCGCGCCGTGTTCACGTCGATCGCGCTGAGCGCCTCGAGCGTGCCGATGACGAGGCTGCCGCCGGACGGCAAGGGCGCGACCGGCTCGAGCGCCTCCGCGATCTGCTCGTCGATCTCGTGACGCGCGAAGAGCGGCTCCGGTCCCTGATGCAGCGCCACCTCGACGCGGCCGGCCCTCTTTTGCCGCGCGAGGATGTCCTCGGCGCGCGTCACCACCTCGCGCCGGTCGCAAGAGACGCGGCGCAGCGAGGGGCCGCCATGATCGCGCAAGACGCGCTCGATCGCGTCGGCGTCGGCATGGAGCAAGGCCGGCGCCCGAGCGCGCGCCGCGTCCGCTAGAATCTTCTGCCAGAGCCCGCGCAAGCGGACGAGCTCGTCGAGGAGTACCGCGCCATCCGCGGTCCCGCCCGCGGTGCGCACGACGGCGCCTTCGCCCTCGGCGAGATGCGGCGCCAATTGAGCCTCGAGGCGCGCGCGCGTCTCGGCACTCGCGATCCTGTGCGAGATCGCAAGCCCGGATCGCGACGGCGAGAAAACGAGCCAATGTCCGGGCAGCGCCAACGTCGCCGCCACGCGAGGTCCCTTGCGGCCGAAGGCGTCCTGGGTGACCTGCACCAGCACTGCCTCGCCCTCGCTCGGCGCGCGGGCGTGCCGCTCGCCGCGCGCATCGAGCACGCCCTTCGCATCGCCGCGGGCGAGGAAGCCCGCGCGCGCCTCGCCGAGCTCGATGAAGCTCGCATCCGTGCCCGGCGCCGGCTTGCCGACGCGGCCGAGATAAATGCTGCCGACGAGGCTCGCCCCGGCCTCGCGCGCAAGCACGAGCTCGATCAGCCGTCCCTCGGCCAAAAGGGCGGCCCGCGTCTCCCCCGGGGAGACACCGATGAGGATCTCGTCGATCTCGTAAGTAGTGCTCACAGGTAGCCGAAGCCCCGCAAGAGAGCCGCCGTTTCGTAAAGCGGCAGGCCGACGACGTTCGAGTATGAACCGCTCAGATGCCGCACGAAAGCGGCGGCGCGGCCCTGGATCGCGTAGCCGCCGGCCTTGTCGTGCCACTCGCCCGAGGCGAGATAGGCGGCGATCTCCTGCCGCTCGAGGCGCTTGAAGGCGACGATGGTGGTGGCGAGCCGCGTGTCCGCGCGCCCGCCGGGTGCGATCAGCGCGACCGCGCCGATCACCCGGTGCCGCCGCCCGGAGAGCCGCTCGAGGCAGAGGCGCGCCGTCGCCTCGTCGAGCGCCTTCGGCAGGATGCGCCGCCCGCAGGCCACCACCGTGTCGGCCGCGAGCACGAAGTCTTGGGGGAAGCCGCGCGCGACCGCGCGCGCTTTGGCGTCCGCCAGGCGCGCGGCATGGGCCCGGGGCAACTCGCGCGCACGCACGCTCTCGTCCGCGAAGGAGGGCTCGACCCGATCGGGCGTGATGCCGATCTGGCGCAAGAGCTCCAGGCGTCGCGGCGACGCCGAGGCCAAGATCAAGCGCGGCACCGCCCGATCGTCTCCACCCGAATGGCGCGCCCGTGCGCCGGTTACTTGAAGCGAAAGGTAATGCGCCCCTTGCTGAGGTCGTAAGGCGTCATCTCGACGTTCACGCGGTCTCCGGCCAGCACGCGGATGCGATTCTTGCGCATCTTGCCCGAGGTGTGGGCAAGTATCTCGTGTTCGTTGTCGAGCTTCACGCGGAACATGGCATTCGGCAGCAGCTCGGTGACCGTCCCCGAAACCTCGATCAAGTCTTCCTTCGGCATTCCCCTCACCAGTGTCGGCTTTGGCGAAGGGGAACATGAGACCAAGGCCACCTGCGGTCAAGCGGATTTGCTCGGATGCGCGGCTCTCTGCCGCAAGCCGCAGGCACTACGCTAGACCTCCGGCCGCAAGGGCGGCGGAAAGCGCTTCTCGATGCGCTTAATGAGCTGGTCGCGCACGGCACGGTAGGCGTCGAGCCGCGTCTCGCGGTTGCCTTCGACGATGCTCGGCTC
>DASPPM010000353.1:0-2083 GCA_035625535.1 Alphaproteobacteria bacterium
ACCGGCCGGCGCGACCGCAAGACCCACCTCGCCTGGTTGAACGAGGCGATGGAGACGCTTTCCGAGCGCGAGCGGCGCGTGATCGAGAGCCGTTTCCTCGGCGAGGACAAGACCACGCTCGCCGAGATCGGCGAGGCTTTCGGCGTCACCAAGGAGCGCATCCGGCAGATCGAGCGCCAGGCGCTCGTCAAGCTGCGCACCGCCATGAAGGCGCATGTCCCGGAGGGTGCCGAGCTCTTCGGCGCCTGAGCCAATCGGCATTCAGTCCGCCGTCATTCCGGAAGCTTAGGCGAGCCCGGGAAAAGCCGAGCTTTGCCCGGTCGCGAGCCTTGCTATCCGGAATCCACGGTTGGGCCCGCGCACGCCGGCCCATGGAGTCCGGATCGCGCAAATCCTTGTTGTCCAAGGATTTGCTTCTCCGGAATGACAAAGCTGAGGAGGTCTGTCGATTGCACCTAAAGCTTGCCCTTCACCATCTGGATGATGGCGGAGAAGTCGAGGGCCGCGTGGCCCTTGTTGCTGAAGAGCGCATAGAGCGCTGCAGCCTCGGCGCCGAGCGGCGTCGCCGCACCCGCAGCTGCAGCCGCCTGCTGGGCGAGGCGCAAGTCCTTGAGCATCATGGCGACCGTGAAGCCCGGCTGGAAGCCGCGGTTGGAGGGTGCCGAGGGCACCAGGCCCGGCTCGGGACAGTAGCTCGTGATCGCCCAGCACTGCCCCGAGGACTTGGAGCTGATCTCGAACAGCTTTGCGGCTGAGAGGCCGAGCTTCTCCGCGAGCGCGAAGCCCTCCGCGACCGCGATCATCTGGGCGCCCAGCATCATGTTGTTGCAGATCTTGGCGGCCTGGCCGTTCCCGGGCGGGCCCGCGTGGACGATCGCCTTGCCCATCTTCGCGAGGATCGGCTCCGCGCGCCGGAACGCCTCCTCGCTGCCGCCGACCATGAAGGTGAGCGTGCCCGCGGCCGCTCCCGCGGTGCCGCCCGAGACGGGTGCGTCGACCATGTCGAGACCCTTGGCCGCGGCCGCGGCACTCACGGCGCGCGCGCTCTCGACATCGATCGTCGAGCAATCGATGAGAAGCGTACGCGCCGCGACCGCCGCGATGATGCCAGCCTCGCCGAGATAGACGCTGCGCACGTGCTCGCCGGCGGGCAGCATGGTGACCACCGCATCCACCCCGCGCGCGGCCTCCGCCG
This sequence comes from Alphaproteobacteria bacterium, assembly GCA_035625535.1. Taxonomy (GTDB): domain Bacteria; phylum Pseudomonadota; class Alphaproteobacteria; order JACZXZ01; family JACZXZ01; genus DASPPM01. The sequence continues at coordinate 1,196 of DASPPM010000353.1, forward strand.
CGGAAGCCGTCGCCTCGGCACCCGCCTCGCGCGCGGCCGCCGCGAGCTTGGGTACGATGTCATAGGCCTTGAGCGCGTGGCCCGCCTTGGCGAGGTTGCGCAACATGGGGCCGCCCATGTTGCCGAGGCCGATGAAGCCGATCTTGCTCATGGATTTCCTCCCATCTTTTCGGGGTGAAAGCCTCTTCAATCGAACACGAGATCATCGGCGCGGGGCGCGAAAGCGCGCTCGATCTCCTCAGCACTCACGGCGGCAAGCGTAGGCGGCGCCCATTTTGGCGCCCCGTGCTTCTCGATGATCACCGCGCGCACGCCCTCGAAGAAGTCGTGGCCGTCCATGCAATATTGGCAGATGCGGTACTCCATGATCATGACGGCCTCGAAGTCGAGCGCCTTGCCGCGGCGGAGTGCAGCGTGGGTGAGCTTGAGCGAGGTCGGCGATTTGCTCGCGAGCACGGAGAGCGTCTCCCTGGCGAAAGCGCTCCCTTCCCGCTCCAACGCGGCGACGATGGCCTCTACGGAATCGCCGGCGAAGCAGCGATCGATGGCGCCACGCCGCTCGGCAAGCGCCGCCGGTCCCGCATCCTGGGCGAAGCTTGCCAAAAGCGCGTCGACCGCGGCCTTGCCTCGGCGCAAATCCGCCGCCGCGAGCGCCTCGACCAAGGCGGGCAGCTTCGCACCCGGCACATAGTGCGTCGCGATCCCGGCGTAGAGACAGTCGGCCGTCTTGAGGCGCGCGCCCGTGAGCCCGAGGTACGTGCCGAGCGCCCCCGGAAGCCGCGGCAGGAAGTAGCTGGCGCCCACGTCGGGGAAAAGTCCGATGCCGGTCTCGGGCATGGCGAAGAGCGTGCGCTCGGTCGCCACCCTGTGCGAGCCGTGCACCGAGAG
>DASPPM010000354.1:0-2050 GCA_035625535.1 Alphaproteobacteria bacterium
GACCCTGACGAGCGTGCTCAGCCCGGCTTTACACGGGCGAGCGGGCACCTTTGCCAGGGCCTTGCGCGAGACAATGCCCGCCCGCTGGCCCAGCCTTTGACGCTCCGCCGGGGCTGGCCGCGCCTTTTCCCCTACCCCCGCTTCGGCCCGCCGCTCTCGCCTAGGTCCCAGAAGAGGCCCGTCATCATGAGCAGGCCCTCGCGCGCGACCGGGGCGAGGAGGTGCTCGTCCGGCGCGTGCTGCGAGCAGGCGGGGTAGGAGTGCGGCACCCACACGGTGGGGAGGCCGAGCACTTCGGCGAAGCAGTCGTTGGGCAGCGAGCCGCCGAGATTGGGCAGCACCACGGGCCTGTGCCCGGTGGTGCGCTCGATCGACCTCACCGCCCATTCTACCCAGGGGTCGTCGGGGTCGAGCCGGGTCGCCGCCATCATCTCCATGCGCGCCGGCTTGGCCGCGACCATGGCGAAGCCGTGGCGATCGAGGTGCGCGCGGATGATGGCGATGAAGTTGCGCCAGTCGCTGCCCACGACGAAGCGGAGCTGCATATGGGCGGAGGCCGTGGGCGGGATGGCGTTCGCCGGGCGCTCCGGATTGCCGGTGCGGAAGGCGAGCACCTCGAGGCTGTTCCAAGCGAAGACGCGCTCGGCCGGCGTGAGCGAGGGCTCGCCCCAGCCGCGATCGATCTCGGGGCCTCCCGGCTCGCCCGGCTCGATTCCCGCGAGCGCCTTCCGGACCGAGTTGGGAATGGCTGGGGGGCGCAGGCGCTCGACCAGGATGCGGCCGCGGCCGTCGACCATGCTGGCAATGGCGGCCGCGAGAATGGTGCCGGGGTTGGCGAGAAGCCCGCCCCAATTGCCCGAATGGTGCCCGCCCTCGCGCAGCTCGACGGTGAGGTCGAAGTTGAAGGCGCCGCGCGCGCCCAGGAAGAGGGTCGGCTGAGCGGCGCGCAGGCGCGGCCCGTCGGAAGCGATGAAGACGTCGGCCTTGAGCTCGTCGCGGTAGCGCTCGCACACCGCGTGCAGGCCCGGCGAGCCGGTCTCCTCGCCGGTCTCGAGGATGAGCTTCAAGTTGAAGCCGAGCCGGCCGCGCGCCTCGAGCACGCGCGCGAGGGCAGCGAGGTTGATCGAGTGCTGGCCCTTGTTGTCGGCGGTGCCGCGCCCGTACCAGCGCTCGCCCTCGACCACGATGTCCCACGGCGAGAGCCCTTGGCGCCATTGCTCCTCGTAGCCGCGGATGACGTCGCCATGGCCGTAGCTGAGCACGGTCGGCAGATGCGCGTCCTCGCGGCGCTCGCCGATGAGGATCGGCCCGAAGCCGCTCACGGGATTGTCGACGAGCCTCCAGCTGAAGCCGAGGCGCTCGAGCGTCGGGCCGATCTCCTCGCTCAAATAGGCCGTGAGCTGCGGCAGGCGGCCCTCCTCCTGGCTCTCGGTGCGGTGTGCCACGCGGCGGCGGAGCTCGGCGAGGAAATGGCCTTCGTCGAACCAACGCGCGGCCGCCTCGATCGCTTGCTCGCGGGTCGTCATGATCTGAACGTCTCCCTTTGTGCGGGCGTGCGCGGCAGCTAGGCGCGCCGCGCCGTGGGTCGGGCGAGCCGTTCCGCGAAGCGCACGATGCGCTGTCCCGCCTCCTCGAGGCGGGCGTCCTCGAGCGTGAGGGAGACGCGGAGCTGGCCCACCCCGCTCGGCCCGAAGCCGTCGCAGGCCAGCACCGCCACCCCCTCCTCCTTGAGGAGCAGGCGCGCGAATTCGTCGGACGCGAGGCCGGTTGCGCGCACGTCGAGGAGGACGAACATCCCACCTTCGGGCGGTGTCACGCGGCACTTGGGCGCCTCGGCCAGGATGGCGGAGAGCCGCATTCCGCGGCGGCGATAATCCTCGCGCATCGCCGCGACCTCGGGGAGCTCGTGCGTCAAGGCCACGAGCGCGCCGTCCTGGATGAAGGGCGGGCCGCCGTAGAGTGCCGAGAGGAGAACGTTGAAGAGATGGCGCGAGAGCGGCTCGGGCCCGATGACCCAGCCCAGGCGAAAGCCTGGAATCGCGTGGGATTT
>DASPPM010000355.1:0-6039 GCA_035625535.1 Alphaproteobacteria bacterium
CGAAGCAACCCAGGGCGCTTGGAGCCAAGAAATCTCTGGATTGCTTCGGTGCCCTTCGGGCACCTCGCAATGACCAGCGTATTCCGAATGTCGCAAATTTCCCGATCAGGACACTAGAGACAAGGAGAAAAGACCATGCCGATGAAGAATCCTCCGCACCCGGGACTGTCTGTGCGGCTCGATTGCTTGGAGCCGCTCGGGCTGTCCGTGACGGAAGCGGCCAAGGTCCTCGGCGTTACCCGCCAGGCATTGAACAACGTCGTCAACGGCAAGAGCGGGATTTCGCCGGAGATGGCTATTCGCCTCTCCAAGGCCTTCGGCAGCTCGCCCGAAACCTGGCTCGGAATGCAGCTTGATTACGATCTGGCGCAAGCTCGGATGCATGAGGGCGATATACGAGTGGCGCGTGTGCGCCGCGCCCGCTCAACACTCGCGCACCCAGCCTGATGAGTGTAGTCAATTGCTGGTATGGCTGAAACCAGCGCTTGGCGGGACGAAGAATGAGAGCCATGATGCAAAGTTTCCGCGGATACGAGCATTGATTGTTGTTGTTGTCCGGCCGGCGAACTGCCCGAGCGCGCGTCTCCCTCCCGCGGCTCAAGCGTCCGCGCGGCAGATCGCAAGCGTGCGCAGCTCGATGCTCTCTCTCCTCTATGGGAGCCCGCGGCCGGAAAACTTGCCGAGGAGGCTAAGGAGCTTCGTGGCGCCCATGGGCAAGTCAAATCGCTAGAACCAGGTTATAAAGCCTGATAATTTTGTAGATTAGAGCCGCCCGGCTGATCCCCCTGCGTCTCACCCCAGACAAGGCCAACGCGATCGTCTGGGATCGCGAGGCACGTCCGCTTTTTTCGAGGAGCCGCCTCCATGCCCGACGCCGGCTTGACCAATTCCAAGATCGTTGCCGCTTACCGCGAGCGCACGCCCGGCTCGGCGCAGCTTGCCGAGGAGGCGCGCGGCTGCTTTCCGAGCGGCATCACCCACGACGCGCGCAACCTCTCGCCCTACGGCATCTATGTCGACCACGCCAAGGGCCCGCGCAAATGGGACGTGGACGGCAATGAATATGTCGATTATTTCGGCGGCCATGGCGCCCTTCTCCTGGGCCACAATCATCCACAAGTGACTGAAGCGGTGCACGCAGCCCTCGAGCGCGGCACGCACTTCGGCGCCAACCATCCCCTCGAAGTGCGCTGGGCCGAGGCGGTCAAGCGCCTGGTCCCTTGCGCCGAGCGCCTGCGCTTCACCTCCTCGGGGACCGAGGCGACGCTCATGGCCTTGAGGCTCGCGCGCGCCTCGACCGGCCGGCACAAGATCGCCCGCCTCATGGGTCATTTCCACGGCTGGCACGACCACATGAGCGCGGGCTACACCGCCCATTTCGACGGCACGCCGACCACGGGCGTGTTGAAGGAGATCGCGGAGAACGTCGTCCTCTTGCGCGCCGACGACCCCGAGGCCATGCGCGCCGCCCTCGTCTCCGAGCGCGACATCGCGGCCGTCATCCTCGAGCCCACGGGTGCGAGCTTCGGCAATGCGCCGCTCAGGCCCGGGACGCTGGAGGCGCTGCGCGAGGCGAGCTTGGCGTCGGGCGCGCTCCTCATCTTCGATGAGGTGGTGACCGGCTTCCGCGTGGCGCCGGGCGGCGCCCAGGCCCGTTTCGGCGTCACCCCGGATCTGGCGACGTTTGCCAAGATCCTCGCCGGCGGCATGCCCGGCGGGGCCGTGGCCGGGCGCAAGGACATCCTCGACGATCTCGACTTCGACGTCGCCAAGGCGAAAGGGCGCGAGAAGATCGCCCACCAAGGCACCTACAACGCCAACCCGGTCTCGGCCGCAGCCGGCATCGAGACGCTGCGCATCGTCGCCGAAAGCGATGCTTGCGCGCGGGCCAATGCCTACGGCGCCGAGCTGCGCCGGCGCCTCAATGACGTGCTCGAGGCCGAGCGCGTGCCCTGGGCCGTCTTCGGCAGCTTCAGCGGCTTCTACTTTTTCCTCAACCCGAAGCGGGAGGCGCTCTCGCCGCACGGATTCGATCCCCTCGCGCGCGACCCGCTCGAGCTCGTGCGCAACCCGCCGGAGCTCGCCCAGAAGCTGCGGATCGCCATGCTGCTCGGCGGCGTCGATCTCAACGGCCGACCCGGCGGCCTGATCTCGGCAACCCACGGCGAGGCCGAACTCGCGGCGACCACGGCCGCCCTCGCCAAGGCGATCACGCTCCTGCGCGCCGACGGCGAGCTGCCGAGCGCGTGAGCGCAGCCTCGGAGTGGACGTCTCAGGCGGGCGTCGAGGCGCCACTCCTTGCCGCGCGCGCCCGCGCCGCCGCATCGAGGCCCGCGATGCGGCCGAACACCGCACCGCGCAGCACCGAGGTGGCGCCGGTGTAGGTGCCGTAATAGAGCCCGATCACCTCGCCCGCCGCATAGAGACCCGGGATGACCTCGCCGTCGGCATTGAGCACTTGGCTCCTGGCATTCACCTTGACGCCGCCGAAGGTGAAGCAATTGCCGCAGATGATCGGATAGGCCATGTAGGGCGGGCGGTCGAGAGGGCGCGACCAGTTCGACTTCTGTGGCGTAAAGCCCCGCCTCGTCGCCAGGCCGTCGAGTGCGAGCGGCTTGAAGGCGTCGCCTGCGGGGCAGGCCGCGTTATAGGCCGCGACCGTGGCCGCGAGCGCGTCTCTGCCGACGCCGATCTTTTGCGCGAGCTCGCCGAGAGTCGCCGCAGCGAGCGGGGGCTGGTCCGAGCGCACCGAGCGCCGCCACCCCGGCACCTCGTCGATCTTGCCGTCGAGGATGGCATAGGCGATGCCTTCGGGTTGCTCGTTGATGAGGCGCGTGATGGCCTCGTATGTGGCATCGACCGTCGCCGGCGCCTCGTTCACGAAACGCTCGCCCCGCTTGTTGACGAGGATGCCGTAATTGAACACGAGCACGATCGGCTCGGCGACACCCGAGCGAGGGTCGAGCGGCTCGGCGTGGATGCTGCCGAAATCGCCGCACGGCGCTGCCCCGACATCGAGCGCCATGCGGATGCCCTCGCCCTTGTTGTAGTAGCCCCCGCGCGCCACCGGCCGAAGATAGCGCGCGCGCGGGCCGAGATAGCGCACGAGCATCTCGGGGTTGCCCTCGAAGCCGCCGCTCGCGAGCACGATCGCGGGCGCCCGGAACTCAGAGGCCGCGTTGCCGGGCCCGACCGCGCCGAGCCCGATCACGGCGCCCGAGGCATCCCTTAGGAGCCGCTGCGCCGTCATTCGGTAGAAGAGCCTGGCACCTTCCTTCTCCACCCAGTCGCCCAAGGTCTCGACCAGCGCCAACCCCCCGCCCACCGGCGCCATGCGCGTCGTGCAGGTGGTGATGAAATACCCCGGCAGGAAATCGAAGCGTAGCCCGAAGCCCTTGAGCCATTGCAGCGTCGGCCCGGCGCGTTCCGCGAAGGTCGCGATGACCTCGGGATCGGTGAAGCCGAGAACCTTGACGATGGAGGACCAGCTCGCGTAGTCGCCGGCCGCCTCGTTCACCAGCGCCGGGTCGAGGTAATGGCCGGCGTTCTCCGCGAAATGGCTCTCGAAATCGTCGGCGACGGCATGCTCGCTCTTCATGCGCAGCATCGCCTCCGTCCAACGCGTATTGCCGCCCCGCTCCTCGCGCGGCGCGCGCTCGAGCACGGCGACGCTCGCGCCGCTTTGCAAGGCCGACGCGGCCGCGGCCAGGCCCGAAATGCCGCAGCCGACCACGACGACGTCGAAGTCGAGCGCTTGAGCCAATGAGCCCATGGTTCCTCCCCTGTCCGCGCTCGCACCCGAGCGCCAACGCTCAAGGCGGACAGATGTAGCCCGCCCCCGCCGGCGACTTGAAGCAGCCGACCGATTCCGGAATGACCTGCTTCGGCAGCCACAGGACGACGCGCGGGAAGAAGATGGCGAACGCGATGGTCACGAAGAACACGACGTAAATGGGCAGCGACGCCTTGAGGGCCGCCGAGAAGCGCGTACCGACGAACTTGGACGCCATGAGGAGTGCCAGACCATAAGGCGGGGTGATCAATCCGAAGGCAAGCGTCGCGATCAGCACCACGCCCATGTGCACCGAGTTGATGCTCGCCTGATCGGTGAGCGCGTTGACGATCGGCATGAAGATGATGATGGCGGGAATCGGCTCGATGAAATCGCCCACGATGGTGAAGAGCGCCACCAGGAGAAACATGATCATGTGCGGGTCCGTCCCGGCGATCGAGGTGATCCATCCCGAGACCACGATGGGCCCGCGCAGGTAAGCGAGCAGCCAGCCGAACGCCGTCGCGGACGCGATAGTGATGAGCGGCAGCGAGTAGATGAGCCCGGCATGGGCGAAATCGATCGGCAGATGGCGCAGATGTCCGCGGTTGAGCAACGGGATCACGACCAGGAGAATCCAAGCGACCGCGACCACGCCGGCCTCGGTCGGCGTGAACCAGCCGCTCACGATGCCGCCCAGGAGGATCACCGGAATCATGAGCGGGAGCGCCGCCGCCTGGCCCGCCTGGGCGAACTGGCACAGGCTCGCGCGCGGGCGGCGGAAGCCTGCGGGGCCGAAGAAGTAGCAGTAGATCATCAAGCCGAAACCGATCATCAGGCCCGGCACCACGCCGCCCATGAAGAGCCCCGCGATCGAGACGTTGCCGATGGCGCCGTAGACGACCGCCATGATGCTCGGCGGCACGAGTGCCGCGATGGTGGACGCCGCCGCAATGAGGGCCGCCACGAAGGGCAGCGAATAGCCCTCCTTCTCCATCGGAAGCGCCAGCGTGCGGCTCAGCACGGCGACGTCCGCCGAGGACGAGCCCGACATCCCCGAGAAGAACATGCTGAAGACGGTGACCACCTGGGCGAGCCCGCCGCGCAGATGCCCGACGAGGGCCTGCGAGAGATTGGCGATGCGCACCACCACGTTGGCCGAGGTCATGAGCTCGCCCACCAGGAGGAAGAACGGCACGGCGAGGAGTGCCGTCGAATCGACGCCGTTGAACATCTGCTGGATCATCGAGCTCAGCTTTACCGGCGTGAAGAGCGTGCCGACGATCACCCCTCCCATCAGCGAGAAGGCCACCGGCACGCCCATGTAGCCGAATAAGAGGAAGAGGAACGTCATCAGGCCGAGGATGAAGGCGCTGCTCATAGCCGCGTCCTGCCTCTAAAGCGGTGCCGCCGGAAAGTCAGCAGCGGCCTCGCGCGGGCGCAGCACCTCGGCCAGCTCGGGATCCGCGAAGCCGTTCCTCCAGCCGTTCACGAGCTGCTCGAGCGTGAAGACGACCACGAGCAGGCCCGAGATCGGAATCACCGCGTAAAGGCTCGCGATCGGCGTCATGGAGGGCATGCGGAAGCTGGTGAAGCCGCTGAGGAAGTTGAGGGAACCGAAATAGACCATGCACAGCCCGACGACGATGACGACGGCACGGTTGAACACCTCGACGACGAGGCGCACCCTGCCCTTGAGCGCCTCGGCGACGGCGGTCAGATAGAGATGGTCGTTGCGCCGCGTCGCCACGGCCGCGCCGATGAAGACGCCATAGGTGAAGAAGGTCGAAGTAACCTCCTGCAGCCAGAGCCACGGGTGGCCGATCTCGCGCGTGATGATGTCGCACAGCACCGAGGTCGAGAAGCCGACGATCGAGACCCCGCAGAGGATCATCAGGATGCGCTCGAGCCCGTCGAGCGCCCGCCACTTGAGATGGCGCTGCCGCTGCAGCACGAGAACGCTTGCGCTCGCCATGCCCCCTGCTCCCGCCACCCGCACTCCGTGCCGCCCCCGCGCTCCGGCTCTCCCCTCGTCGGCAACGATACGGGACGGCGTCCGTCCGGAGATGCTACAGCGCTCGCTACTGGCGGGCGCGCACGAGCTCGAGAATCTTGACCGCGTGCGGCCCGAGCTGCTTTGCGATCTGGTCCTGGATCGGCTCGGCGATCTTTATGAAGCCGGACTTGTCGACGTCGGTTACGAACTTGACCCCGATCTTCTCGAGCTTCGTCTGGGACTCATGCTCGAGCGCGATCGCCTTGGCCGG
>DASPPM010000356.1:0-12548 GCA_035625535.1 Alphaproteobacteria bacterium
CCACCGCGAGCGCGATGTTCTTGAACGCCACCTCCTCCTGGAAGAGGGCATGGGTGCCGATCGCGATCGCGATCGAGCCGTCCTTGAGGCCGGCGAGGACGACCTCGCGCGGCTTGCCCTTGTCGCGCCCGGTCAGAAGTGCCAAGTGCACGCCCGCCGCCTGCGCGAGGGGGGCCATGGTCTGAAAGTGCTGGCGCGCAAGGATCTCGGTCGGCGCCATCAAGACACCCTGCGCCCCCGCCTCGACGGCATTGAGCAACGCCAGGAAGGCGACGATCGTCTTGCCGCTGCCGACGTCGCCTTGCAGCAGGCGCAGCATGCGCCTCTCCCCGGCCATGTCGGCGAGGATGTCGCGCACCGCCTCTTCTTGCGAGTGGGTGAGGGCAAAGGGTAGGGCCGCCAACGCCTTCGCGCGCAGGCGGCCGTCACCCTTGAGCGGACGGCCGGAGAGCCGACGCTGGTGGGCGCGCACCAGCGCCACCGCGAGCTGGTTGGCGAAAAGCTCGTCGTAAGCGAGGCGCGCGCGGGGCTTGGTCGAGTGATCGAGGTCGGCCTCGCTCTCGGGCGCATGGGCCCTCATGAGCGAGACGTGCCAGTCCGCCCAACCTTGGCCCGCGCGATAGGCCGGGTCGATCCACTCGGGGAGTTCCGGCGCGCGCGCGAGTGCCGCGCGCACCGTCTTGCCCACCATCTTGAGGGTGAGCCCCGCCGTCAGCGGATAAACCGGCTCGACCCGCTTTAGGCTTTCCAGCTCTGCGAGCGTGCCGATGTGGTCAGGATGCGTGATCTGCAGGCGGTCGCGGAAGCGCTCGAGCCGGCCGCTCACCACGCGCTCGCCACCTACCGGCAGCACCTTCTCGAGATAGTCGCGCCGGGCGTGGAAGAAGACGAGGAAGAGAAATCCGGTCTCGTCGCGGCAGCGCACGCGATAGGGGAGACGCGGATTTTTGGGCGGCTCATGGGCATCGATCCAAAGGGTGAGCGTGGCGATCCTGCCTTCTTGGGCATCGCGGATTTTGGGCGCGTAGCGCCGGTCGATGAGGCCGCTCGGCAGGTGCCACAATAGCCCCACGACGCTTCCGCCGGCCAAGCGCTCGTAAAGCTTCTTAAGGCGCGGGCCGACGCCCGCGAGCGAGGTCACCGGCGCGAACAGGGGATAGAGGATTTGCGGGCGCATCTCGTATGGGCGCTATGCTCACGTGACTGCTGACAGGAGCCACTCGAGGCCTTATATCCTACCCGCGGCCAACTCCGGATGAGAGAATGCCCGATTTCCGCGCCCCTCGCTTGAAGCGTCTTTATTTTCGCAGCTGGCATCGAGGGACGCGGGAGATGGACCTGTTGCTGGGGCGCTTCGCCGAACGCCACCTCGACGAGCTGAGCGAGGCGGAGCTCGGCCAGTATGAAGCCCTGCTGGAGGCCGCCGACCCGGACATCTATGGCTGGATCGCAGGCGAAACGGTGCCCCCGCAGGCCTTCGACAACGCTGTTCTACAACTTATCAAGAGCTTCAAGATATCACATGTAGGTAATTGATTATCCGATATTATATGCTCACCGAACCCGGCCAAGTCACGATCGCCGGCGCGCCTGAAGGGGTGGACGCGCTGCTGCTCGGCGAGCTCGCTCTAGGCGCCTCTGCGCGTCAGTTCCTCCACGTAGCGCGCGACGATGCCGCCATGGGCCGCATGGCCGAGGGACTGGCCTTCTTCGCCCCCGGCCTCGAGGTGCTGAGCTTACCGGCATGGGACTGTCTTCCCTATGACCGGGTCTCGCCCAACGGCGAGATCGTGAGCCGGCGCATCGATACGCTCACCAAGCTCGCGCGCACGCCGCGGCCGGAGTCGAGCCGCGTCGTCATCACCACCGTCAACGCCCTCCTCCAAAAGGTGCCGCCGGCCGCGACCTTCCGCGATGCGGTCTTCGAGGTCGCGGTCGGCGGTCGACTCGCGCGCGAGGATTTCGGCCGCTTCGTGGCGCTGAACGGCTACCGGCGCGCGGAGACGGTGCGCGAGGCGGGCGAATATGCGCTCCGGGGCGGCATCGTCGACATTTTTCCGCCGGGGACCCCCGAGCCCGTTCGCCTCGACCTCTTCGGCGACGAGGTCGAGCGCATGCGCGGCTTCGACCCGCTCACCCAGCGCACCACCGGCCGGCTCGACCGTCTCGAGCTCAAGGCGATGAGCGAGGTGCTTTTGGACGAGGCGGCGGTGCAGCGCTTCCGCATGGGCTACCGCGAGCTCTTCGGCGCGGTAAAGGAGGACGATCCGCTTTACGAGGCGGTCAGCGCCGGCCGCGCGCACGTCGGCATGGAGCATTGGCTGCCGCTCTTCTATGAGCGCCTCGATACCATCCTCGATTACCTCCCGGATGCCGCGGTGACCTTCGATCATCAAGCCGAGCAGGCGATCGCGACCCGGCTCGAGACCATCCAGGAGTTCTACGGCGCGCGCAGGAGCCTGGCCGACGCGGATCGAGCGACCCTTTATATGCCCGTGCCGCCGGACACGCTCTTCCTCGACCGCGCGGCCCTCGATGCGCTGCTCGCGACGCGCGCGATCGGGAGCTTCTCGCCCTTCAAGGCGCCGCTTGGAGCCGGCACGGTCGATGCCGGCGGTCAACCCGGCCGGGACTTCGCCGATGCGCGCGCGCACCCCGAGGTCAACCTCTTCGATGCGGTGCGCGAGCACATCGCGGCCGAGCAGCGCCGCGGCCGCCGCGTGGTGGTGGCCGGCTACAGTCCGGGCGCGCGCGACCGGCTTGAGACGCTTCTGCGCGAGCACGGCGTGAGCAACACCGCGACGCTCCCCAGCTGGCGCGAGCTCGGCGCATTGGCGACCGACGTCGTGGGGCTCATCGTGCTCGGCCTCGAGCACGGCTTCGTGCGCGACGGGCTCGCGGTCATCGCCGAGCAGGACATCCTCGGCGACCGCCTCGTACGCCCGGCGCGCCGGAGGAGCCGTGCCGAGAACTTCATCTCCGAGGTCTCGAGCCTGACCGCGGGCGACCTGGTCGTTCACATCGAGCACGGCATCGGCCGCTACGAGGGCCTCGAGACGATCGAGGTCTCGGGCGCACCCCACGATTGCCTGCGCGTGCTCTACGACGGCGGCGACAGGCTCTTCGTGCCGGTCGAGAACATCGAGGTGCTCTCGCGCTTCGGCTCGGAGGAGGCCGGCGTGCAGCTCGACCGCTTGGGCGGCGCGGGCTGGCAGGCGCGCAAGTCGCGCGTCAAGAAACGCATCCGCGAGATCGCGGACGATCTCATCCGCGTCGCCGCCGAGCGCCAACTCAAGCCGGGCGAGGTAATCGCGGCCGAGGGTTCCGATTACGCCGAGTTCTGCGCTCGCTTCCCCTATCCCGAGACCGAGGACCAGCTCGGCGCGATCGACGAGACGGTGCACGACTTGGCTGAGGGCCGGCCGATGGACCGCCTCATCTGCGGCGACGTCGGCTTCGGCAAGACCGAGGTGGCGCTGCGCGCGACCTTCCTCGGGGTGATGTCCGGATTCCAGGTAGCCGTCGTGGTGCCGACCACCTTGCTCGCGCGCCAGCATTACCGCACCTTCAGCGAGCGCTTCGCCGGTCTGCCGGTCAAGATCGGCCGGCTCTCGCGCTTGACCGGCGCCAAGGAGACGGCGCAGGTGAAGGCCGGCCTCGCCGCGGGCACGCTCGACATCGTCATCGGCACCCACGCGCTTCTCGGAAAGCAGATCGCCTTCAAGCATTTAGGCCTCCTCATCGTCGACGAGGAGCAGCATTTCGGCGTCAAGCAGAAGGAGCGGCTCAAGCAGCTCCGGAGCAACGTGCACGTGCTGACGCTGACCGCGACGCCGATCCCGCGCACCCTCCAGCTTGCGCTTTCCGGCGTGCGCGACATGAGCCTGATCGCGACCCCGCCCGTCGACCGCCTCGCCGTGCGCACCTTTGTGCTGCCCTACGATCCGGTGGTCGTGCGCGAGGCGCTCTTGCGCGAGCATTTCCGCGGCGGGCAGAGCTATTACGTCTGTCCGCGCATCGAGGACCTGCCCAAGGTGCATGAGCGGCTCAAGGAGCTGGTGCCCGAGGTGAAGATCGTGACCGCGCATGGACGCATGGCGGCAAGCATGCTCGAGGACGCCATGGCGGCGTTCTACGACGGGAAGTTCGACGTGCTGCTCTCGACCAACATCGTCGAATCCGGTCTCGACATCCCGGCCGCCAACACCCTTATCGTCCACCGCGCCGACATGTTCGGGCTGGCCCAGCTCTACCAGCTGCGCGGACGGGTCGGGCGCGCCAAGCTGCGCGCCTATGCCTATCTGACGCTGCCGCCGGGACGGGCGCTGAGCGAGGCGGCCGAGAAGCGCCTCCACGTCATGCAGACGCTCGACACCTTGGGGGCCGGCTTCACGCTTGCGAGCCACGACTTGGACATCCGGGGGGCCGGCAATCTTTTGGGCGAGGAGCAGTCGGGCCACGTGCGCGAGGTCGGCATCGAGCTCTATCAGCAGATGCTCGAGGAGGCGGTCGCCGTGGCGAAAGGCGACGGCGCAGGGGTAGGGCAGCCGGACTGGACGCCCCAGATCAACCTCGGCACGCCCGTGCTCATTCCCGAGAGCTACGTCGCGGATCTGGGCGTGCGCCTCGGGCTTTATCGGCGCATCGCCGGCTTGGTCGATCAGGCGGAGATCGACAGCTTTGCCGCCGAGCTCGTCGACCGCTTCGGCCCGCTCCCGGCCGAGGTCGAGAACCTGCTCAAGATCGTGGCGATCAAGCGCCTCTGCCTCGATGCCGGCATCGAGAAGCTGGACGCCGGACCCAAGGGTGCGGTGCTCGCCTTCCGCCGCAACCGCTTCGCCAACCCCAAGGGCCTCATCGAGTTCGTCACGCGTCAGGGCCCGAGCGTGAGCTTCCGCCCGGATCAGAAGCTCGTCATCCGGCGCGGCTGGGAAGCGGAGACCGCCCGCGTCCAAGGCGTCGTCCAGGTCCTGAAGAAGGTGGCCGAGATCGCCGCGGCGGTCGGCAAGGCGGCGTAAGCTCCCTCACCCTTCCCGTCGCTCTCGCGACGGGCCGCTTCGTCGATCCGCCTTGCGGCTCGACCCCGCAAAGCGGGAGAGGGTGGCGAGCGTAGCGAGCCGGGTGAGGGTTTGGCTCGCTGTCGTCTGGCTAACTCTGCTCCTCAACGGCCGCGGCTCCGCTCTGCTCCCGCTCGACCATCTTGAAGACCTGGAGGAAGACTTCGGGGGCCTGCGCGCCTGAGACCACGTATTTGCGCTCGATGATGAAGCAGGGGACGCCTTCGACCCCCATGCGGCGCGCCATCTCGTCCTCGCGCGCGACCTCCTCTTTGCCGGCCTCGCTCTCCATGTAGTCGGCAAGCGGCCCGCGCTCGAGCCCGGCGGCCGCGCCGATGTCGAGCAGCGTCAATGCATCGCCGATGTCGCGGCCGTCGACGAAATAGGCCTGGAAGAGCGCCTCCACGACCTGGTGCTGGAGGCCGAGCTCGCCCGCATAGCGCACCACCCGGTGTGAGCCGAGCGTGTTGGGCGTGCGCTTGATGCCGGCGAAATTGAATTCGATGCCTTCGCCCGAGCCGGCCTCGCTGATCCTGTCGTAGGCGCCGGAGCCGCGCTCGTCGCCGAACTTGAGGCGCAAGTATGCGCGCCGCTCCATGCCTTCCTTCGGCATGTCCGGATTGAGCTGGAAGGGATGCCAGGCGACCTTGAGGTCGGGTTGATGGACGAGGCTCAGCGCCCGCTCGAGGCGGCGCTTGCCGATGAAGCACCAGGGGCAGATGGTGTCCGAGATGATGTCGATGAACATGGCCCAGGATAGCCCTCTCGGCGAGCGAAGGCGAGGCAAAGCTCGCTCTCGCCGACGCCATGCTTGACGTAGGGCGCCGCAGGCTCAAGCATCGCGAGTGCGGTCGGCGCAGAGGAGAGCGATGAGCGAAGGGACGGCGGCTGACGCTAAGGACAGCCCCTACGAGCGCGGGCTCGAGCGCAACCGCGCCAATTTCGCGGCCCTTACCCCGCTCAGCTTCATCGAGCGGGCCGCCGCCGTGTTCCCCGACAAGATCGCCGTCATCCACGGCGCTCGACGCTACAGCTACCGCGAGTTCCTGGCGCGCTGCCGGCGCCTGGCCTCCGCGCTTGCCGGGCGGGGGGTGCGGTCGGGGGATACGGTCGCGGTGATGGCGCCCAATGTGCCGGCCATGCTCGAGGCGCATTACGGTGTCGCCATGGCGGGTGCGGTGCTCAACGCGCTCAACTACCGCCTCGACGCCGCGAGCATCGCCTTCATCCTCGGCCATGGCGAGGCCAAGGTGCTGATCGCGGACCGCGAGTTCTCGGCGACGATCAAGCCGGCGCTTGCGCGCGCCGAGCAGCGCCCGCTCGTCATCGACATCGACGATCCGCTCCATGAGGGGGGCGAGCTCCTCGGCGAGAAGGATTACGAGGCCTTTCTCCGCGAGGGCGATGCGGAGTTCGCCTGGCACCGGCCCGCCGACGAGTGGCAGGCGATCGCCCTCAGCTACACCTCCGGCACCACGGGCAATCCCAAGGGGGTGGTCTACCACCACCGCGGCGCCTTCCTGAACGCGCTCGGCAACGTCATCCAGTTCGGCCTTGACCCGCGCACGGTCTATCTCTGGACCTTGCCGATGTTCCATTGCAGCGGCTGGACCTACACCTGGGCGGTAACCGCGGTGGCGGGGACGCACGTCTGCCTTCGCCGCGTCGATCCGGCGCTCATCTTCCCGGCGATCGCCGAGCACAGGGTGACCCACCTCTGCGGCGCGCCCATCGTCCTCAACATGCTCGTGCATGCGCCTGAGGGCGTTAAGCGCACCTTCGGCTGGACGATCGAGGTGGCGACGGGTGGGGCGGCACCGCCGAGTGCGGTGATCGCCGCGATGGAGCGCATGGGCTTCCGCGTCACCCACCTCTACGGTTTGACCGAGAGCTACGGGCCGGCGACGCTGTGCGCCTGGCAGGAGGCGTGGGGTGAGCTGCCGCTCGAGGAGAAGGCGGCTAAGATGGCGCGCCAAGGCGTGCGCTACCTCACACTCGCCGAGCTCATGGTGGCGGAGCCTCTGAGCCTCAAGCCCGTGCCGGCCGACGGCATGACGATCGGCGAGCTCATGCTGCGGGGCAACACGGTGATGAAGGGCTATCTCAAGAACGCGGCGGCAAGCGAGGAGGTCTTCCGCGGCGGCTGGTTCCACACCGGCGACCTCGCCGTGCGCCATCCCGACAGCTATACCGAGATCAAGGACCGCTCCAAGGACATCATCATCTCGGGCGGCGAGAACATCTCCTCGCTCGAGGTCGAGGAGGTGCTCTACAAGCATCCCCTCGTCATGGAGGCCGCCGTGGTGGCCAAGCCCGACGAGACGTGGGGCGAGGTGCCGTGCGCCTTCGTGACGCTCAAGTCGCCCGAGGCGAAAGTGAGCGCCGAAGAGATCATCGCCTTCTGCCGCGAGCACCTCGCGCGTTACAAGGTGCCGAAGCACGTGGTCTTCGGCGCGCTGCCTAAGACCTCGACCGGCAAGATCCAGAAATATGCGCTGAGGGAGAAGGCCAAGGAGGGGTAGCAGCCGGCGTAGCGCAAGCAAGCCGGCGATTTACTCCTGTGCCGGGCGCGGAAGCCGTACTAAAGTCGCTTCCATCCGCACGCGCCGCAGAATGCGCGAAAGGGGAGGCAGTGCCGCAAAACTTCGATCTCTCCGGCAAGGCTGCGATCGTGACGGGGGCGTCCTCCGGGCTCGGCCGGCACTTCGCCTTGACGCTCGCGCGCCACGGCGCGCGGGTTGCGCTCATGGCGCGCCGGGTCGAGCTTTTGGCCGAGCTGCGCAAGGAGATCGAGGGTTTCGACGCGCGCGCGGTGGCGATCCCCCTCGACGTGGCGCGGAGCGAAAGCGTGCGCCAAGCCGTCGCCGCCGCCGAGGAGGAGCTCGGCCCCATTGCCATTCTCGTCAACAACGCCGGCCTCGCGGTCTCCAAGCCGGCCCTCGAGCTCTCTGAGGAGGATTGGGACCGCACCTTGGACGTCAACCTGCGCGGCGCCTGGCTCATGGCTCAGGAGACGGCGCGGCACATGGTGCGCCTCGGGCACGGCGGCGCCATCATCAACATTGCTTCCATCACCGCCTTCCGCGTCGTCGGCCACCTCTCGGCCTATGCCGCCTCCAAGGCGGCCCTCGTGCAGGTGACCCGTGCGTTGGCACTTGAGCTCGCGCGCCACGCCATCCGGGTGAACGCGATAGCGCCCGGCTACATCGAGACCGAGATCAACCAGGAGTACTTCGCCTCGCCGGCGGGCCAGGCGCTCGTCAAGCGCATCCCGCAGCGCCGGCTCGGCAAGCCGGAGGATCTCGACGGCGCCCTCCTGCTGCTCGCCTCCGACGCCTCGAGCTACATGACCGGGAGCGTGATCGTCGTCGACGGCGGCCACCTCCACTCGCCTTTGTGAATGAAGCAAGCTTTAGCGCGGAGGACGCAGAGGATGCGGAGAGTGCGCAGAGTAACTAAACAAAAATTTTTCCTCCGCGACCTCCGCGCATGCTCTGCGTCCCGCGCGTTGGAATCTTGCTAAAGGAACCTGCCCATGGATTTCAGTCTTTCCCCCGAGATCGAGGATTACCGCAAGCGCATCCGCGCCTTCGTCGATGCGCACGTCATCCCGCTCGAGGCGGAGCCGAAGAGCTACGACGAGCACGAGAACATCAACGAGGCGACGCTTCGGCCCTTGCGCGCGAAAGCGCGCGCGGCAGGCCTGTGGTGCTTCCAGATGCCGAAGACGCGGGGCGGGCAGGGGGTCGGCGTCGTCGGCATGGCGGCCTGCTACGAGGAGATGGCGCGCTCGATCTTCGGCCCGCTCGTCTTCAACTGCGCCCCTCCCGACGACGGCAACATGATCATCCTCGAGAAGGTGGGCAGCGAGGCGCAAAAGGAGCGCTGGCTGCAGCCGATCATCGACGGCAAGGTGCGCTCCTCCTTCGTCATGACCGAGCCGCACCCGGGGGCCGGCTCCGATCCGCTCGGCATGATGCGCACGCGCGCCGAGCGCCGCGGCAACAAGTGGGTCGTGCGCGGCCACAAATGGTTCATCACCGGCGCGGACGGCGCCGAGCACTTCATTCTCATCGCGCGCACCTCGGACGATCCGCGCAAGGGGCTCAGCGCCTTCCTCTTCCACAAGGACCAGCCGGGCTGGAAGCTCGTCCGCCGCATCGGCATCATGGGCCCGGAGGAGCACGGCGGCCATTGCGAGCTTGTCTTCGACGGGCTCGAGATTCCCGAGGAGAACGTGCTCATGGGAATCGGCGACGGCATGAAGGTGGCGCAAATCCGCCTCGGCACCGCGCGTCTCACGCACTGCATGCGCTGGCTCGGCTGGGCAAAGCGCGCGCTCGAGATCGCCGGCGGTTATGTGCGTGAGCGCGAATCCTTCGGCGCCAAGCTCGCCGAGCACGAGGGCGTGCAGTGGCTCCTCGGCGAGGCGGCGATGGAGATCCAGGTCGGCCGGCTCATGACCATGCACGCGGCCTGGAAGCTCGACCAGGGCAGCCAAGCGCGCAAGGAGGTGTCGATGGCCAAGGTCGCGGTCGCCGAGATACTTCACAAGGCGGTCGACACTGCAATCCAGCTTTGCGGCGCCAAAGGCTATTCCAAGGACACGCTTCTCGAGTGGCTCTACCGCTATGCGCGCCAAGGCAAGCTCGTGGACGGCGCCAACGAGGTGCACAAGATGGTGCTCTCGCGGGCGCTTCTCCATGAGGGCACGGACTTCTGGTCGTGGGGCTGAAGGCTGAAGCGATCAAGAGCCCGCTTGCGGCCTTCATCGCGGAGCGCGCTTCCGCGCGCACCGTGCGCATCACAGCGCTCGAGCGCTTCGGCGGCGGTGCCGTGCAGGAGAATTGGCGCGTCGACGCCGAGCTCGACGGCAAGGCCGAGGTCTTCGTCATGCGCGCCTCGTCCGGCTCCGAGGGGGTGGCGGAAAGCATGAGCCGCGTTGAGGAGTTCGAGCTCCTTGCAGCCGCTCACGCTGCGCGTATCGCCGTGCCGGAGCCGCTTTGGCTGGCGAGCGACGCGGGCCTCATCGGCCGCCAGTTCTACATTGCGCGCTTCGTGCCCGGCGTGGCCGCGGCCCATCGGCTGGTGCGTGACCCGGCGCTTGGCGACGCCCTCGTCACGCGGCTCGGCGAGGAGCTCGCGCGCATCCACGCGCTGCGGCCCGGACATTCCGCGCTCGCCTTCCTCGAGATGCCTCAGCCGACGCCGGCACGCGCCACCATCCAGCGCATCCGCGCCTTCCTCGACCGCCACCCGACCCCGCATCCCGCACTCGAGTGGGTCTTGCGCTGGCTCGAGCTCCATGAGCCGCCGTGCCGGGAGCTCGTCTTCGCGCATCGCGATTACCGCACCGGCAATTATCTGGTCGAGCGCGGCGAGCTCCGCGCCATTCTCGACTGGGAATTCTCCGGCTGGAGCGATCCTCATGAGGATATCGGCTGGTTCTGCGCGCGCTGTTGGCGCTTCGGCTCGAACGAACGCGAGGCCGGGGGGATCGGCAGCCGCGAGGCCTTCTATCTGGGCTACGAGCGCGCGGCGGGCCGCAGCATCGAGCGCGCCACGGTGCCCTACTGGGAGGTCATGGCGCACGCGCGCTGGGCCAGCATGGCGATCCAGCAGGGCGCGCGTCATCTCTCGGGTCTCGACCGCTCGCTCGAGTTGGCGCTCACCGCGCGCATTGCGCCGGAGCTCGAGTTCGAAGCCTTGCACCTCATTCGCGCCATCGAGGAAGCGCCTCGGGGTGCTTCGTGGAGGTCCTGATGCGCGACCGGCCGAGTGCCGCCGATCTCATCGAGATCGCCCGCGAGGTGCTGCAGCAGGAGCTGCTGCCGCGGCTACCCGCCGAGGCGCGCATCCAAGGCCTCATGGTCGCGAATGCGCTGGCGAACGCCGAGCGCGAGATCGCCGCCGGGACGGCGCCCCTCCTCGCCGAGCTCGCCCGTCTCGCCTCCCACTACGGCGAAAGCATGGAAGCCGCCGGCGGCGAGCAGCTGCAAGCGACGCTCGCGCGGCTCAACCGCAGACTCGTCGCCGACATCCGCGCGGGCCGGCTCGACGGGGACCGAGAGATCGCGCGCCATCTCTTCGCTACATCCGTGGATGCCGTGCGCGAGAGCAATCCGAAATACCTCAAGAGCCGCGGCATCGAATGAGCAGCCGCGCATCGACGCCGGCGGGCGCGACGAGTCCTCAGCCCTGCGGGGCCTCCCGCCTCTTGGCCTCGCCGCGGTAGAAGATGTAGAGCCCGCTCCCAGCGATGATGAGGGCCCCGAGGATGGTCCAGGCGTCGGGCCAGTCGCCGAACAGCAGCACGCCGTAGATGGCGGCCCAGAGGAGGCCGACGTAGCTGAAAGGAACGACCGCGGCGGCCGGGGCCAGCGCAAGCGACTTGATCATGCAGAAGTGGCCGACGACGCCGAAGAAGCCGGCGAGAACCAGGAGGAGCCAGCCCTTGGCATCGGGCGTCACCCAGTCGAGGGGAAGCGCCACGGTCGCGAGTGCCGTGCCGACGAGCGCGCTATAGACGTTGGTCGTCATCGGCATATCGGTTCGGCTCAACACGCGGGTCATGATCTGGTAAAGCGCGTTGATGGCGGCCGCGATGAGCACCAAGAGGGCGGGGAGCTGCATGACGCCGCTGCCCGGACGCACGATGATCATGGCCCCCAAGAAGCCGACGGCGACGCCCATCCAGCGCCTCAGGCCGACCGGCTCGCCGAGGAGCGGTACGGAGAGTGCGGTCACGAGGATAGGCGCCATGAAATTGACCGCGGTGGCGTCCGCGATCGGCATGGTGCGAATCGCGTAAAAATAAAGCGCCGTCGTCGCCACGACGAAGATGCCGCGCAGCGCTTGGGCGCCGAAACGCGCGCGTAGCAGCACGGTGGGCAGGCCGCGCCCAGCCCACAGCATGGCGAGGACGGCATGGAAGAGATAGCGCCCCCACACGATTTCGGCGACCGGGAGGCTGTGGGTCAAGTATTTCGCGGTGCTATCGACGCTGCTGAAGAAGATCGTCGTCGCCAGCATCCAGAGGATGCCGCGCCGAATGTCGGCGGGAGCGCCAAATAGCGTCGTGCGGCTCGTCATGAGGGTGGCCGATTGAGAGAGCGCGGATCGCCGCGCGATCTTACGGCGGCGCGGCTCGCTCGCCTAAGGCTATTTGCGCAAGCCTGCCCTCGTCCAGGCGCTGTGCCGCTCACCTGCTGCCGGGGCGCAATAGGAGAGCGAGGCCGCTGGCGAGCGCGAGTGCCGCCACCGCGCTGAAGGCCGCCATATAGCTGCCAACCGAGCCCAGGATCGCGCTGAAGAGCGCAGGAACCACCACCACTCCGGCGAAGGTAACGAAGCTCGCGCCGCCGGTGACCTCGCCGGCGCGGCCGGGCGGCGAATAGCGCGCGACCTGGGCGAGCTGCACGCCGTTCCAGGCGACCGCCGTGCCGCCGTAGGCGGTCGACACGGCAAGAATGGCGATGAACGGCCAGCTGG
>DASPPM010000357.1:0-3260 GCA_035625535.1 Alphaproteobacteria bacterium
GCCAACGAGCTCGCCAAGGACCCTCAGGTCCAGCGCATTTATTTGGGCGTCGGCGAGGAATAAGTCGTCGATTCCCAAAGTCATGCATGCGTATGGCGAGGCAAAGACGGACGGTTGACGCTTCACTCCTTTGCCCTTAGCGTTCTGCTCCCGCGCGCAAGGGGAGGAGCAGCGAGATGGCTTGGCACGTGGCCGCGAGGGCGGACGAGGTCCCCGAGAACGAGGTCATCGGCGTCGTCGTCGACGGCGAGCCGGTGGCGCTCTACAAGCTCGGCGGCGTGCTCTATGCCACCAGCAACGTCTGCACCCATGAGTTCGCCCTTCTCTCCGACGGCTACGTCGAGGGCGACTGCATCGAGTGCCCGCTGCATCAGGCGCGCTTCCATATCGCGACGGGCGAAGTGCGCGCGGCACCTGCGAGCGAGCCGATCAAGACCTTCCCGGTAAAAAGCGAAGGCGGCCAAATCCTCATCGAGCTGCCCGAGGTCTGACGCGCGGCATGGCTCGGGACGAGACATTCGTCATCGTCGGCGCCGGTCAAGCGGGCGGCCGGGCGGCCGAGGCGATGCGCGCAGTCGGTTTCGCCGGCCGCGTCGTTCTGATCGGCGAGGAGCCGTCGCTCCCCTACGAGCGTCCGCCGCTTTCCAAGGCCGTGCTCACGGGCGACAGGCCGGCGAGTACCGTCGAGCTGCTCCCGCCGGGCTTCTATGCGCAAAAAGGCATCGAGGCTCTGACCGGCACGCGCGTGGAAGAGATCGACGCGGCGGCACGCACGGCGAGGCTCTCGAGCGGACGAACGCTCGGCTTCACCAAGCTGCTGCTGGCGACCGGAGGGCGCGTACGCACCCTCCCCTTCGCCTTGCCTGGCATGCCGGGCATCTTCTACTTGCGCACGCTTGCCGAGTCCTTGGCCCTCGGCGCGGCGCTCAGGAAAGCAAAGCGCCTCGTCGTGATCGGCGGGGGCTTTCTCGGCCTCGAGGTGGCCGCGAGTGCGAGGAAGCTCGGCCTCGCCGTCACCCTCCTCGAGCTTAAGCCGCATCTTCTCGATCGGGCGATGGCGCCGGAGATCGCGCATTTCATCGCCGAGATCCACCGCCGCAAAGGGGTCGAGCTCCACCTCGGCGCCAACGTCATCGGCATCGCGGGCAAAGAAAAGCTCGCCGCGGTCGAGCTCGCCCAAGGCACTCGCGTCGATGCCGATCTCGCCGTTGTCGCCGTCGGCATCGCGCCCAACAGCGAGCTCGCCGCGGCGGCGGGGGCAACGATTGGCAACGGCATCGTGGTCGACGAATTCGGCCGCACATCGCTTCCCGACATCTATGCGGCGGGCGACGTTGCCGATCACCCGAATCCGATCCTCGGCCACCGGCTGCGCCTCGAGTCGTGGCAGAACGCGCAGAACCAGGCGATCGCAGCGGCGCGCGCCATGTGCGGGGTGGGGACGCCCTACGCCGAGGTGCCGTGGTTCTGGTCCGACCAGTACGAGTTCAACATCCAGATGGTCGGCGCGCCACTCAAGACCGACGAGATCGTGGTGCGCGGCGAGCCCGCGAGCGGACGCTTTCTCTGCTTCAATCTCGCGGGCAACGTCGTCGTAGGCGCCACCGCCTTCAACATGGGCGGCGAGATCCGCTTCGCCCGCAAGCTGGTCGAGCTCAAGGCGAGGGTCGAGCGGCGCATTCTATCGGATGGCACCAAGAAACTTCGGGACGTGGTGGCCGCACTCTCACCCTCGCCTGCCTAAGGCGGAGCGGCCGCTCAGAACGCGACCTGGTCGCCGCCCTTGAGCTTGAGGATCTGCCGCGCCTCCTTGGGGGTGGCCACCTCGAGGGAAAGCTCCTCGACGATGCGCTTGATCTTGGCGACCTGGTCGGCGTTGCTCTTGGCGAGCTGGCCCTTGCCGAGATAAAGCGAGTCCTCGAGCCCGACCCGCACGTTGCCGCCCATGATGGCGCCCATGGTGATGAAATTCATCTGGTGACGCCCCGCCGCCAGGATCGACCACTCGTAGTCGGAGCCGAAGAGCTTGTCGGCGATGCGCCGCATGTGCACGAGATTCTCCGCATCGGCGCCGATGCCGCCCAAAATACCGAAGATGGTCTGCACGAACAGCGGCGGCTTGACCAGGCGCCGCTCGAGGAAATGGGCGAGGTTGTAGAGGTGACCCACATCGTAGCACTCGAACTCGAAGCGCGTGCCGCAGCCTTCGCCCAACTCCTTAAGGATATACTCAATGTCCTTGAACGTATTACGAAAAATAAAGTCGCGCGAGCCCTCGAGATGGTGCGGCTCCCAATCGTACTTCCATTCCTTGTAGCGGTTGAGCATGGGGTAGAGGCCGAAGTTCATCGAGCCCATGTTGAGCGAGGTCATCTCGGGTCTCGCCTTGAGCGGGGCGGCCAGGCGTTCTTGCACGGTCATGCCCTGCCCGCCGCCGGTGGTGATGTTCACCACGGCATCGCAGCCCTGCTTGATGCGCGGCAGGAACTGCATGAAGACGGCCGGATCGGGCGTCGGCCTTCCGGTCTTGGGATCGCGCGCGTGAAGGTGGATGATCGAGGCCCCCGCCTCAGCGGCCGCGACCGAATCGCGTGCGATCTCGTCCGGGGTCACCGGCAGATGCGGCGACATGGTCGGCGTGTGGATCGAGCCCGTGACCGCGCAGGTGATGATGACCTTCCTCGGCATCCCTCGCACTCCTTCTTCGCTCGTTCTTCGCTGGGCTTTGGCCCCTATTCGTCCAGAATCGCGACCGCGCGCGTCCAGCCGGCCGAAGCACCGCGTATCTTCACCGGAAAACAGCTCACCATGAAGCCCGCGGCCGGCAGCGCCTCGAGATTGTGCAGCTTCTCCAGATGGCAATAGCCGATCTCGCGACCGGCCTTATGGCCCTCCCAAATGAGCCCGGCGTCGCCCGTCTCGCGATATTTCGCCTTGGTGTGCACGAAGGGCGCGTCCCAGCTCCAGGCATCGGTGCCGGTAACCCGCACGCCGCGCTCGAGGAGATAGAGGGTCGCCTCGCGGCCCATGCCGCAGCCGGCGGAAACGTAGTCGGGCTTGCCGTAGGCCGAGCCCGCGCGCGTGTTGACGAGCACGATCTCGTGCGGCGCTAAATCGTGGCCGATGCGCGCGAGCTCCGCCTCGACCTCGGCAGCCGTCACGACATGGCCGTCGGGAAAATTGCGAAAGTCGAGCTTGACGCCGGGTTGCAGGCACCACTCGAGCGGCACTTCGTCGATGGCGAGCGCGCGCTCGCCCTT
>DASPPM010000358.1:0-20036 GCA_035625535.1 Alphaproteobacteria bacterium
GCTTCAATCCGCTCATCGTGCATTGGCAAACGGCGTTGGCGGCCGCGAGTGCGGTGACATTTGATGCGCGCGCACGCGCGCTCGCACGGCAGTTCTGGCCGGGGCCCCTTACCCTCGTGCTGCCGCGGCGCAAGGGCACCCCGATCTCGCTTCTCTGCAGCGCCGGTCTCGACACGCTCGCCGTGCGCGTGCCCGCCCATCCCACAGCCCTGGCGCTCCTCGAGGCCTTCGGCGGCCCCCTCGCGGCACCGAGTGCCAACCGCTCGGGTGCCGTGAGTCCGACCACGGCCGCGCACGTCGCGGAATCGCTCGGCGAGCGGGTCGCGCTCATCCTTGACGGCGGGCGCTGCCCCGTCGGCATCGAATCGACGGTCGTCGATCTTGCAAGCGGTGACGCGCGGCTCTTGCGTCCGGGCGGAGTCACGCTCGAGGCGCTCGAGGCGGTGATCGGGCCGCTCCCGGTCGCGGGCGAGCTACCCGCACTACCCCGCTCGCCCGGCCAGCTCGCGAGCCACTATGCGCCGCGCGCGCCGCTCCGCCTCGAGGTGAGGGAGGGGCCCAGAGAGGGCGAGGTGCTCCTCGCCTTCGGCGTCAATCCGCCAGGCGGCTTCGTCGCGACGCTCAACCTTTCGCCGCGGGGCGACCTCATCGAGGCGGCGGCCAATCTCTTCGCCATGCTGCGGGCCCTCGATGACGCCTCGCCCGCGGGGATCGCGGTCATGCCGATCCCGGAGCGCGGACTTGGCCGCGCCATCAACGACCGCCTGCGCCGCGCCGCGGCACCGCGACCCCGGCGCTAGCCGAGATCGCGGCACGCGCTTAGGGGCCCCGTTCCCTTGCGGTGGCGAGAGCGCTAGGCTAGAGCAATATCCGACGAAGTGGAATCGCCCCCTCACCCAGCTTTGCCTAAGCTCGCTACGCTCGCTAAGGCTGCGCAACCCTCTCCCCCTCAAAGGGGGAGAGGGTAGGGTGAGGGGGATGCTTCCACCGAAATGGATTCGGCTCTAAGTCCATTCCGAAAAGCGTGGGAGTGCCGTCGTGACCGCGGTTGCCAAGCTCGTTCCGCCCGATGCTCTTGCCGAAATCAAGGCCGTCCTCGGCCCCAAGGGCTGGACCGACGACGCGCGCGAGATGGAGCGCTACCTCGTCGACGAGCGGCGGCTTTACCGCGGCCGCTCACCGCTCGTGCTCCGTCCCGCCTCGAGCGAGGAGGTGGCGGCTGTCGTGCGTATCTGCCATCGCCACCGCATCCCCTTGGTACCCCAGGGCGGCAACACGGGCATGGTCGGCGGTGCGGTGCCGCACGAGCACGGCGGCGAGCTCCTCCTCTCGCTCGCCCGCTTGAACCGCATCCGCGACATCGACCCGCTCGACTACACCATGACGGCCGAGGCGGGATGCATCCTCGCCGATCTGCAGAAGGCGGCGGAGGCGGTCGACCGTCTCTTCCCCTTGAGCCTTGCCGCCGAGGGCAGCTGCACGATCGGCGGCAATCTCTCGACCAATGCGGGAGGGGTCGCGGTCCTGCGCTATGGCAACGCGCGCGAGCTGGCGCTCGGGCTCGAGGTGGTGCTGCCCGACGGTCGCCTGTGGAACGGCTTGACGGCGCTGCGCAAGGACAACACGGGCTACGACCTGAAGCAGCTCTTCATCGGCGCCGAGGGCACGCTCGGCATCATCACCGCGGCCGTGCTCAAGCTCTTCCCGCGTCCGCGCGAGGCGGTGACCGCGTTCGTGTCCGTGCCCTCGCCGCAGGCGGCGATCGAGCTTTTGGCACACGCGCGCGAGCGCTCGGGCGATCAGCTTTCGGCGTTCGAGCTGATGCCGCGCCTCGCGATGGAGCTCGATCTTGAGCATCTCGCGCGCATCGTCGATCCGCTCGAGAAGCCCTATGCGCATTACGTTCTCCTCGAGTTCAGCTCGAGCGACGCGAAGGCGCGTCTCGGCCCGCGCGTCGAGGCGGCACTCGCAGAGGCGCTCGAGAGCGGCCTCGTGCTCGACGCCACCATCGCCGCCAACTCGGCGCAGGCGCAGGCGCTGTGGCGCATCCGCGAGGGCGTTCCCGAGGCGCAGAAAGCGGACGGCGGCGGCATCAAGCACGACGTCTCGGTACCGGTCTCGCGGATCGCCGACTTCATCGCCGAGGCGAGCGCCGCCTGCGAGGCCCATGAGCCCGGGATCCGCGTGCTCGCCTTCGGCCACGTGGGCGACGGCAACGTGCACTTCAATTTGTGCCGGCCGGCGGGTACGGACGCCAAGGCGTTCGAGGCGCGCGCCGAGGAGTTCAACCGCATCGTCCACGACATCGTGGCGCGCATGGGCGGCAGCATCAGCGCCGAGCACGGCATCGGCCGGCTCAAGCGCGGCGAGCTCGAGCGCTACGCGCCCGCCCTCGAGCTCGACCTCATGCGCAAGCTCAAGAGCGTCCTCGATCCCCGCGGCATCATGAACCCGGGGAAGATGCTCTAGCCAAGATGCCAGAGGACAGGTATCAGAAATGACGTTACCTCAGGGGGTGGAACTCAAATTCTGATACCCGTCCTCTGACATCTGTCGTCTGTTTTGCGGAGCAAAACATGTACAGCCCGCCCTTCAAGGAGATGCGCTTCGCGCTCGATCTCGCGGGGCTCGCGGAAGTCGCCGGCCTCGGCGGCACGGGAGAGCTGACGCCCGACCTCGTCGATGCGGTCCTGGACGAAGCCGGCAAGCTTGCCGCCGAGGTGCTGGCCCCGCTCAACCAGCCGGGCGACAAGGAGGGCTCCCGCCTCGAGAACGGCATCGTCTATACGCCAAAGGGCTTCAAGGAAGCCTATCGCCGCTTCGTCGAGGGCGGCTGGAACAGCGTCCCCTTCGCGCCCGAGCACGGCGGCCAAGGCCTGCCGACGCTCATCCATGTGGCGCTCAGCGAGATGTGGAACGCCGCGAACATGTCCTTCGCCCTTTGCCCGCTCCTCAACTTCGGCGCGGTCGAAGCGATCAACGCCCATGGCTCGCCCGAGCAGAAGGCGACTTATCTGCCGAAAATGATCTCGGGCGAGTGGTGCGGGACGATGAACCTGACCGAGCCGCAGGCGGGCTCGGATTTGAGCCTGATCAAGACGCGAGCGGTGCGCGACGGCGAGCATTATCGCATCACCGGGCAGAAGATCTTCATCACCTACGGCGATCACGATCTGACCGACAACATCATCCACCTCGTGCTGGCGCGCGCACCCGAGGCGCCCGCCGGTACGCGCGGCATCTCCCTCTTCGTCGTCCCCAAGATGCTGGTGAAGCCGGACGGCTCGCTCGGCGCGCGCAACGATCTGCGCTGCGTCTCGCTCGAGCACAAGCTCGGCATCAAAGCGAGTCCGACCGCGGTGATGGCCTTCGGCGACGAGCGCGGCGCCGTGGGCTACCTCGTCGGCGAGGAGAACCGCGGCCTCGCCTACATGTTCACCATGATGAACAATGCGCGGCTCGGCGTCGGCCTCGAGGGGGTCGCGATCGCCGAGCGGGCCTACCAGCAGGCGCGCGACTATGCCAAGAGCCGCGTGCAGAGCCGCGATATCGCGAGCAGCGACGAGAAGCCCGTCACCATCATCCATCACCCCGATGTCCGCCGCATGCTGCTCTCGATGCGCGCGCAGGGCGAGGCCATGCGGGCGCTCGTCTATTATGCGGCCGCCCTCCTCGACCTCGCCAAGCGGCACCCGGATGCGGCTGCGCGCCAGTCCCACGAGCGCCTCGTCGACCTTCTCATTCCCGTGTGCAAGGCCTGGTCGACGGATCTCGGCGTCGAGATCGCCTCGATCGGCATCCAGGTGCACGGGGGGATGGGCTATATCGAGGAGACCGGCGCGGCACAGCATTATCGCGATGCGCGCATAACGCCCATCTATGAGGGGACCAACGGCATCCAGGCAAACGACCTCATGGGCCGCAAGCTCGGCCGCGACCGCGGCGAGACCGCGCGCCGCTTCATCGCCACGATGCGCGAGCTCGATGGCGCGCTTGCCGCGGCCAAGGGCGAGACGTTCCTGAGCTTACGAGGCCCCTTGCGTCAAGGGCTCGACGCGCTCTCCGACGCGACCGACTGGATGGTCGCGGCGATGGCGCGGGACGTGCGCCATGCCGCTGCGGGAGCCGTCGAATATTTGCGCCTCTTCGGCACGGTCACGGGCGGCTGGCTGATGGCGCGGGGCGCGCTCGAGGCGGCGGCCCGCCTCGCCCAAGGCGACGGCGATGCGGCCTTCCTCGAAGCCAAGCTCGTGTCGGCGCGCTTCTACGCGGCGAGCGTGCTCGCGCGCGCGCCCGCCCTCTTGAGTCCGATTACGCGCACGGGCGAAAGCGTGCTCGCGCTCGCCGAGGAGCAGTTCTAGGGACATGGTTCGGAACTTCGTCCCATCTGGAGATAACCGTCATTGCGAGCGCAGCGAAGCAATCCAGCTTGCGTGGTGCGAAACCCCCTCTGGATTGCTTCGTTGCCCTTCGGGCGCCTCGCAATGACCAATATTTTCCCGTTGTAGTGAATTTCAGAAACAGGACACCAGGGACAAGAGCCGGCAATAAGGGTCTCAAATGCACGACAAGCGCATGAGCGAGACGATCATCAGTGGAGTGAAGGCGGGGCTGCGCGTCCTCGTGACGGCGGCGGCGGACGGCATCGGTCGGGTCATCGCAGACCGCTTCATCGACCATGGCGCCCGGGTCTATGTCTGCGACATCGCGGGCGAGAGCCTTGCCCGCTACCTGGCGCTCCAGCCGGGGGCACTCGGCATGCAGGTCGACGTGGCCGACGAGGCCGCGGTCGACCGCATGTTCGACGATCTGGCGACCAAGCTCGGCGGCCTCGACGTGCTCGTCAACAATGCCGGCATCGCGGGGCCGACGGCTGCGGTCGAGCAGATCGCGCCCGCGGAGTGGCGCCGCACGCTCGACGTCAACCTGAGCAGCCACTTCTATTGCACGCGACGCGCCGTCCCCATGCTCAAGCAAACCACGGACGGCGCCATCATCAACATCTCCTCGGTCGCCGGCCGGCTCGGCTACGCCCATCGCCTGCCCTATGCCGCGACGAAGTGGGCGATCGTGGGCATGACGCAGTCCCTCGCCAAGGAGCTCGGGCCTTACGGCATCCGCGTCAACGCCATCCTCCCCGGTATCGTCGCGGGGCCACGCATCGAGCGCGTCTTCGCCGCCCGGGCCGAGCTGGCCGGCGTCAGCATCGAGGCCGAGCGCGAGGCGGGCCTCGCCAAGGTCTCGCTCCGCCGCATGGTCTCCCCCGAGGATGTCGCCAACATGGCGCTTTTCCTCGCCTCGCCCGCCGGCCGCAACATCTCGGGCCAGGCATTGAGCGTCTGCGGCAACGTCGAGACATTGTGAGGCCCAGCCGCCCGCGGCGGCTCATGCGAAAATTCCCGCAAGTCCTGTGACGGCGGTCATAGCCAGCCCCACCCCCCTCGAGCACGATACGCGCGCACAGAGGCGCCCATTCTGTGATGACTCGGGCGGGGCCCGCGCAAGCGGCGCCCCGCCTTCTTTTATCTATGGTCGGGCGAGGTCCCGGTTTCGGCCCAGGCGCGGCCCGCCAAAGTCGTCGGGACCGCGCGAGGGGTGGTAAATATGATGATTGTCATTTATACGAGCATGATATATGATAATCATCATATCCAGGTCAGCCGCCCATGCCCAGGAGTCCCCAACGCAAGGAAGAGACGCGGCAGCGCATCGTTGCGGCGGCTAGCCGCCGCTTCCGGGCCGCCGGGCTCGAGGGCGCCGGGGTCGCCGAGATCATGGCCGCGGCCGGGCTCACCCACGGGGGCTTCTACGCCCATTTCGGCAACAAGGCCGACCTCGTCTTGGCGGCTTTGGCGGCGGCATTGGCCGAAACCCGTGCCATGTGGCTTGCCGAGCTGGAGGGGCTTGGGGCCGCGGACGCCTATCGCCTCATTCTCGGACGCTACCTTTGCCGCGCCCATCGCGACGACCCTGCCGGGGGGTGCGCGATCGCGGCACTGGCCAGCGAGTTGGCGCGCCAGGACGCGAAAATACGGGGCGCGTTCGAGAGAGACTTCATCGGAACCCTTGAAGCGCTCGAGCTTCATGTGCCCGAACGAGACGGCTTGTCCCGCCGGGAACGTGCGCTCGCGACGATGGCGCTGGCGCTTGGCGGGCTCCTCCTCGCCCGCATGGTCGCGAGTGCCGAGCTCTCGGATGCCGTGCTCTTGGCCTGCCGCCGCGCCGCCCTCAGGGCGCTCGGACCCACGAGCTGAGCTACCCTCCCTCACGCGAAGGCGCTAAGCTCGGTATCCCCCCATGAGAAGAAGAGGCGCAGCTTGCCCGCAACCACCCCACCGCTCGTGAACCGCCAGATTCTCTTGCTCAAACGCCCCCAGGGCGCGCCCGCGGAGAGCGACTTCAAGATAGTCGAATCGCCGGCTCCCGTGCCCAAGGAGGGCGAGGTGCTGGTGCAGGCACTCTACCTTTCCCTCGATCCCTATATGCGCGGACGCATGAGCGAGCGCGCCTCCTACGCGCGCCCGGTGGCACTCGGCGAAGTCATGACGGGTGGCGTCGTCGGGCGCGTGGTTGCCTCTCGCAACGCCGCCTTCCGCGATGGCGAGATCGTCGAGGGCATCCTCGGCTGGCAGGACTATGCGCTCTCGGACGGCAAGGGCCTGCGCAAGATCGACCCACGGCTTGCCCCCCTCTCGACCGCCCTCGGCGTCCTCGGCATGCCGGGGCTCACCGCCTATTTCGCCCTCCTCGAGCTCGGCAAGCCCAAGCGCGGCGAGACGGTGGTGGTCTCCGCCGCCTCGGGTGCCGTCGGCGGCATCGTCGGCCAGATCGCCAAGATCATGGGCTCAAGGGCCGTCGGCACGGCCGGGTCGGAGGCCAAATGCCGCTATTGCCTCGCGGAGCTCGGCTATGACGCCTGCATCGACTATCGCGCGAGCAAGGACATCGCTGCCGATCTCAAGCGCGCGGCACCCGACGGCATCGATGTCTATTTCGACAATGTGGGGGGTGCCGTCAGCGACGCCGTCTTTCCCCTCCTCAACCTGCGCGCCCGCGTCGTGGTCTGCGGCCAGATCTCGCAATACAATCTCGACAAGCCGGAGCTCGGACCGCGGCTCCTCTGGCATCTGATCCGCACGCGCGCGCGCGTCGAGGGCTTCCTCGTCTGGGACTACGCCGAGCGCTATGGCGAAGGCCTCGCGCAGCTCGCGGCGTGGATCAAGGACGGCAGGATCAAGTACAAGGAGGACATCACGCCCGGCCTCGAGCAGGCGCCGCGCAAGCTCATCGGGCTGCTCAGAGGCGAGAATTTCGGCAAGGCGCTCGTCAAGATCGCCGACTAGGAGCAACCCCGTGTCGAAGCCCGCGATCTCGGCCGTGGACCCCTTCGTGCGCAGCCGCATCGACGTGCTCGACACCCAGATGGCGTTCGTCGACGAAGGCAAGGGCGATGCCATCGTCCTCCTCCACGGCAATCCGACCTCGTCCTATCTTTGGCGCAACGTGATCCCGCACCTCTCGGGCCTGGGGCGCGCGCTCGCCCCCGACCTCGTCGGCATGGGCCGCTCGAGCCGCGCCCCCAGCGGCTCCTACCGCTTCCTCGATCATGCGCGCTATCTCGATGCCTGGTTCGAGCTGGTGAAGGCCGGCGGGCGCGTCGTCGTCGTCGGCCATGACTGGGGCGGCGCCCTTGCTTTCCATTGGGCGCGCCGGCACGCGAAGCGCGTCCTCGGCGTCGTCTATATGGAGACCCTTGTCCGGCCGCTTTCCTGGTCCGAATGGCCCGAGAAGGCGCGCGCCATTTTCCAAGCCATGCGCTCGCCCGCGGGCGAGGAGCTGGTACTGCAGAAGAACGTTTTCGTGGAGCGCATCCTGCCGGCGAGCGTGTTGCGCAAGCTCGGCGAGGCCGAAATGGAAGCTTACCGCGCGCCCTATCTCGAGCCGGGCGAGGGCCGCCGACCGACGCTCACCTGGCCGCGCGAGATCCCGATCGAGGGCAAGCCCAAGGACATGGTGAATATCGTGCGCGCTTACGGCAAATGGCTCGAGGAAAGCGCCGTTCCTAAGCTCTTCATCAATGCCGAGCCCGGCTCGATCCTGGTGGGCGCCCAGCGCGACTATTGCCGGCGCTGGCCCAACCAGGAGGAGGTCGCGGTGAGCGGCAACCACTTCATCCAGGAAGATTCGCCGCACGAGATCGGCGCCGCGATCGCCGCTTTCGTGCGCCGGCTGCAGAAACGGCCCTGAGCGAGGAGAGTGCGATGCCGGATACCGTGCTGACGACGCGTAAGGGCGCGATCGCGACCGTCATCCTCAACCGCCCCGCGGCCCTCAACGCGCTCGATGAAGCGATGACGCGCGAGCTCGAGGAGGCCTTCACGACGCTCGAGGCCGACGCCTCGGTGCGCGCCGTCGTCGTGCGCGGCGCCGCCGAGCACTTCATGGCCGGGGGCGACCTCAAATTCTTTTATCGCGGCCTGGAGCTTTCGCCCGCCGAGCGGCGCCGGCGCTTCGAGCTCTTCGTGCACAAGGTGCATCCGACCATCCTCACCATCCGCCGCATGTCGCAGCCGGTGATCGCGAGCGTCCGCGGTGCGGCGGCCGGCTTCGGAATGAGCCTCGTCATGGCGTGCGACCTCGCCATCGCCGCGGACGATGCCTTCTTCACGCTCGCCTATTCGCTCATCGGCACGAGCCCGGACGGCTCGGGCACCTATCATCTGCCGCGCATCGTCGGCATGAAGAAGGCGGCCGAGATGGCCCTCCTCGCCGAGCGCTTCGATGCCGCCACCGCTTTGGCGCTCGGCATCGTCAACAAGGTGGTGCCCGTGGACAGGCTCGAGGGCGAGACCGAGGCGCTGGCGGCGCGCCTCGCCGCCGGGCCAACCCACGCGTACGGCAACACCAAGCGCCTCTTGGGCCGCGCGCTCGCAAGCACGCTCGAGGCGCAGCTCCAGGCCGAGGCGGAGAGCTTTGCCGACTGCACGGCGAGCGAGGATTTCGCGGAAGGCGTGCGCGCCTTCGTCGAGAAGCGCAAGCCCCGCTTCAGCGGCCGCTGATCAGGGCGTGCCGGCGAGCGGCAGCGGCAGCAAAGGAGCAAAGGATGGCGGACCTCAAGGGCAAGACGCTTTTCGTCACCGGCGGCAGCCGAGGCATCGGGCTCGAGATCGCCCTGCGCGCGGCCGCGGACGGCGCCAACATCGCCATTGCGGCGAAGACGGTCGAGCCGCATCCGAAGCTGCCGGGCACGATCTACACGGCCGCCAAGGAGATCGAGGCGGCCGGCGGCACATGCCTCCCGCTCCAGCTCGACATCCGCGAGGAGGGGCCGGTGCTCGATGCGGTCAAGCAAGCCGCAGAGCGCTTCGGCGGCATCGACATCCTCGTCAACAACGCGAGCGCCATCAGCCTGACCGGCACGCTCGAGACCCCGATGAAGCGCTACGATCTGATGAACGACATCAACGCGCGCGGCACCTATCTTTGCTCTCAGGCCTGCCTCCCTTATCTCAAGCGGGCCGCGAACCCTCATATCCTGACCTTGTCGCCGCCGCTCAACCTCAATCCGCGCTGGTTCGCCCCCCATGTCGCCTACACGATCGCCAAGTACGGCATGAGCATGTGCGTGCTCGGCATGGCCGAGGAGTTCAGGCGCGACGGCATCGCCGTCAACGCGCTCTGGCCGCGCACGGTGATCGCGACGGCGGCAATCCAGATGATTCCGGGCACCGATGCGCGTAAATGCCGCAAGCCGCGCATCGTGGCCGACGCGGCGCACGCCATCCTCGTGCGCGACAGCCGCAGCACGAGCGGAAATTTCTTCATCGACGAGGAGGTGCTGCGCGAGGAAGGCGTTGCCGACCTCTCCCGTTACGCGGTCGCTCACGGCGCGCCGCTCCTCCCCGACCTCTTTCTCGATTGAGGTACGCGGTGCCCGCCCTCGACATCGCGGCCGCGATAACCGAGTTCTGGAGCGAGCGCGACCGCGGAGTCTTCTTCCCGCCCGCGTGGAGCGGCAGGCTCTCCCTCGACGAGGCGTACCGGATACAGCTCGGCCTCATGGTCCTTCGCGAGGCGACCGGCGAGCGTCAGATCGGCTGGAAGGTGGGCCTCACCGCGGAAGCGATCCAGCGGCAATTCGGCGTGCACGAGCCCGTTTTCGGCTGCCTCCTCGCGGAGGGGCTCAAGGCGAGCGGAGTGGAGTTCCGCCACGCGGAGCTGATCAAGCCCGGCTTCGAGAACGAGATCTGCGTTCGCCTGAGCCGCGATCTCGCCGGTCCAGACGTCGATATGGCAGAGGCCCGGCGTGCGATCGATGTATGCTATCCCGCCTTCGAGATCATCGAGACGCGCGGCGACTTCACGAAGGACCTTCCCTTGGCACTTGCCGACAATGCGCAGCAGAAGGCCTTCGTAGTGGGACGCGGAACGCGCTTCAGCGCGGACATCGACCTCGCCTCGATCGGCGTCAAGGTCGAGATCGACGGCGAGGAGGTCGCGACCGGCCGCGGCGATGCCGTGCTCGGCAACCCGCTCAATTCGCTCGTCTGGCTCGCCGGCAAGCTGCACGGCTTCGGGCGCAGCCTCAAAGCCGGCGAGCTGGTCATGACCGGCTCCTTGACGCGGCAGTTCGCCCTCGCCGAGGGGGCGCGTATCCGCGCCAGCTTCGAGCGCCTGGGCGAGGTCGAGGCGAGCTTCGTCTAGCTGCGCCCGCGCGACCGCCTTTTTTCCCTTGATTTGCCCCGGCGCGGGCCGTAAGAGGCGCGCGGCGCGAGGAGAGGCGCGCCGGGCAAGCGGAGGGGGAACGGGCCGTGGATTGGTACAAGGAAACCCTCTACAAGGACATCAGCCAGAGCTTCAAGGTCGAGCGCATCATCCATCGCGAGCAGACCGAGCTGCAGGACCTGGTGATCTTCGAGAACAAGGCGATGGGGCGCGTGCTCGCACTCGACGGCGTCATCCAGACGACCGAGGGCGACGAGTTCTTCTATCACGAGATGATGGGCCACGTGCCGCTCATCGCCCACGGCAACGCGAGGCGCGTCCTCATCATCGGCGGGGGCGACGGCGGGCTGCTCGAGGAGGTGCTCAAGCACAAGGCGATCGAGCGCGTCGTGATGGTGGAGATCGACCGCTATGTGATCGATCTCTCCAAGAAATACCTGCCGTCCATTCCCGACAAGGCCTTCGAGGACCCGCGCACGGAGATCGTCATCGCCGACGGCGCCAAGTACGTGGCCGAGACGGCCGAGCGCTTCGACGTCATCATGGTCGATTCGACGGATCCCATGGGCCCGGGCGAGGTGCTCTTCACTTCCGCCTTCTACGCCGACTGCAAGCGCTGCATGCGGCCCGGCGGCATCATGGTGACCCAGAACGGCGTTCCCTTCTTCCAGCCCGACGAGCTGTCGACGACCTGGCAGCGGCTGAAGCCTCTCTTTCCCGACGTGAGCTTCTATGTGGTGCCGGTGCCGAGCTATTACGGCGGCTTCATGACGCTCGGCTGGGCCAGCCTCGATGCCAAGCACCGGCGCACCGCTCCCGCCGAAGTCGAGCGCCGCATCGCCGCCGTGGCGATCGCGACCCGCTACTACAATCCGGGGGTCCACCAAGCCTGCTTCCAGCTTCCCAATTACGTGCTCGCGCGGCTTGGCTGAGCGCTCCGGCAGCGGGCTACCAGGCGCTCAGAATGCCGATGACCGCCCCCGTCATGCAGGTGCTGAGCGTGCCTGAGACGATCGCGCGAGGACCGAGCGAAACCACCTCGGACCGGCGCGTCGGAGCGAGCGTGCCGAGCCCGCCGACCATGATCGCCAGGCTCCCGAAATTGGCGAAGCCGCAGAGGGCATAGGTCATGATCAGCTTGCTGCGCTCGGCGAGCGACCCCGGCGGAAGCGTCGCGAGATCGAGATAAGCGAGGAACTCGTTGAGCACGATCTTCTTGCCGAGGAGCGACCCCGCCGTCCCCGCCTCCGCCCACGGGATTCCCATGAGCCACGCCACGGGCGCCATCACGTAGCCCAGCACTGCCTCGAGCGTCAGCGGCGCCCCTCCCGCGGGAAGGAGAGCCAAGAGCTTGTTGGCGAGCGCCACCAGCGCCACCAGCACGATGAGAAAGGCGATGATGTTGATGAGAAGCTGGATGCCGTCGGCCGTGCCGCGCGCGATCGCATCCATGGCGCTGCGGTACGCGGCGGGCGGAGTCACCTCGCCCGCCGTCGGCACGCCCGTCTCGGGCACCATCAGGCGTGCGACCGTGATGCTCGCCGGCACCGAGATGAGGGATGCCGTCAAGAGCTGGCCGATCGGATCGGGCACGATGCCCTTGAGGACGGCGGCATAGACCACCATCACCGTGCCCGCGATCATCGCCATGCCGCAGGTCATCATGGTGAAGAGCTCGCTGCGCGTGAGCTGAACGAGGTAGGGCCTGATGACGAGCGGCGATTCGATCATGCCGAGAAAGACGTTGGCCGAGACCACGACGCCAAGCGCACCTCCGACCGCGAGCGTCTTGCCGAGCGCCCAGGCGAAGGCGCTCACCACCGCGGGCAGGATGCGCCAATAAAAGAGCAGGGCCGAGAGCGCCGCGATCACGAGCACGAGCGGGAGCGCCTGGAAGGCGAGGATGAAGCTCGCCCCGGGCCGCGTCTCCGCGAACGGCAAGGGTCCGCCGCCCAAATAGCCGAACACGAAGCTCGTACCGGCCGCGGTCGCGTCCTCTAGCGCCACGACGCCGCGGTTGAGCGCCAGGAAGAGGTAACGCGAGCCCGGGAGCTTGACGAGCAGGAGCCCGATCGCGAGTTGCGCCGCGAGCCCGGCCGCGACCCCCTTGATGACGGCCCCGCGCCGGTTCTCGCTCAAGAGCCAGGCCAAAAGCGCGAAGGAGGCGAGACCGAGCGCACTCTGTGCCATGAGACCCCCTCTTTCGCGCCATCATGGCGGCTCGTGCGCGCAGGCGGAAGGGCGCATTGCAATTCGTGCGCGATACCTCGATCATGGCGCTCAGGCAAGGGTGGAGGTGCGGCGTGAGCAGCGCTCAGGGAGAGAAGAAAGGACGCGTCGCGGGGGCCGTGGTCACGGGCGCGGCGGGCGACCTCGGCGGGGCGGTCGCCGAGAGCTTCATCGCCGACGGCTATCGCGTCTATGGCGCCGATCTCGCCCCGCTCGAGCCGCGGCCCGGCCTCGTGCCCATGGCCCTCGACGTGGCCAAGCGCGGTGCCGTCTTCGCGCTTGCCGAGCGCGCGGCCGAGGAGACCGCGCTTTGGGCCTGGGTCAACGCCGCCGGGATCGTTGCGGTGCAGCCGGTCGAGGAGGCGGACCCGGAGCTGTGGCACCGCATCATCGCGGTCAATCTGACGGGCACCTTCAACGGCTGTGCCGCGGCACTCTCCGTGCTCAAGCTACGGGGCGGACGCATCGTCAACGTAGGCTCGCTCTCGGGCCAGGTGGGCGGCGTGGGCCCGCACCCGGCCTATGGTGCCTCCAAGGCCGGCGTCCATGCGCTTACCAAATCCTACGCGCTCGCGGGCGCGCGCTACGGCGTCACCTGCAACGCGGTCGCCCCTTCCGTGCTCGAGGGGCGCATGGGCCGCGAGTTCACCGAGGCGCAGCGCGAGAAGCTCGTGCGCGCCCACCCCTTGCGCCGGCTCGGCCGCATGGCCGAGGTGGTGCACGCCATCCGCTATCTCGCGGACCCCGCCGCGAGCTTCACCAACGGCGTCGTGCTCCCGATCAACGGCGGGGCGTTCATGGCCGGTTGAGGGGTTCGGCCAGCAGTGCTGCCGTGCGCTAGTCTCGATAGTCGGGCGCCTCGCGGTCGAGGATGCGCTTCAAGGCCTCGAAATGGGGCCGCGCCAGCTTGTCGCCTTCGTCGGCGTATTGCTGGGCGGTCTTCGCCGCGATCGCAGGGGGCACGCGGCGCAAGGGCCGGCCCATCGACATCGCGAGCCATTGCAGCTGGGCCGCGCGCTCGAGGTAGTAGAGGTCGTCGAAGGCCACGTGCATGCTTGGCCCGGTGACGATGACCCCGTGGTTGGCGAGGAAGAGCAGGCTCTTATTGCCGAGCGTGCGCATCATGCGGTCGCCCTCGGCCTCGTCGACGGCGAACCCGTTGTAGTCGTCGTCGTAGGCGATGCGGTCGTGGAAGCCGAGCGCGGTCTGGCTGATCGGCTCGAGTCTGCCGTCCGCAAGCGTGGTGATCGCGGTCGCGTAGGGCATGTGCGAGTGCAGCACGGCCCGCGCCTGGGGCAGCCCACGGTGGAGGCGCCAATGGATGTAGTAGGCGCTCGGCTCGGGCGCGCTCTCACCCTCGAGGAGTCTGCCGTCGCGGTCGAGCAGCAGGAGATGGCTCGCCTTGATCTCCGACCAATGGTAGCCGTGGGGATTGATCAGGAAGAGAGCGTCGCTCCCAGGCACCATGTAGCTGAAATGGTTGCAGATGCCCTCGTGCAGGCCGAGACGCGCCGCGAGCCGCAATGCGGCGGCGAGATCGATCCGCGCCTCGCGAATCCGTTCGTCCATGATCGCCTCCGAGAACGTGGCGGCCGCATGTTAGCGGCGGCCGCGGCGACTTTCCAGTCGCTTGGCGCGCTGCCTCAGACGACGAAGAGCAAGAGCGCCAGCGAGACGACGCCCGCCGCGGCGCAATAGTAGGCGAAGGGGTCGAGCGCCTCGAAATCGTGCTTGCCGAAATAGCGCATGAGAAAGGCGACACTCGCGTAAGCGGTGATGCCGGCCGCGAGCCCGGCGAGCACGGCGACCGGGCCGAGCCCGCCCCCGGCCTCGCTCGCGTGCATGAGCTTCGGAACCTCGAGCACGGCGGCACCTGCAATGATCGGGGTCGCGAGCAGAAAGGAGAAGTGCGCCGCCTCCTTGTGATGGAGGCCGCTCAAGAGGCCGCCCACCATGGTCGCCCCCGAGCGCGAGATGCCGGGAATAAGGGCAAGGGACTGCCAAAGCCCGATCACGAGGGCCTTCTTCGCATCGAGGGTTGCGAGCGCTGCCCCGCCGCTCCGCTTCAGGCGCTCGGCCGCGAAAAGCACGACGCCGTTCGCCACCAGGAAGGCCGCCGCCACGAGCGGCGTGCCGAAGAGCGCGCGCAGCGGCTTCTCCAAGCTGAAGCCGATGACGACCGCCGGGATCGTGCCGACCACGACGAGAGCCAACAGACGCAAATGGGCGGCGCGCTCGCTCGGATTGCCGATTCCTAGGACCGCGCGCGCGATGTCGATCCAATCGCGCCAGAAATAGAGGAGCAAGGCCGCCGCCGTGCCGGCGTGGAGCACCACGAGGAAAGGAAGAAAATCCCGGCCCCGTTGATCCACCTGCCAGCCGAGGAGTTTCGGCAGGATCACCGCGTGCCCGAGGCTGCTCACGGGAAAGAGCTCGGTGACGCCTTGGAGGACGGCAAAGAGGATCGCTTGCAGTGCCGACACGGGAGCCCTCCGGACCCAGCAAGATTGGCCGCCGATCGCGGGAGACCCGCGCGGTGCCCCGCTTGTAAAGAGCAAACCCGGCGATGGCAAGCCGGCGCACCGTGCGGTATCTCCTCAAAGCACGCTTAAGCCTTCGCCCCCGCACGCGAACTACAAGGCCGAATTTGGCCACAAAATAATCGCATCGATGTCGCACCGAACTGCGCGGCCGGCGCTTATTGTAGGCCTATGCGAGGAGGTCCTCTCTTCGCATCCGCGGCCCTAGTGCAGAAGCCGAAGGAGGTCGCCATGTCGAGCCGCAAAGCCGTGCTGCACGACGACGCCAGCACAACCGATCGCTGGGTTCGCGACGGCGACGCGTTATGGGACACGTACTGGATTTTATATGCCGTGATCGGCTGTGCGATCGCCTATCTGCTTTGTCTGTCGAGCTCAAGCACCTTCCAGCTGGGTCTGTAGCTCCTCGTGCCTGCTTTTTGTGCATTGCGCGCGGCAAACTTGCTGCTCGTGACTTAGTTGCGTTTGGCATCTTTCGCCGCGCGATCTTGCGGCACGATCAGCCAAATCGGGGCGCTAGCCGCCGCGAAATCGCGTGCGCGACGACAGCCGCCGGCGCCCAATGCCCGTTCCAAAGAATCCCTAAATGACGGATTTTGTATATTGGTCGCCGTCGGCATGAATACTCAGTTTGCTCAAAATGAGCATAGACTTCCGCTTCCTGCACCTTATCCAAGAAAGGTCTTGCTCATACGCAACTTCAGGTTCACCTTTCGACAAGGAAGGTCAGCGCGGCGGCGGCAGGGGCCGTGCCTGACATCGAGACGAGGTGCCCATGGCGAAGAAAGTCGAGCCTCGCGAGCAGCGGCTTCAGCTCATGCTCGACCGGGAGGAGCTCCACGCCATCGACGATTGGCGCTTCCGCATGAGGATGCCGAGCCGCTCGGCGGCCGTCCGCGAGCTCATCCGACGCGGGCTCCAGGTGGAGGCGGACCAAGTGGAGACGCTTGGCAAGCACTCCCGCGACTTCGGCATCACCAAGACGGGCGGCGGCCGCAGGCGGGGACCGAGCAGCGAAGGGCACTGAGGCGCCGATCGATGCGGCGCACGCGCGCGAAGGCTCGAGCTAGCCCTGAACAGCATAGCCGCCATCGACGGGGATCGCGGTGCCGGTGATGAAATCCGAGGCGGGGCTCGCAAGAAAGACCGCAATGCCGGCGAGGTCCTCCGGCGCGCCCCAGCGGCCCGCAGGCGTGCGCGCGAGCACGCGCTCGTGGAGGCCCGCCACCTCCTTCCGCGCCCGGCGGGTGAGCTCCGTGTCGATCCAGCCCGGCAGCACGGCATTGACCTGGATGTTGTGTTTGGCCCAAGCGGTCGCCAGCGCCTTCGTCAGCTGGACCACGCCGCCCTTGCTCGCCGCATAAGGGGTCGCGAAGGAGGCGGCGAAGATCGACATCATCGAGCCGATGTTGATGACCTTGCCGCGGCCGGCCTTGCGCATCGCCGGATAGGCCGCCTGGCAGCAGTAGAAGATGCTGGAAAGGTTGGTCTCGAGCACGGTGTGCCATTCCTCGAGGGTGTATTCCTCGGGTGCCCTCCTGATGTTGGTGCCGGCGTTGTTGACGAGAATGTCGAGCGCGCCGAACTGCGCGGCCGTCTTTTCGACCAGAGCTTGACACGCCTTGCGGTCGGTGACGTCGAGCTCGAAGCACGCGGCCTTGGCACCGAGGCCCTCCAAGGCCTTGACCGCGGCGGCGTTTTTCGTCTTGTTCCGGCCCGCCACCATGACCGCGGCACCCGCCCCGGCGAGGCCCTGCGCCATGCCGAGCCCGATGCCGCCATTGCCACCCGTGACGATCGCCACGCGCCCCTTGAGATCGAAAGCCTTCATGGTGCCGCCCTCCTCCCTTCTCCGCTGCGCGGACGCCCAGCCCTGCGGTCCTTTCCTGAATTCCTCAGAGTACGTTGGCGACGCGCTTGAGCGCTTCCTCCGTCGCCTCGAGATCGCTGACGAGTGCCAGTCGGATGTAACGCGCGCTCGCATTCGTGCCGTCCGGCTCCGGCCGCGTGAGATAGGCCCCCGGCAGCGTCTTGACCCCCGCCTCGCCCCACAGGCGCTTGGTCGCCGCCTCGCCGTCGCCCACGTCGAGCCAAAGATAGAAGCCGCCACTCGGCCGGTAGAAGCCGAAGCGGCCGTCGAGCACGCGCTCGGCGATGTCGAACTTCGCGCGGTACGCGGCGCGCGTTTCGAGCACGTGCGTCTCCTCGCGCCACAACGCCGTGGCCGCTTCGAGGGTCGCCGTCGGAGTCGCGGCGCAGCTGTAGGTGCGCAGTCGGTGGAACAGCGCCATCGTGTGCGGCGATCCGACCGCAAAGCCCGAGCGCAGGCCGGGCGCGCTCGAGCGCTTGGAGAGCGTGTGGAAGACGAGCAGATTGTCGAGCGAGCCGCCGAGCGCCACCGCCGCCTCAAGCGCACCCGTGGGCGGCGCGTCGGTCGTGTAGATCTCCGCGTAGCACTCGTCCATCACCAGGAGAAAGTCATACTCGCGGGCGAGTTTGATCGCTCTCTTGAGATAATCGAGGTCCGCCACGGCACCCTGCGGATTGGCCGGCGAGCACAGATACATGAGCTGGGCGCGGGCGAGCGCTTCCGGACGGAGCGCATCGAGTGCTGGAAGAAAGCCGCTCTCCCGCGTCGCCGCCATGAAGACGGGCTCCGCACCTGCAAGCACGGCGGCCCCGACGTAGACCTGGTAGAAGGGGTTGGGCATGAAGGCGAGCGGTTGCGCGCCGGCGTCCTGCCGAGGCGTCACCGCGAGCGTCGCCGCCATGTAAAGCCCCTCTCGCGTGCCGGCGCACGGTGAGATCATGGTCTCCGGCTCGATCATCCCCGGCGGCAGGCGGTAGCGCATTTGCAGCCAGTCGGCGCAGGCCCGGCGGAACTCGGGCGTGCCGTTGAGCGGCGGATAGCGGTTCCAGGTGTCGGAGCATGCATCGATGATCGCGCGGATGAACTGAGGCGGCTGATGCTGCGGCTCGCCTATCGAGAGATCGATCGGCAGCACGTTCGTCCGCGGGCTGATGCCGGCAATCAGATCGGCGAGACGCCGAAACGGCGACTCCCGCAACGAGTCGAGACGGCAGTTGAGCATCGCAAAGGACCCGGCTGAGCGCCCGCCGTTGATGAGGCCGCGGCCGAGGAGCGTCGGCTGCGCCGCGCGCTACTTTGAGCGGCCTATGTCGACACTGTCAAATTCTTTCATCGCTCCAGAGCGAGGGCCGCCGGCATCTCCACGAAAGGCGCTGCTGGCCTCCGGCCAGCAGGCTGCGCAAAACGAGCGCGAACCACCTCATGGTTCGAGACGCGCGGCCTTCGGCCGCGCTCCTCACCATGAGGAAGTTTGAATTTCAAAGCGTTGCCCTCACCCTGAGGAGCCGCCGAAGGCGGCGTCTCGAAGGGCGAGGGCTTTTTCCGCGCCGAGCTAGGAGCTCTTGGTGAACGAGTACCACTGGTGCGCGCCGTCGAGACTCGTCCAATAGAAGTCGAGATAGTCGCCCTCGACGGTGGCATGTCCGCCGTTCCACGCCGCAAGCGCGCCATCGAAGACGAGCTCGCTGCCATAGAACTTGTAATGGCCGCGGGAGAGGCCGTTGTAGACGTAGGTCCCGTCGGCGCGCATGTCGAGGGTGCCGGCGACCCCGTTCGTCCCGCGCCACGTGCCGACGAGGGCGCGCATGGCCTGGATCGGGGAGGCGGCCGCGGGCGGCACCGCCGCCTGGGCCGGCCCGCTCGCAATCGGGCTCGCCTGCCGTGGCGGCACTTCCGCCAAATTGCCGCGCGCGACCGTGAAGCGCCCGACCGCGAGGACGAAGCCGCGCGACTCTTCCGGAACGATGAGGAACTCATAACGTCCCGGCTGGAGCCGGTCGGCGTCGATGCTGGCCGCGTAGCGCCCGTCATCGAGCGTCTGCCCGCTCTCCCGGATCACGGCGCGGCGGCTCGAGGCATCGTCGACGCGGAGGATCATGGCCTTTCCGCGATAGGCCTTGAACGTGCCCGCGATCTCGAGCGTCGTGACGGTGCGCTGAGCGTTCTGCCGCGGCGCGCACATCAAAGCCGGGCATTGCACATCGCTGAGCGTGGTGCGCGAGAGCGGCGCGGGTCGCTGCGGCTCGGCGCCGCATC
This sequence comes from Alphaproteobacteria bacterium, assembly GCA_035625535.1. Lineage (GTDB taxonomy): Bacteria > Pseudomonadota > Alphaproteobacteria > JACZXZ01 > JACZXZ01 > DASPPM01. The sequence continues at coordinate 19,621 of DASPPM010000358.1, forward strand.
CGGAAACAAGCGCAAGACAGAGCAGGATGAGCGCAAAGCGCGACATTAGATGATCTATATCTATGGACTAAGCCCCGCATACTCTACAATAGCATGTGGATTCGGACAAGAGCGCGCGGCATCGCAGTTCGTGCCGACCGGCGTTGCCTTCGCCGTGGCCCGAGACGGCGCCGCTGATCTCGGTCGTGCGGAGCACGCTGCGCGCGAAAGCAAGCACGCAGTAAGGCGGGGGCGCCTCGCGGCGAGATTTTCATTGCTCGTGATTCGCGTTCTCACTATTGAAGCGGCGAGCGCTCAGGCGCCCCGCGTCGAGCCGCGCCGAAGACCCGACAGCCGCGAGGAAAAAGCACAATGGCGAGACCCAATCGGCCCGCGGGCCGGATGAATGGCGGCCGGGCATTGGCGGAGATGCTGGC
>DASPPM010000359.1:0-6450 GCA_035625535.1 Alphaproteobacteria bacterium
CCGGTCTCCTTCGAGGCGCCGAGCACGCTCGTGTTCGTGCTGGAGACGGCCGAGAGGATCTGCGGGTTGACGGTCGTCAGCGCGCCCGAGGAGCTGCTCGGCGCTTTCGGCTCGCCCGCTCTACCGTTCGACGTCTGCGGCACTTCGATCCTCCCTTGCCGAGCGCTCCCGCGCCTGCCGGCGCCAAGCGGCGCGGGCACGGCGCTACGTCTTCATCCCGCCCCCCGAGGCCTCGAGGATCATGCGCACCGCACTCGAGGTGACCGCGTTCGAGATCTGCTGGAGGCCGCCCTGGCTATGGCCGGCCGTCTCCATCGCCAGGCTGAGCGAGTGAGCGACCGTCTGATAGACGAGGGCCATCGCCTGGGCCGGCGCCTCGCCCAGCACCTTGACGTTGGCCTGGGTGACGGCGTCGGTAATCTGTGCATTCACCGGGGTCTCGTTTGCCATGACACGCTGCCCATTCTCGCCTTTGTCGCCTCACGCCCGCAGGCCTCGGCGCCGCCCTCCCTACCTGCCCTTGAGTGCCGCAAGCACGACGAGGAGGGTGAGCATCCAATTGGGCGTGTCGCTCCGCGCCACCTTGTTGGTGGCGGCGGCGGCGGCCATGGTGTTGAAGCTGTAGATCTGGATGACGCCCTGGTTGGTCGCCGCCTGGGCCGAGATTGCCGCCATATGCTGGGCCTGGACCGAGTTCTGGTAGAGGATGCTCGTCGAATGCGCGAGGCTCTGATAGATCGAGCTCATGGCCATCGCCGGCGCGTTCGCCAGCACGGTAACGCCCGCCTGGGTGACCGAGTCCGTGATCTGACCATTCACGAGAGTGGAAAGCGCCATGGTCGACCTCCTCGATTAGCGCGGCCGGCGTCGCTCTTCGCGGTGCCGTTCCATTGACGGATGCCGCGTGCGACTTGTGAACTCCGCGCGCATCAGGCGCCCGCCTGCACGATCATCTTGAGGATGACCGAAGTGGCGGAGGCAGCGATCTGCTGCATGCCTGCCTGTGTTTGCATCGCGTTCTCCATGGCCAGCCCGGTCGAGTGGCTCAGCGCCTGGTAAGCGAGGCCCAGGGATTGGGCCGGCGATTCACCGACCACCTTGACGTTCGTCTGGGTGATCGCGTCGGTGATCTGGGGATTGACCTGGGTCTCGGCCACTGTCGCAAATCCTTCTCGAGCTCAAGGCCGCTTCACGTCCGCCTCACCTCCGCCCGCTCTCCTCGCTGTCGGCAAGACCGCGCGAGGGGCGGCGGGTCATGTCACCATTTGGTCGGGTGTCCAAGTCGAAGACGGCGTTTTCGGCGTCGGCGTGGCGCCCGCCTTCTGCGTCTCGAGCTCTGCGAGACGCGCTTCAAGCGACCCGATCTGGGCCTGTCTAGGCGTCGGCCGCTCCGGCTGCCGTCGGGAGAGCGCCAGGATTTGCGCCGCACCCTTGACCGTCGCCGCGAGGCCCGCTATCGCCAGCTCTCTCTGCTGCCGCACCGCGCTTGCGAAGACCGTGCCCTGGGCGCTGGTCGAGGCGAGAAAGGATTGCGTGGACGAGAGCGGGATCCCGTTGCCGATGGTGGCGAGATTGGCCTCGGCCACGGCATCGGTCACTTGCGCCTCTACTGCGTTCGCCATGGTCGCCTCTCCCTTTTCTCAGCGCGCTCGGCCGAAGGTGCTGGAGATGCCGCCATTCGCCGGGCTGTCATTGGGCGCCGCTTTCCTTGCCACCTCCCACGCCGAGGAGCTGGATCACCGATTGGACGGTCGCCGCCAGCCCGGCGGTGCCGAGCTGCTGATGCTCCTGCACCATGTTGGCGAAGAGCACGCTCTGCGCCTGGCTCTGCGCGAGGAAGGACTGCACGATGGCGAAGGCCGGTCCGATCCCGAGCGAGGCGACGTTGGCCTGGGTGACGGCATCGGTGATCTGCGCCGACACGGTGAGCGGACATTGCCGCAGCTGGTCCGGGCACTGGTCGACACGGCTCGCCTCGCCTTGGGGAGCGGGATCGCTCTTCTCGCCTGGGTTCGATGAAAACATGGCATGTCTCCTTTGGCATGCGAGCTCGACCGAGCGGCCTCTCTTGCGTTGGCTTCACTGCACTACATGCATTCCAACGCATCCGGTCCCGCACGCTGAATAACGCACGCGGAGGGGCGCCTGTGAAATCAGTCCGGCGGCGATTCCGCGGGTTCATGCCCACGCTCCTTAAGGAAGAAGGCCCAGGCCGTCGACGCTCCCCGGGGCGGTCAAGGAGGTCGCCGGCGCTGGGCCTCGGCGGATGCGCTTTGCCGCCCGAGAAGGTTAGGTGACCTTCGCGGCGGGCTGGAGCGCGTGGAGCGCGGTGAGGAGTGAGAGCATGTTGTCCGGCACGTCGCTCTGGGCGAGCTTCGAGGTCGAAACGGCGCCCGCCATGGTATCGACGCTGTAGATCTGGATGACGCCCTGGTTGGTCGCGGCCTGAGCGGCGATCCCCAGCTGCTGCTGGGCGCTCGTCGCGTTCTCGTAGAGAATGCCCGTCGAGTGCGAGAGCGACTGATAGATGGCGCCAAGCGCCATCGCAGGCGCGTCGGCGAGCACCTTGACGTTCGCCTGGGTGACGGCGTCGGTGATTTGGCCATTGACCATAGTATCGAGTGCCATTGCGAGTCTCCTCTGATGCGGGGCTTAGGGCGTTGCGGCGGGGCCCGCGAAGCGCGCCGCGTCGTTGCGCGTCTCGAATCGTGATCAGCGGTCGGCGCGCTACGGCGACACCGCCTTGAGTGCCGAGAGCAGCGAGAGCATGCTGTCCGGCACGTCGCTCTGGGCGATCTTCGCGGTCGAGACCGCGTCGGCCATGGTGTCGAAGCTGTAGACCTGGATGATGCCCTGGTTGGTCGCCGCCTGGCCCGCAATCGCGAGCTGCTGCTGGGCGCTCGTCGTATTCTCGAAGAGAATGCCGGTCGAGTGCGCGACGCACTGGTAGAGTGCGCTCATCGCCATGGCCGGCGCGTCGCCCAGCACCTTGACGTTGGCTTGGGTGACGGAATCCGTGATCTGACCGTTCACGAAAGTGGGAATAGCCATGTCGCCTCTCCTTCCCAGTATCCATAAACTCCGATGTTGCACCGCGAGGACGGGGAGCGTCGGGCGGTGCTGCATCCATTGACGCTCGAGGCGAGAAATTGTGAGGCGTCGCCCCGTCCTTTTCCTTATTCTTCTCGGAACGCGCCAAAGGAGCGCCGCGAGAGGAGGAGGAACCATGAGAGAGGGCCGCCTCAAGCATTTCGGCTGGGGCCGCGAGGGCGAGGGCTTGACGCCCGAGGAGGAGCGCTTCGTGCTCGACCGCGCCCGCGCGCGCTTCGGCGTGCAAGACTTCGAGCAGGTGGAGCCGCCCGCGCTTGCCGACTTGGCCCTCGCTCCTCCGCGCCTGGCGCCGCCCGCGTCCCTCAAGCCCATCTGCTCGAGCGAGCGCTACGACCGCGCCGCGCACACCTACGGCAAGGCCTATGAGGATTACGTGCGCGCGCTTGGCGGCGACTATGCCGACGCGCCCGACGTGGTCGCCTATCCGCGGAACGAGGCGGAGGTGGCGGCCGTCCTCGATTGGGCGGGTGGCTCGGAAGCGGCGGCGGTCCCCTTCGGCGGCGGCTCGAGCGTGGTCGGCGGCATCGAGCCGCACGTCGATCGCCGGCGCTACAAGGCGGGCGTCACCATCGACATGCGCGAGATGGGCCGCGTGCTCGAGGTCGACCCCCTCTCACGCGCGGCGCGCATTCAAGGCGGGGCCTTCGGTCCGGCGCTCGAGGCGTCGCTCAAGCCCCACGGCCTGACGCTGCGCCATTTCCCGCAGAGCTTCGAGTACTCGACGCTCGGCGGCTGGATCGCGACGCGCTCGGGCGGCCATTTCGCCACCCTCTACACGCATATCGACGAGCTCGTCGAGAGCCTGCGCGTGGTGACGCCGCAAGGCGTGCTCGAGAGCCGCCGGCTGCCCGGCTCGGGGGCGGGGCCGAGCCCCGATCGCCTTTTCATCGGATCGGAGGGTATCCTCGGCATCGTCACGGAAGCCTGGATGCGGCTCCAGGCGCGGCCGCGCTTTCGCGCGGGCTGCGCGGTGCGCTTCAAGGACTTCTTCAGCGCGGCGCGCGCGCTCAGGGTGGTCGCGCAAGCCGGCCTCTACCCCGCCAACTGCCGCATTCTCGATCCCGAAGAGGCCTACAACACGGGTGCGGGGGACGGCACGGCGGCGATCATGGTGCTGGCCTTCGAATCGGCCGACCATCCGCTTGAGCCTTGGATGCGCCGGGCGCTCGAGTGCTGCGCCGACCATGGCGGCGCTCCCGAGGGCACCGCCGAGGCGGATTCCCACCGCGAAGGTGCCGCGGAGCGCTGGCGCAATGCCTTTATCCGCATGCCCTACGCGCGCGAGCGCACGGTCAAGCGCGCGATCATCGGCGATACCTTCGAGACCGCCATCACCTGGGAGCGCTTCGAGGCCTTCCATGACAAGCTCAAGGCGGCGACCGAGGCGGCCATCCGCACGGCGACGGGGCGGGCGGGCCAGGTCACCTGCCGCTTCACCCACGTCTATCCGGACGGCCCCGCGCCCTATTTCACTTTCCAGGCGCTCGGCCGGCACGGGGCCCTGTTGGAGCAATGGACGGCGATCAAAACGGCCGCCTCCGACGCCCTCATCGCGGCCGGGGGCACCATCACCCACCACCACGCCGTCGGGCGCGGCCATCGCCGGTGGTACGACCGCGAGCGCCCGGCCCTCTTCGCCGCGGCACTCAAGGCGGCAAAGCAGGCGCTCGACCCGCAAGGGCTGCTCAACCCGGGCGTCCTCATCGATCCGTGAGCGGGTGCGCCGAGTGCCACGGCCGGCTTGCCGGTCGAGGCGCCGTCGTTATAATCAGAGCCGTTGCGGGACGCGGGTGTAGCTCAATGGCAGAGCAGAAGCTTCCCAAGCTCCAGACGGGGGTTCGATTCCCCTCACCCGCTCCAAACAAGCCGCAGCTCTAAATCGAACACTCTCGCCCCGCGACGTTCTTGCGCTGCAGCACGCGCTTGCGCGCGGCACCCCTAGCCCAGTCCGATACATAGATCAGCCCGGCGATGCGGCGCAGAAGCGCGTCCTCCTCCGGCGACGGCGCGCCGCACGAATAGGCGACCTCCCAAAGCATTTCGATGATCCGCACGCGCTCCTCCGGCTCGAGGCGTTCGACCACGAGCTGCGTGAAGCGGAAAAGTTGGGCGGAGCGCTCGGCCGCCTGCTCTGCGTCGCTCAGCAGCCGCTCGGTAGCCTCGCTCGAAAGCTTGAAGCGCTCGGCGAGAAGCCGCTTGATCAGATTCCGCTCTGCCGCGTCGAAGTGGCTGTCCATGCGCGCAGCTTCGACCAGGAGTGCTGCGACCGCCAGCTGGAGCTCGTCGGTATTGCGCGCGGACGGCTTCGCGCCGGTGCTGCCCAGCAGTTGAAGAATGCGATCGATCATGGCGATCTAGTCGAAACGGCGGGCGCCGATTTGGGAGCGGCTGGCCCGCCGCCGCTTAGATGGGGAGATCACCGACCCATGGCAAGGCCATCGAGCCCGACGGCGAGCTTTACGCACATGCGGGCTCGGCTCAGCGCGGCGGAGCCGGGCCTTCCTGCAATTGGCCGCGGCCGGCTGAGGACCTCACGCGGCGGTCCGACTACGGTTTCGCGCGAGCGGAGCCGGACCACGGGCCCGGGGCCGCGCCCGGCGGCGGCTCTTGGCCCAACGTCGCGCTCAACGCCGTCATCCCGGCCAGCCCGCCGAGCTGCATGGATTCGACCGCCGTGCTCGGCACGATGACGATGGTGGCGTTGTTTTTCTTCAATCCTTCGTAGAGCATGTTCATCGCGCGCAGATGGAAGGCGGTCGGATTGTCGGCGTAGGTCTTCGCCGCCTCGCCGAATTTCTCCGCGACCTGACGCTCCGAATCGCCGAGGATGACGCGCGCCTGGCGCTCGCGCTCCGCCTGCGCCTGCATCGACATCGCGTCCTGCAAGGCCGGCGGGATCAGCACGTCCTTCACCTCCACCGAAATGACGTTGATCCCCCACGGCTCGGTGCGAATGTCGATGATCCTCTGCAGCTCGGCGCTGATCTTCTCGCGGCCCTCCAGCATGTCGGAGAGGAGCGTCTTGCCGATGACGTCGCGCAGCGCGGTCTGCGCCGCCCAGTTGATCGCGCCGTTGTAATCGGCGACGTCGAGCGCCGCCTTCTTCGGGTCGATCACCTTCCAGAACAGCACCGCGTCGACGTCGACCGGCACGGTGTCTTTAGTGAGCGTCTTTTCCGCCTTAAACGCGCTGGCGATGACGCGGATGTCGATCCAATAGGGGACCGTCTCGATGATCGGAATGATGAAGAACAGGCCGGGTCCTTTCAGCGCGCGGAAGCGGCCGAGCCGCAGCACGATGACGCGCTCCCATTGGTCGGCGACCTTGACGGCGTAGGC
>DASPPM010000360.1:0-10932 GCA_035625535.1 Alphaproteobacteria bacterium
ATCCGGTGAGAGCGCTCGCGACCGCATAGAGCATGGTCGCGGACAGCGCCATGTTGCTCGCGGTCTGTGCGGCCCCCAGGCGGCGCGCGAAGAGCACCGAGACCGCATACGCGACGGCCGAGGCGATGGCGAGAAGGGCTGCGGGGTCGACCAGCCCGAGGCCGGGCCTCAAGATGACGAGCACGCCAGCGAGGCCCGCGCCAATGGCCGCCCAGGCGCGCGTCTCGACGCGCTCGCCGAGGATCGGGATGCACAGGATCGCGACGAACAGCGGGACGGCATAGAAAAGGGCGACAGTCTCGGCGATCTGGAGCCGCGCCATAGCGAGATAGTAGCTCGTGTACGAGAGATAGAGCGCGAGGCCGCGGCCGAGATGGAGCCAGGGATGGCCGAATGCGAGTGTGCCGCGGCCCTCGACCAGCGCTGCGACCAAGAGGAACGGCAGCGCCACGGCGCAGCGAACGAAGACGATCTGGTGGACCGGGTAAGTGCCGCTCAGGCTCTTCATGATCACGTCGTTTACTGTGAAGATAGACACGCCCCCGGCGACGCTCAGCATTCCTAAAGCTTGGCGATTCATGCAGATGACCAGATCGAGGGCGGACCGCGCGCTCGGCCCAGAATGGTGTCGGCCCAGAATGGTGGATCGTCGGCACCCAGGCGCGTACCATAGCATGTGTCCGCGCGAGGTGCGAAAGGTGCCGGTCTTTACTTGAGCGCCGTGCGGAGCGCGCGCAGGATTGATAGAGGCGATGCCGGCTTACGGAGGATGGCGACCGCAACACCGCTGTGTCTACCGAAAATCAGATCCGAACATAGTGATGATGGAAGGCGACCTGGACAGGCACGACCGAACCTCATATGACGGCGGAACGGGAAAGATGCTGAACGATAGACGCTCGCACGGGCTCTGGGAGCGGACCGCCCCGCCGCCTCCCACGACGGAGAGGCTCGCCAGCGAAATCGTCACCGACGTCGCGATCGTCGGCGCTGGCTACACGGGCATGTCGACTGCGCTGCATCTTGCCGAGCGGCGCCTCGGCGTCGTCGTTCTCGAGGCGGTCGAGATTGGCTACGGCGCGGCCGGCCGGAGCACCGGGCTCGTCAATGCCGGGCTCTGGGTGATGCCGTCTGCCCTCAAGGAGACGCTCGGGCCCGTCTATGGCGGCCGACTCCTCGACCTGCTGCGCGATTCGCCGCGTACGGTCTTCGACATCGTCGACAAGTACAACGTTCCCTGCGAGCTGAAGCGCGTCGGCACGATCCACTGCGGCGCGGGCGAGAAAGGCGCCGCCGAGATCAAGGAGCGGGCGCGACAATGGCAGGCGCTCGGCGCCCCGGTGCGCGTCCTCGACGCTGAGGAGACGCGCGCCAAGACCGGCACCTCCGTCTATCCCGCCAGTCTGCTCGACCTACGCGCCGGGACGATCCAGCCGCTCGCCTACGTACGCGGCCTCGGCCGCGCGGCGATTTCCGCTGGCGCCCTTGTCTTCACGGGGAGCCCGGTCGAGCGCATCGCGCGCGAGGGGGGTGTCTGGCACCTCACCACGCAAGGCGGCAGCGTCCGGGCGAAATGGGCGGTGCTCTCGACCGACACCTACACGTCGCGCATCATGCCAGAGCTGCGCGGCGAGCAGATCGTGCTGCCCTTCTTCCACGTCGCAACGGCGCCGCTTAGTGACAACGTACGGCGCACAATCCTTCCCGAGGGGCATGGGGCGTGGGACAACCGGACTGTACTTACTGGCTTCCGCACCGACGATGCCGGCCGCCTCATCGTCGGCAGCGTTGGCGCGCTCCGCGGCACTGGTGCCGCAATCCATCGCCGCTGGGCGCTGCGGCACATTCGGGCGCTGTTCCCGCAGCTCGGTGAGGTGACGCTCGAGCACGAGTGGTACGGGCGGATCGGCATGACCAACGACCATCTTCCGCGCCTGCATGCGCTGGCGGAGAACATGATCGCGCTTACCGGTTACAACGGCCGAGGCATCGCGCCGGGCACGGTCTTCGGCCGCGAGCTCGCTCGTCACATCGCGGGCGAGGTGCCGCTCGAGGGGATGTTCCTGCCAATAACATCGGCACATGACGCGCGTTTCCGCGTCGTCAGGGAGGGCTGTTACGAGGTTGGCTCGCAGATCGCGCATCTGCCGCCGGCGCGGTGATCCCCGCGACGGCCGATGGAAAGCGGAACAGCAACGCTCACTGCTGCGGGTAGGATATCGGGCTACATTGTCATGGGTTCCTCAATTCGCGCCCAGCGATCAAGCAGGCTGGTTGGTCGCCTCATAGATCGTTCTGCTCTCGAAGTTCCGGCCATAAGCCAGAACGCTCCAGGCAATGCGAGCCAGCTTGTTGGCGATTGCAATCGCGAGCACGTTGCGGTGCAGCCGCTTCTTGGCCGCCTCGAACCATGGCTTGAGCCCATAACGCTCCCGGGTCTTTGGTTTGACGAGCACGATCCACGCCGCCTGTACGAACAGAACACGCAGGTAGCGATCGCCACGCTTCGCCCGAGGTGCCGGTAGCCGTCTGCGCCTCGCGTCTGTCTTGCAAGAAGGCCGGAAGAGCGCGAATATTCACGCCAGATCGGGAGTCATCCGGGGAATTCCAGTCTCGATGGGCGCCGTCGGCAGCCCGGTTATGCACAATGTCGCTCCCCCCGATTCATTAGCGAAAGAAGCAGGAGGATCGCGTCATGACGGGACCGCACTCGCGAAAGACGAGCCGGCTGCTGACGGTTCTGCTCGGCTGCATCACCGCGGCCCTTATCGCACCGGCGGCCCAGGCGGCCGGCAAGACGGTCTACTTCCTGAGCTGGGGCGGCACCATCCAGACCATGCTCGAGAAGGAGGGCTGGGCCGATGAGTTCAAGAAGGACACGGGCTACGAGGTGACGCTCGTGCCCAAGGCGACCTCAGCCGAGATCATCGCGACCGCGATCGCCCAGAAGGACAAGCCGCAAGTCGACGTGGTGATGTGCGACCACCCGGCCTGGGTGCAGGGCCTGCACCAAGGCATCTTCTCGGCTGTCGATCAGGAAGGCGTGCCCAATCTCGCCGACCTCTACCCGATAGCGCCCATCAAGGAGGACGGCAAGACGATGGGGGTCTACGCTTATGGCGACGTCGTCGGCATCCTCTACCAGCCCGAGGTCTTCAAGAAGAACAAGTGGGCGCCGCCGACCGGCTGGAAGGACCTGATGCGGCCGGAGTTCAAGGGCAAGCTGATCATTCCGCCGGTCAGCAACACCTTCGGGCTCTACACGCTCATCGAATTCGCCAAGATGGGCGGCGGCGGGATCGACAAGATCGATCCCGGTTTTGCCGAGCTCAAGGCGTTGGCGCCCAACGTGATGGACTGGACCACGACCTTCGCCAAGATCGGCGAGTTCTTCGAGAGCGGGGCCGCCGCCATCGCCGTGTTCAGCGCGGGTACCGGCCTCGAGTTCAAGAAGCGCGGCATCCCGGTCGCGATCGTCATGCCCGATCCCGCCTATCTGAGCCCGACCTCGATCGGCGTCATGAAAAACGCTCCGGATCCCGAAGGCGCGCGCGTGTTCATGAACTGGCTGCTCAGCCCCAAGGTGCTGGCGTATCGCGCCAACCGTTTCGGCCAGATTGCCATGAACAAGAAGGTCGAGCTCACCGGCGAGGCCGCCGAGCTCCTGCCGCCTTCCTCCGAGATGGGCAAGCTCGCGGTCATCGACTACGACGCCGTGCTTGCCCTCCGATCCGCGTGGAACGAGCGTTTCGAGAAGGATATAGCACCCGTCAAGTGATGCGACAGCGGATCGCGGGGCGAAGCTGAGAGGTCCTATGGCATCGGCCATCTCACCCGACGACGGCCGTTGCTGCGAGGCGTCGGCGCCCCGGCGCGCGGCGCCTGGACTGATCTGGTTTCCGCTCGCTTGCGTGCTTCCGCTCGTCGTCCTCATGCTGGGTTTCTTCCTCTGGCCGCTCGTCGGCGCCATCGTCAACAGCTTTCACCCCTATAGTCTCGCCGGCATCAATACCGCGCACTGGACGCTCGCCAATTACCGCACGCTGCTCGATCCCTTTTATCTCGGCGTGCTGTGGCGCACGGTTCGGATCAGCTTCCTGATCTCGCTCATCACTGCCGTGCTGGCCTACCCGGTCGCCTGGTATGCAACGCGCTTGAGGCCGACCGCGCAGGCCTATCTGCTTATCCTCTACGTGGCGCCCTGGTTGGTGAACGTCGCGGTCAAGGCCTTCGGCTGGACCGTGCTGCTGAGCCCGCGCGGCCTCATCAACCGCTCGCTCATGAGCCTCGGCCTCGTCGATTCCCCGCTTCCGCTCATGTTCAACGAAACGGGCGTCGTCATCGGCCTCGTGCATGCCCACTTCATGTTCGTGCTGCTGCCGCTGTGGGCCGCGTTGGGCGGAATCGACCGGAATCTGCTGTGGGCGGCCTCGGGTCTCGGCGCCACGGGGTCCGCCGTGTTTCGCTCGATCGTGCTGCCGCTGACGCTGCCGGCCCTCTTGGCCGGCATGATCATCAATTTCACCATCAACATGGCCGCCTTCGCGACGCCGGCGCTGCTCGGCGGATCGCGCGTGCAGGTCGTATCCACCCTCGCTTATCGAATCAATCTCGTCGACCTGAACTGGCCGCTCGGGGCCGCCATGGCGCTGGTTCTACTGGCCGTGACCTTGGGGCTCGTGCTGGCGGCCCAGCGCCTCGGCACGGGGCGGCGTGAGGCGAGCGCATGAGGACGGGGCTCAAGCTCTTCAATGGGGCGATGGCGGTCTTCATGCTGGCCCCCCTCGTGATCGTCGTGCTGATCTCCTTCACGCCCGAGGAGTACTTTGCGCTGCCGACAACCCACTGGTCGCTGCGCTGGTACCGCGAGGTGTTCCACTACCCGGGCTTCGTCGACGCCTTCCTGCTCAGCCTGCGTCTCGCTCTGCTCTCTGCCTTCGTCGCGACCGGGCTCACCTTTCTCGCCGTCTACGCGCTCGTCCGCTTCGAGCTGCCCGGGCGCAAGACGCTCGACGGGTTCTTCATGTCGCCCCTTCTCGTGCCCGCGGTGGTGTTCGGCATCGCCATGCTCCAGTTCCTCAACCTCCACGGCCTCTACAATAGCTTTTGGGGCCTAGCAGCGGCACACGTCATGATCATCGTGCCTTTTGCGGCGCGCGCGATCATGGCGGCACTCCATGATGTGCCGCATCAGCTCGAGTGGGCCGCGATGAATCTCGGCGCCGGTCGGCTCGGCACGATTTGGCGCATTACCTTGCCGCTCGCCGGGCGCGGTGTGCTCGCGGGGTTCCTTTTCGCCTTCATCATCTCGTTCGATGAAGTGACCACGACCATCTTCATCACCGGGCCGGCGTACCAGACGCTGCCGGTCCGGGTTTACAACTATCTGACCGATCAGATCGATCCCACCATCGCGGCCGTCTCCTCGATGCTGATCCTGATGTCGTTCGGGCTCATCTTGGCGCTCGACCGCATCGGCGGATTCAAGAGGCTCGGCCGGTGATCAGGCCGCAAGAGGGAGCCGGTGCCGTGTACCAGACGATAGAGCTCGAGCATCGGGACGGGGTCTCGAGCGTGACGCTCAGCCGTCCGCCGCTCAATCTGATCACCATGACGATGCTCGAGGAGCTCCAGGCAGCCTTCGATCTCCTCGAGGCGCGCCGGGAAACGCGGGCCGTTCTTCTGGTCGGCAAGGGCTCGCGCGCATTCTGCGCGGGCGCCGATCTCACCCGGGAATCCGAGCACACGCCTTCGGCCGGCCGCGATTTTCGCGAGGCCGGCCGGCGCGTGGTCGAGCGCATCGAGAGCTTCCCCAAGCCGGTCGTTTCCGCCGTGCGCGGCTGGTGCATCGGCGGCGGCACCGGACTCGCCTGGCCGGCCGACATCCGCATCGCCTCCACGACTGCCAAGTATCGCGCGGGCGACGTCTATCTCGGCCTAATCCCGACCTGGAGCGTGGGCATGGTTCGCCTCGTCCACTACATCGGGCGCAACCGCACGCTCGACCTCCTGATGCTCGGGCGCGACATCGACGCCAGCCGCGCGCTCGAGCTCGGGCTGGTAAGCATGGTCGTGCCCGACGACGCCTTCGAGCGCGAGACGGCAGAAGTGATGGCCCGCCTCGCCTCCGGAGCGCCGCTGCCGTTCCAGGCGATCAAGGAAGCGGTCCGAGCCCAAGCGCGCGACGGCCTGGACCGTGCTGCCCTGATCGAGGAGGAATGGTCGCAACGCATCCTCGCTTCGAGCGACGCGCACGAGGGGATGACCGCGTTCCTCGAGAAGCGCAAACCGAAGTTCCGCGGAGAGTGAGCCTTGTCGATGAGCAAGAATAGGGCGAAGGGTGGCCCGAGCGGGGACGCTCCAGTGACGGCACCGCCGCGCCTTGGCGTCGCCCAGATTCTCGCTCCGCGCGCCGTCGCCGTGATCGGCGCTTCCGACAACGTGGCCAAGTTCGGCGGCCGCATCATGCGCTATCTCACGAAGCATCGCTTTCCCGGCCGCATCCTGCCGATCAACCCCGGGCGAGCCGAGATCATGGGGCACCGGGCCTACGCGCGGATCACGGATGCACCCGGACAGGTCGACGTAGCGCTGATGGCGGTGCCGTCGGAACGCCTCCTCGAAGCCGTGCGGGAGTGCGCCGCGGCGGGAGTAGGCTGCTCTGTCATCATGACTACCGGTTTCGCCGAGATCGGCGAGGCGGGCCGACGGATGCAGGACGAGCTCGTCGACATCGCGCGCGCGGCCGGTATGCGTATCGTCGGGCCCAACTGCATGGGGCTGATCAGCCCGCACCATGCTTTGGCGCTGACGTCCTCGCTCGTTCTCGAGGAAGGTGAGCTGATGCAGGGCGAAATCGGTCTCATCAGCCAGAGCGGCGCGCTCATGGTCTCGATGTACGACCGCGCGCACAGCGCCGGCATCGGTTTCAGCGGATGCGTCTCACTCGGCAACCAGAGCGATCTCGAGATCTGCGACTTCCTCGAGCATATGATCGAGGACGCCAAGAGCCGGGCGATCTGCCTCTACGTCGAGGGATTCAAGGCGCCACGCCGGTTCCTCGAGCTCGCCGCACGCTGTCGGGAGAGGGGGAAGCCGCTGCTCATGGTCAAGGCGGGGCGCACCGAGGCGGGCGTGCGAGCGGCACTCTCCCATACGGCCAGCCTCGCGGGCTCGTATGCCGTCCTCGAGGCCGCATGCCGGAAGTGCAGCGTGCTGCTGCTCGACGACGTGGACGATATGATACGCACAGCCGACGCGTTGCTGCGCTTCGGTGCGCCCCGCGGCGACGGCGTTTGCGTCTTCTCGCCCTCGGGCGGCGGCGCTTCGATCGGCGTTGATCGCCTATGCGAGCTCGGGCTGCGGCCAGCCATGCTCGGTCCGGGCACGCTCGCGCGGCTCGATCGCGACCTGCTCCCAAGCTTCCAGCATAACCCGATCGATCTCGGCGGCCGGCGCGATCCGAACACGCCGACGGTAGCGGGCGGAATTCTCGCGGCCCTTGCGGACGATCCCGATGTGGCGGCACTTCTCATCGTGCTCACCACGGTGCCGTTCTATGCCGCCGTGACAGGCGAGATCGGCCAGGCGCTCCTTGCCTGCGGCAAGCCCTTTGCGCTCGTGGTGACGCCAGGCGCCTCGGCGGACGAGCCGCGCCGCGTCCTCAGCACTCTCGGTTGCCCCTATTACGACAATTTGGACAGCGCCTTGCGCGTGCTCGGCACGCTCATGGAGAGCCGCAAGCTCGCGCCGGCTCTGCCGGTCGAGCCGCTGCCGCGGCCGAGCGATCTGCCGGATGCGAGCGTCCTCGCCCGCATTCCGGAGGGCAGGATGACCGAGCCGGAGACCAAGCGCCTCGTCGCGCGCTACGGCATCCAAGTCAGTACCGAACAATTGTGCCCCACGCTCCAGCGGGCGGTCGAGGCGGCGCAAGGGATCGGCTACCCGGTGGCGCTCAAGGCCGTTTGCCGAGAGCTCGCGCACAAGAGCGAGGTGGGCGCCGTCAAGCTCGGCTTGACGGAGAGGCGTGGCCTCGAGGACGCCTGGCACGAGGTCATGGCCGCCCTCGCACGCAGCCTGCCGGGTGTCGCGATCGAGGGCGGGCTCGTCCAGGCCATGTGCGCGGGCGAGCTCGAGCTCCTCGTCGGCGTGCGGCGCGATGCGCAGTTCGGCCCGATCGTGGCGGTCGGTGCCGGTGGCGTGCTGGTCGAGCTCTTCGGCGATATCGCGATCGCGCTGGCGCCGGTCGACACCGCGCATGCCCGCGCCTTGCTGGAACGGCTCAAGATTTGGCCGCTCATTGCCGGCTGGCGCGGCAAGCCGGCGCTCGACGCCGAGCGCGTGGCGGATATCGTCAGCCGCTTGAGCTGGCTCGCGGCCGACCTTGGCGAGCGCCTGGTCGAGCTCGAGCTCAATCCCGTGATGGTACGAAGCACGGGCGAGGGGGCGGTCGCGGTCGACGCGCGAGCAACGCTCACGGCCCCGAGCTGAGTCAGCCGGCGGCGGGCAAATAATGCTCGGTGACTGAAAGCCAAAACGGGAAGGGACGCTCAGGGGGCCGCGCCGCGCACGCCGGTGAGCTCGTACCACCAGGAGTGTGAATCGGATTTGAAGATTGACCCCTATCGGCTTCCAATGCTGACCCCATTCAAAGAACATCTTTGGGCCTCCCTTCAAGAGCTTAAGTCCCTCAGCGCGGGGGAACGCTTCGACGCCGATCAGGGGGTCAAACAGCGCGCCGATTCACATGCTGATCGACAGCTCGGCAGTCAAGGCTCATTGCAGCGCCTCGGGCGGAAAAGGGGGGAGCTCAATCAGGCGACCGGTCGCTCGCGCGGCGGGCGCACCACGAAAATCCACGCGCTCGCCGATCAGTCCTGCCGCCCGGTCGCGTTCCTCCTGACCGGCGGCCAAGTGGCGGACTGCGTCGCCGCCGATGCGCTGCTCGACCAGATGCCCGCAGCCGTCATCCTGAACGGCGACAAGCGCCACGACAGCGACGCCGTTCGCCAAAAGATCGAGAGCTTGGGGAGCGCACCAAACATCCCGCCCAAGCGCAATCGTCGCTGGAAAAACTGCTTCTCGCCGATGCTCTATCGCGACCGCAACGCCATCGAGCGCATGTTCGGCCGCCTCAAGGACTTCCGCAGGATCGCCACACGCTATGACCGTCTCGCCCACATCTTCCTCGCCGCAATCTGTCTCGCCGTTACAATCTGCTATTGGTTATGAGTCCGGACCCTAGCGGCCACGCTCGCTGCGCCCTGTTGGGTACTTGCGGCGATACTCGGCGACCGCTTCCTCCATCGTGAGGAAGACGGCGCCGGCATCCCTCACCGTCCGGATCAGCTTCTCGAGAATCATCATGCGGTGGCCGCGACCGATGACGTGCGGGTGGAAAGTGTAGGTGAGGATGCCCCAGTCGTAATGGTCCCGCATATAGATGAAGTCGTTGATCCAGTTCTCGAGTACGAGCCCCGCGTTCATCAGGCCCGGCAAAATACCGTTATCGAAACGCATATACTCGAAGACCGGAAAGTCATCGAGCGACCAGCTGATCGGCATCTCGACGAGGGCCGTGTCCGTGCCGTATACCATTGGGTCCTCGAGGGTCACGACGTCGCCCTCGCGAGCCTGATAAGGCAGATAGTCGTGGCCCATCATACTGCTATCATACTTGAAGCCGTGCTTGAGCAGCAGGTCTACGGTGTGCGGGCTGAGGTCCCAGGCCGGCGAGCGGTATCCGCGCGCGTGGCGCCCAGTCAACTTCTTGATCTCCTCGTTGCCGCGCTCCAGCTCGCGCTCCTCGCCCTCGCGTCCCAGCGAGGCCGGCGTACGGTGCGTCCAACCGTGGTGCCCAATCTCGTGGCCGGCCTTGGTCACCGAGGCGGCACAGCTCGGATAAGTCCTGATCGTATGGCCGGGGATGAACCAGGTCGTTGGAATTTTGTGATCCTTAAGGAGGTCGAGGATACGCCTCGTCGCCGCGATTCCGAAATCGCCACGCGACATAATGGTCGGCGTCATGAAGCCGCGCGCAATCGCGGCGGAGACATTGTCGTGGTCGAACGTGAGACAAACGAAAAGCTCAGTCATCGTCATTCTCCTCGTTCATTCGGCACTTGGCTACCAGGTGCGGCCTTGTAGCGGGTCGTAAGCCAGCCGCCATCGACGGTGAGCACTTGGCCGGTGATGAAGGCGGCATCAGCCGAGCCAAGAAAGGCGACCGCGGCGGCGATGTCTTCTGGCTTGCCGACGCGCCCTAAAGGCGTCATGCCGAGCATCAACGAGCGGAACCGGGCGTCGCTCGCGATGCGGTGTCGGGTCATGCCCGTCTCGATGAGGCCCGGGGAAATCGCATTGACCCGGATCCCGCGGGGCCCATAGTCGGCCGCCATTTGCATGGTAAGGCCGATTACGCCTGCCTTTGTGACGGCATAGCCGGCGGTCCCCGGAAAGCCAGTCATGCCATAGATGGAGGCGATGTTGACGATAGCCCCACCTTGCCCACGCATGCGGCCCACCGCAGCGCGTGACATGCGAAACACGCTACGCAGGTTGACCGAGAGGAAGCGGTCGAACTCCTCGTCTGTGGTGTTCTCGGCGCGATGAGAGCCTCCGATGCCGGCGTTGTTGACGAGTAGGCTGATACCGCCGAGGGTTTTGCGAGCGCAGTCGAAGATCGCCTCGGGGGCGTCGGCGTCGGCGACGCTTTTCACCAGCGTAGCGAGGGAGAGCTCCTGGTCGATTGCGAGGGCAGCAGTCTCCGCGAGTCCCGGCTCGGCGATGTCGACCGCGAGCACCTTCGCCCCCTCGCGCGCGAGGCGTAACGCCGTCGCCTGCCCGATGCCGCTGCCCGCGCCGGAGACGACTGCCATTTCCCTCGAAAGTCGATTAGTCATACGGGTCCCCCGAGCCATTTTCGTGTCCTTT
>DASPPM010000361.1:0-3084 GCA_035625535.1 Alphaproteobacteria bacterium
CCTGATCTGGCTCTTCAACCGCGTGCCCTGGTTCACCAACTATTCGAGCTCGGGCGTAATCTCGGCCCCGCCGCGCGCGGTCTTCGCTCACATCTTCGTGACCGGTCCCGAGGCGCAGCCGGTCGGCAAGTACCTTTTCGCGCTCACCGTGGTGGCGCTCCTGGCACTTGCCGCCAAGAACATGGCGCGCTCCTCGACCGGGCGCGCCTGGATGGCGATCCGCGACATGGACATCGCCGCGGAGATCATCGGCATCCGCCCGCTTGCGACCAAGCTTCTCGCCTTCGCGATCAGCTCGTTCTACATCGGCATCGCGGGCGCGCTCTGGGCCTTCGTCTATACCGGCAGCGTCGAGCCGCTCGCCTTCGACATCGACCGCTCGTTCCAAATCCTTTTCATGATCATCATCGGGGGCCTCGGAAGCATCCTCGGCGCCTTTTTGGGGGCCGCCTTCATCGTGCTCTTGCCCATCCTCCTGATCAATGTGCCCACACTCGTCGGCTTGAACATCAAGGTGACCACGGTTACCAACCTTCAATTCATCATCTTCGGCTCGCTCATCGTCTTCTTCCTAATCGCCGAGCCGAACGGCCTGGCGCGGCTTTGGCAGATCGGCAAGGAGAAGCTCAGGCTCTGGCCCTTCCCCTACTGAGGCGGAGGGGCGGGCGCCGGCGGCCGCGGTGTAGCGCGCCGGGAGAGAGCGTTTGCGCCCCTATTCGCGCGGTGTTAGGCTTTGCTCAGCCGGGCAACGGTCACTCGATTACAAGGGAGGAGTTCATGGACCTGAGGAAACTCGCGGTCGGTCTCGTGACCATCGGAGCGCTCGCTTGGACGCTCGGGGCCAGCGAGGCCTTGGCGCAGAACGAGCAATTCATTCCGCGCCTCGTCTACCGCACGGGGCCTTACGCGCCGAACGGCATCCCCTTCGCCGACGGCTACGGCGACTATCTCGACATGCTCAACGCCCGCGACGGCGGTGTGGGCGGCGTGAAGATCACCTATGAGGAGTGCGAGACGGCCTACAACAACGACAAGGGAGTGGAATGCTACGAGCGCCTCAAGGGCAAGGGCCCGACGGGTGCCTCGTTGGTCGATCCGCTCTCGACCGGCATCACCTACGCCCTCATCGAGCGCGCGACCAACGACAAGATCCCGGTGGTGTCGATGGGCTACGGCCGCGCCGACGCGAGCTACGGGCCGGTCTTCCCCTACACCTTCACCTTCCCCTCGACCTATTGGGCCGGGGCCGATGCCATCGTCCAGTACATCGGCAGCAAGGAAGGCGGCATGGACAAGCTCAAGGGCAAGAAGCTCGCGCTCGTCTACCACGACAGCGCCTACGGCAAGGAGCCGATCACCACGCTCGAGAAACTCTCCCAGAAGCTCGGCTACGAGTTCAGCAAGTTCGCCGTCTCGCCTCCGGGCATCGAGCAGAAATCCATCTGGCTGCAGATCCGCCAGCAGAAGCCCGATTGGGTGTTGATGTGGGGGTGGGGCGTGATGAACTCCACCGCGATCAAGGAGGCGGCCAACGTCGGCTATCCCATGGACCACTTCATCGGCATCTGGTGGTCGGGTGCCGAGCCCGACGTAGAGCCGGCAGGGGCCGCGGCCAAGGGTTATCTCGCCGCCAACATCACCGGCGTCGGCGCTGACTTCCCAATCATCCAGGACATCCTCAAGCACGTCTATGCCAAGGGCGGCGGCCACACCACGAAGGAGAAGGTCGGCGAGGTGCTTTACGACCGCGGCGCGGTGAACGCGATCTACGACACCGAGGCCATTCGCACCGCGCAAGGCAAGTACGGCAAGAAGCCGCTCATGGGCGAGCAGGTGCGCTGGGGCTTCGAGAACCTCAACCTGACCGAAGCGCGCATCAAGGAGCTCGGCGCCGACGGCCTCCTGACCGGGGTGAAGCTCTCCTGCGAGGACCACGAGGGTGCCGGCAACGTCAAGATCCAAGAGTGGGACGGGCAGCACTGGAAGACCATCAGCGGCTGGATCGTGCCGGAGCGCGGCATGCTGCGCGAGATGTACAAGGAGTCGGCGCTTGCCTACGCCAAGGAGAAGGGCATCAAGCCGCGCGACTGCGCCAAGGAGCTCGCGGCGAAGTAACGCCTGATCCAGTGTCGGCAAGCGGGCGCCAAGCCGTGGAGCGCGAGCGGGCCCTGCTCGAGGTCAACAACGTCGAGGTCATCTACGACCACGTGATCCTCGTGCTCAAGGGCGTCTCGCTCCAGGTTCCCGAGGGGGGCATCGTCGCTCTCCTCGGGGCCAACGGCGCCGGCAAGACCACGACGCTCAAGGCGATCTCCAACCTCCTGCGCGCCGAGCGCGGGGAGGTCACCAAAGGCACCATCGAGTTCAAGGGCGCGCGCGTCGATCGACTGTCGCCGAACGAGCTCGTGCGGCGCGGCGTCATCCAGGTGATGGAGGGCCGCCACTGCTTCGGCCACTTGAGCGTGGAGGAGAATCTCCTCGCCGGCGCCTTCACGCGCCGCGACGGCCGCGCCAACATCGCGCGCGACCTCGAGCTGGTCTATCGCTACTTCCCGCGCCTCAAGGAGCGCCGCAAATCCCAAGCCGGCTACACCTCCGGCGGCGAGCAGCAAATGATCGCGATCGGCCGGGCGCTCATGTCGCGGCCCACGATGATGCTGCTGGACGAGCCCTCCATGGGCCTGGCGCCGCAGCTGGTCGAGGAGATCTTCGAGATCGTCAAGCGGCTCAACGAGAAGGAGAAGGTGAGCCTGCTGCTCGCCGAGCAGAACACCAACCAGGCGCTGCGCTTTGCCGATTACGGCTACATCCTCGAGAACGGCCGCATCGTGCTCGACGGCCCGGCGGAGAAGCTGCGCGAAAACGAGGACGTCAAGGAGTTCTATCTCGGTCTCGCCGGCGAGCGGCGGCGAAGCTACCGCGAGGTCAAGCACTACAAGCGGCGCAAGCGCTGGCTCGCGTGAAGGAGGCGATTCTTGCACGCCTCAACGCCGCGCGCGCCCGGGGAGGCGTGATGGCCAAGGCCGCCCTCCATTACGACGAGCTCGAGACGCGCGACCCCGCGCAGCGCGAGGGTGCGCAGTT
>DASPPM010000362.1:0-4457 GCA_035625535.1 Alphaproteobacteria bacterium
AGGGATGCTCGCCGGCCTCGAGATAGGCGACGGGCTCGTTCCGCCACAGGAGCCGGCCGTCGCGCCTGAGCTCGAAGGCCTCGCCCGCGTCCGCCATGCAGCGCTGCATGCGCGCGGGGATCTCCGCCCTGAGCGCGCGCAGCGCCGCGCTCACGAGCGCCTTCGCCTCATCGGGCGAGCCGCTCTCCTCGGGAAGGAAGCGGAAGCCCTCGAGCCGGCCGACGCCCTCGCCCTCGACCAGCACCTCGCCCGTGCGCGTGACCGCGGCGAGGAGCTCGCGCCCGTCGCGCATGCGTCGCTGCAAGGTCGCGGCCCGACGGTCGACGAAGCGTTGCGTGAGGCGCTCGTGGAGCGCATCCGAGAGCCGGTCCTCGATTGCGCGCGCGCGCTCCTGCCAATGGGAGGCGCTCTGCAGCCAATCGGCGCGGTGGGACACGTAGGTCCAGGTGCGCACGAAGGCGATGCGCTGCACCAGCGTGTCGATGTCGCCGTCGGGCCGGTCGAGGGCGGCGAGCTGGTTCGCCACCCAATCCTCGGGCAGGCGCTCCTCGGGGCCGATGAGGTGGAGAAAGATGCGCTTCAAGAGGCGGACGTGCGCGTCGCTCATGATCTTGCGGAAGTCCGGGATCTGGCAGACGTCCCAGAGCAGGCGGACGGCGGCGGGGCCTTGCACGAGGGGTAGGATGTCGCCGTCGCGCGCAAGTGCCGACAAGGCCTGGAAATCCTCCTGCTCGCGTGCGCGCCTGAGGAAGGGTAGCCGCGGCGGCGTCTCGAGGCTGCGCACGAGGCTATCGAGGGAGCGGAAATCGAGATCGATGTTGCGCCAATAGAGGACCTTCAAGGGCTCGAAGCGGTGGTCCTCGATGGCGCCCACGAGCTCGGGATCGAGCGCGCCGAGCTCGCCCGTGGTGCCGAAGGTGCCGTCCGACATGTAGCGCCCGGCGCGGCCGGCGATCTGGGCGAGCTCGGCCGGATAGAGCTTGCGCGGCGCCCAGCCGTCGAACTTGACCAGGCTCGAGAAGGCGACGTGGCTCACGTCCATGTTGAGCCCCATACCGATGGCGTCGGTCGCCACCAGATAGTCGACCTCGCCGGCCTGATACATCGCAACCTGCGCGTTGCGCGTGCGCGGGCTCAAGGCGCCGAGCACCACGGCCGTGCCGCCACGCTGGCGGCGCATCGCCTCGGCGAGTGCGTAGACCTCCTGCACCGAGAAGGCCACGACGGCACTCCGCGGCGGCAGCCGCGTGAGCTTGCGCGGCCCGGTATGGGTGAGCTTGGAGAAGCGCGGGCGTGCTATGAACTCGACCCCGGGGACGAGCTTCCGCAGATTCGGGCGGATGGTGTCGGCGCCGAGCAGCATGGTCTCCTCCAGCCCGCGTGCATGGAGCAGGCGGTCGGTGAAGACGTGGCCGCGGTCCGGGTCGGCGGCGACCTGGATCTCGTCGACGGCAAGGAACTCGACCACGCGGTCGAGCGGCATCGCCTCGACGGTGCACACCCAATAGGCGGGGTGCGCCGGAACGATCTTCTCCTCGCCGGTCACGAGCGCCACGGCCTCGCGGCCCTTCAAGCGCACGATGCGGTCGTAGTTCTCGCGCGCGAGCAGGCGCAAGGGGAAGCCGATCATGCCCGTGCGGTGGCCGAGCATGCGCTCGATCGCAAGATGCGTCTTGCCGGTGTTGGTCGGGCCGAGCACGGCGATCGGCGGGCGGGGCGTGCGGGTCATGGCTTAGGAAGACTCTCGTCTCGCGGCTCGCGATTGCAGCGCTAGGCCAAGGGGCTCTTGAGCGGCACGAAGGCGACGGGCAATGTCACGCGCTCGACGATGCCCCCCGCGAACGTCTTCTCGACGACCACGAGCTCCTGGTAGCCGCCGGGCTCGCCCACGGGAATCACCAGGCGCCGTCCGCTCTTGAGCTGGGCCGTGAGCGCCTCGGGGATCTTGGACGCCGCGGCGGTCACGATGATGCCGTCGTAAGGCGCGTGCTCGGGCCAGCCGAGGGCACCGTCGCCCACGCGCACCTCGACGTTCGCGTAGCCGAGACGCTCGAGGCGCCGGGCTGCGGCCTCTCCGAGCTCGCGCACGACCTCGATGCTGTAGACCTTGGCCACGAGCTCGGCGAGCACGGCGGCCTGGTAGCCGCACCCGGTCCCCACCTCGAGGACGACGTCGCCCGCGCGCGGCTCGAGCATGTCGGTCATCACCGCCACGATATAGGGCTGCGAGATGGTCTGGCCGCAGCCGATGGGAAGCGGGGCATTGTCGTAGGCGTAGGCCGCGTCCCGCTCCGGCACGAAGGCCTCCCGCGGCACCTTGGCAAGTGCTGCCGCCACGCGCGGGTCGAGCGCCGCCTTGCCGAGATAGTCGCGCGTCTTCGCCACCTCCTCTGCGATCTCCGCCATGAGGCGTTTGCGAAGCTCGTCGAAAGAGGGGGCCGAAGCGCGGCCGCGGCGCAAGGGGTCGAAGATCACGGGGGCGAGTTTAGCAAGGACGGGGGCGGGGTCCAAGGGCGGGTGGTTCGCGGCCCCGGTTCGAGGACGCTCCGCTCACATGCGGGAGCCGAGGACAGGGGGTCTTGCACGCGGGTGCCGGCTTCCTCATATCACGGCCGGGGAGGACGGCAACCAGGCGAGGGGACCATGTCCGAGGAAAGGCTCGGCTTCCAGGCCGAGGTCACGAAGCTCCTGGATATCGTGGCGCATTCGCTTTACAGCGAGAAGGAGGTCTTCCTCCGCGAGCTGATCTCGAACGCCTCCGACGCCTGCGACCGCTTGCGTTACGAGGCGCTCACCCGGCCCGAGCTCTTGGACGGCGACGCCAATTTCCGGGTCCTGCTCACGCCCGACAAGGACGCCGGCACCCTCACCATCGCGGACAACGGCATCGGCATGAGCCGCGAGGAGCTGGTGGACAACCTCGGCACGATCGCGCGCTCGGGCACCGCCGCCTTCCTCGCCGAGGCGGGGGCCGGCGAGGGCAAGGACGCGCCGAGCCTGATCGGGCAGTTCGGCGTCGGCTTCTATTCGGCCTTCATGGTGGCGGACCGCGTCGAGGTGGTCTCGCGCAAGGCGGGGGCGAAGGAGGCGTGGCGCTGGAGCTCCGACGGCAAGGGCAGCTTCACCATCGGCGAGGGCGAGCTCGAGGCGCGCGGCACGCGCATCGCACTCCACTTGAGCGAGGCGTCGAAGGAGTTCCTCGAGCCCGCGCGGCTGCGCGGCATCGTCAAGCGCTACTCCGACCATATCGCCATTCCGATCGAGCTTATCGAGGCGGGCAAGGCCAAGGGCGAGACGCTCAACCAGGCGTCGGCGCTGTGGACGCGGCCCAAGAGCGAGATCAGCGAGCTCCAGTACAAGGAGTTCTACCGCCATGTCGCGCACAGCTTCGACGATCCTTGGCTGACGCTGCACTACCGCGCCGAGGGCAAGCTCGACTATTCGGCGCTCCTCTATGTGCCGAGCACGCCGCCCTTCGATCTCTTTCATCCCGAGCGCAAGGGGCATTTGCGCCTCTACGTGAAGCGCGTCTTCATCACCGAGGATTGCCCCGGGCTCCTGCCCTCCTGGCTGCGCTTCCTGCGCGGCATCGTCGATTCCGAGGACCTGCCGCTCAACATCAGCCGCGAGATGCTGCAGAAGAATCCGCTGCTTGCCAGGATCCGCTCGGGCCTGGTGAAGCGCGTGCTCGATGCGCTCGACAAGCGCGCGAAGGAGGACGCGGCCGACTACGCCAAGTTCTGCGAGAGCTTCGGCGCCGTGCTCAAGGAGGGCATCTACGAGGATACCGCGGAGTGCCAACGCATCCTCGGGCTCGCGCGCTTCCGCTCGACGGCCGAGAGCGGGCTCTTGAGCCTCGAGAGCTATCTCGCGCGCATGAAGGAGGGCCAGGACGCCATCTACTACATCACCGGCGAGGAGCTCGAGGCGCTCGCCAAGAGCCCGCAGCTCGAGGGCTTCCGCGCCAAAGGGGTCGAGGTGCTGCTGATGACCGATCCGGTCGACGGCTTCTGGCTCTCGGCGGTCGAGAGCTTCCGCGAGAAGCCGTTCAAATCGGTGACGCGCGGCGGCGCCGATCTCGGCAAGATCAAGGCCCCGGAAAAAGACGCGGCGAAGCCCGAGGAGGCGGACGAGGGCGCGCAGGTGAGCGGGC
This sequence comes from Alphaproteobacteria bacterium, assembly GCA_035625535.1. Classification (GTDB taxonomy): domain Bacteria; phylum Pseudomonadota; class Alphaproteobacteria; order JACZXZ01; family JACZXZ01; genus DASPPM01. Next base: position 4,154 of record DASPPM010000362.1, read on the forward strand.
TCGTGGCCCTCTTCAAGCTCACGCTCAAGGATGCGGTCAAGGACGTGCGCGCCTCGGAGCGGCTCACCGCGAGCCCCGTCTGCCTCGTGGCCGAGGAGGGCGACATGGACATGCACCTCGAGCGCATCCTGCGTCAGCACAAGCAGCTCGCGGCCGGGAGCAAGCGCATCCTCGAGCTCAATCCCAGGCATCCCCTCATCAAGGAGCTCGCGCGGCACGTCTCGGAGAAGGGCGCCTCCGACCGGCTCGCCGACTATGCCTATCTGCTGCTCGACCAGGCACGCATCGTCGAGGGCGAGACGCC
>DASPPM010000363.1:0-3392 GCA_035625535.1 Alphaproteobacteria bacterium
CTCGGGCACGCGCTCGGTGAAGTAGCTGGTCGACTGGTACCCGAGCGTCAGGAGGCCGCTCTCGACCAGCCACAGGATGTCCTCGACACGGTAGCCGAAATCCATGATGTTCCAGACATAGCGGACCTCGACGGCGGCGCCGAGCTCGCCCTTGAGCCGCTCCCCGATCAGCTTGAGGGCGCGGCTGAAGGACGTCGTGGGCGGCCCGTAACCGCCCAATCGGATTTCGATCGCTCGGCTCATGGCGAGGCGCTGGCGGCGAGTGCCGCCGCCGTTCGTGTCATGAGTGTCCCCTTCCCCTTGTCGTGGCTCATACTCGAGGACCGGCGCGGTCGCTGTGCCCGGACGGTATCGGATTGCGAGCGGCGGCTCAATCGGGAAGCCTTGTCTTGGGATGGCTCGAGGCTCAATATTCGGCGGAGGTGCCGGCATGCGGGATTATTGGCTGAGCAAGCTGTGCTTCGACCTGCTGGAGCCCGCGCGAGCCAGGGAATACCGGCAGGATCGCGAGGCCGTGCTGAAGCGCTATCCTCTCAAGCCCGAGGTGCGGGCTGCGGTGCTCGACGACGACGTAGCCTTTCTTGCCCGGCTGATCAATCCCTACCTGCTCCGCTTCTACTTCTCCGCCGTCGGCATGCCCGACGCCGACTTCATCGCTCGATTGCGCGCGGCTGACCCCAATCCGCGCCCGGCGGCGCGCCGTGGCTGAGCTCGTAGGAATCTATGCCGCGAGTCATGGACCGCTGATCGCGCGCGACTGGCATCGGCTTTCTGATGCGCTCAAGGGGCGGCTCAGCGCCGCCTACGGCGAGCTCGGCCGCCGCCTGAGCGCGTCCGCAGCCGAAGTGATCGTGGGTTTGGCACCCGACCACTGGACCAACTTCTTCCTCGACAATTTGCCGTCCCTTTGCATCGGCATTGGCGAGGAGCATGGCGGCCCGCCCGAGCCGTACATGCGGGATTTCACGCCCAAAGCGCTTACCGGCGATCCTGAGCTGGGCCGGCATATCCTCGAGACGGCGCTCACGAGCGAGTTCGAGCCCGCGCTCTCATATCGCCTTCGGCTCGATCATGGCCTCTGCCTGCCGCTCTCGCGCATGAAGCTGCCGCGCATGCCGCGCATCGTGCCGATCCTGATCAACGAGCTGGAGCCGCCCATGCTGAGCTACCGTCGTTGCTTTGCCTGGGGCGGGCTGCTGCGTCGCGCCATTGCCTCCTACGCGAAGCCCGCCCGCGTGGCGATCCTCGCCACCGGCGGTCTGAGCCATTCGATCGGCGAGCCCACCATGGGCGAGATCGACGAGGACTTCGACCGCCGCTGCCTCGATGCGCTCGCTCGCGGCGAGGAGTCCGAGCTCATCGATCTTTTGGAGCGCGGCGCGGGGCGGGCCGGCAACGGCGCCCACGAGATCCGCAACTGGGCGGTCGCCCACGCCGCCGCCGGCGGCCGGGGGTTCGAGCTTCTCGATTACCTGCCTGCGCCAGAGGTCTATGTCGGCTGCGCCTACGCCGCGTGGCGCTTGGCCTGAGGCATTCACCGGCTCGGCAAGAAACCGGTCCGCGACAGGGCCGCCGTCACAAAACCGAACGCCTTGCGCATGCGGCAAAGGGCCTTGCGCAGAGCGCACGCGTGGCTTCGTCTAGAGCGGAATCCATTTCGGTGAAAGCAGCCCCCTCACCCTACCCTCTCCCCCTTTGAGGGGGAGAGGGTTGCGTAGGCTTAGCGAGACTAAGTCGAGCTTAGCCGGAGCTGGGTGAGGGGGTGATTCCGCGCCATCGGAACATGCTTTAAAGCCCGAGATACGCCTGCCGCACGCGCGCGTCTGCAAGGAGTGCTGCCCCGCTGCCTTCGAGCACGATACGCCCCTGCTCCAGCACATAGGCGCGCTCGGCGAGCTTCAAGGAGGCGGCGACGTTCTGCTCGACGAGGATGATGGTGTGATCGGTTGCAAGGCGGCGAATGACGCGGAAGACCTCGGCCACGACCACGGGGGCCAAGCCGAGCGAGGGCTCGTCGAGCATGATGAGCTCGGGATTGCCCATGAGGCAGCGCCCGATCGCGAGCATCTGCTGCTCGCCGCCCGAGAGCGTCCCCGCCGCCTGACGGCGCCGCTCGGCGAGTTGCGGGAAGAGGGCGAGCACGCGCTCGAGTGCCGCCTTCGCGCCGGCCCGCGCGCGCGGCACGACGGCCCCCATCTCGAGATTCTCGCCGACGGTGAGCGAGGGGAAGAGCTGGCGGCCCTCGGCCACCTGGCCGATGCCGAGCGCCACCACCTTGTGGCTCGGCCAGCCGGCGATCTCGCTGCCCTTGAAGCGGATCGAGCCGCGGCGCGGGGGCAGCATGCCGGAGACGGCGCGGATGAGCGAGGTCTTGCCCGCGCCGTTGCCGCCGACGATCGCAGTGATGGAGCGCTCCGGCACCTCGAGCGAGACGCCGTCGAGCGCCGACATGTCGCCGTAGCTCAGCACGAGGTCGCGCACGTCGAGGATCATACCGCCTCCTCGCCGAGATAGGACTTGAGCACCTCGGGATGGCGCACGACTTGGGAAGGCGGGCCTTCGGCGATGCGCACGCCGTGATGCAGCACGACGATGCGTCCGGCAAGCGCCATCACCGCGCGCATGACGTGCTCGATGAGGAGAATGGTGAGGCCCGAGGCGCGGTTGAGCTCGCCCAAGAGGGCGACCATGCGGTCGACCTCGGTCGGCCGCAAGCCCGCCATCGTCTCGTCGAGGAGGAGAAGGCGCGCGCCGGTCGCGAGCGAGCGCGCGAGCTCGAGGCATTTGCGGTCGGGCAGCGTCAGGCTCTCGGCGAGGAGATGGCGCTTCTGCCAAAGCTCGAGGCGGCGCAGCACGTCTTCCGCCCGCGCCCGCGCCGCGGCCATGTGGCGCTCGGCCGCAAGGGCGCCCACCACCACGTTGTCCTCGACGTTGAGCCGCGTGAAGGGGCGCACGAGCTGGAAAGTGCGCGCGATGCCCGCGCGGCAGACGGCGTCGGGCGGGAGTCCCGCGATGCTGCGGCCCTCCAGGCGCACATCGCCCTCATCCGGCGGATAGACGCCGGCCACGACGTTGAAGAGCGTCGTCTTGCCCGCCCCGTTCGGGCCGATGAGCGCCACGATCTCACCGCGCGCTACCTCGAAGGAGACGGCACTCACCGCTTGCAGGCCGCGGAAGTGCTTGCTCACTCCCTCGACGCTCAGGATGGCGGCGCTCACGACGGGGCTCCCTTTGCGCTCGCGGCGAGGCCAAGGCGGTGCTTGAGCCAGGGCCAGAGGCCGCCGGGCAAGGCGCGAATGATGACGACGAGGAGGAGGCCGTGGATGACGAGCTCGAGGCCCGGGAGGTCGAGGCCGAGCGCCGTGGTCAAGCTCAAGAGGAGCTGGCCGAGC
>DASPPM010000364.1:0-2155 GCA_035625535.1 Alphaproteobacteria bacterium
CTGCTTCCTCGAGACCGCGCGCGGCCAGCCCGAGGAGCGCGCCGCCATCCGCTTCGAGGCCGACGGGCGCGTGGCGCTCGTCGTCGGCACCCAGTCGAACGGCCAGGGCCATGAGACCAGCTTTCCCCAGATCGCCTCGGCTCTCCTCGGCCTGTCGCGCGAGAGCTTCCGCTACGTTCAGGCCGACACGCGCGCGATTGCGAGCGGAGCGGGGCATGGCGGTGCTCGCTCGCTCCACATGGGAGCCACGGCCTTGGTCAAGGCGGCGGAAGGCGTCATCGCCAAGGGACGCGCGCTCGCGGCACGCCTCCTGCAAGCCGCGCCCAATGAGGTCGTGTTTGCGGAGGGGCGCTTCGCCGTCGTGGGCACGGAGCGCGGCATCGAGCTTCTGGCGCTTGCGCGCGCCGCGCGCGATCCCGGCAATGTGCCCGATGCGACGAAGAGCGGCCTCGATGTCGAGGTTCACCATCACTGCGAAACCTTCACCTATCCCAACGGCTGCCATGTGGCGGAGGTGGAGGTCGATCCCGAGACGGGCGAGGTGACGCTCGAGCGCTATACCGCGGTCGACGACTTCGGCCGCCTCGTCAACCGGCGCCTGACCGAGGGCCAAGTGCAGGGCGGGGTGGCCCAGGGCATCGGCCAGGCGCTCCTCGAGCACGCGGTCTACGACGCGAGCTCGGGCCAGCTCCTCTCCGGCTCGCTCATGGACTATGCGCTGCCGCGCGCGGACGACCTGCCGCCCTTCGACATCACGCTCGACGGCATTGCCACCTCGGCCAATCCTCTCGGCGTCAAGGGCTCGGGCCAGGCGGGTGCCATCGCGGCCCCGCAGACAATCATGAACGCGCTCCACGACGCGCTCGCCCCCTTGGGCATCCGCCATCTCGACATGCCGGCAAGCCCCGAGCGCGTCTGGCGGGCGATCCGGGAGGCGAGCGCGAAGGGGGCTTAAAGCATTTTCTGGGTAAGTGGACACAGCGTTCCCCCCTCACCCTGCCCTCTCCCCCTGAAGGGGGAGAGGGTTGCGAAGGGTTGGCGAGGCGAAGCCGAGCCTTACCCTGAGCTGGGTGAGGGGGTGGCGGTTCCACTCACAGTGAAACTGCTCTAGAATTCGTTTGGGGAAGCAAGCGGCGGACGCTCCGTCCCGTGGTCGTCACAGCCGCGAAACTTGCCCCCGCGAAGACGGGGAGCGGGTGCCCAGGCGCCTCGGCAAAGCTCCCTATTCATAACTCTGGATGCCCACTTTCGCGGGCATAACGACAACAGAAGTGATGGTTTGTCACCCCGGCTCAAAGCCCTTCGCTTTGAGCACGGATGCTGCGCTGGGCCCGGTCAAGAATCGGATGAGCGACTTGGCCTCCTCCGGTACCTTGGTGCCGGCCCCTAATGCCGCGGCGAAGAATGTCGCACTGGCAAGCTCCCCCAGCAGCGGCCCGACCAGTTGGGCACCCGCCACGGGCAGGATTTCCGAGGCCGCTGCGATGCCCATCTCGGCTTCGCCCTTGGCGACGACTTCGGCGGCCTGCGGGCCCGGCACCAGAACGGACTTGGGCTTCATTTGCTCGGCGAGTCCGAGGCGGTCGAGGACATGCGCGAAGTAGACTCCGCTCGCACCGCCCTTCGCCGGATCCGCATAGGCGACCGACTTGGCGGCGAGCAGCGTACGCTTGAATGCATCGACCGAGCTGATATCGGGCTTCGGCGCACCTGCCCGCACCACGACCGCCACCGCCGTGCTCGCAACGCTCACGAGTGCGCCGGGCGCAAGCTTGCCCTGATTCTGGAGCTCCTCCATCGCCGGCGGCGACAGAATGATCACGTCGGCGGTCTCGCCGGCAAGTATGCGCTTCTTGAGGTCGGCGATGAGGCTGTAGCCGATGGTGAGCTTGTTCCCGCTTGCGTGCTCGTATTGCGGAGCAAGCTCACCGAATGCCGAGGTGAGCGCCACGGAGGTCAGCACTTTGATTTCGGCCGCCTGCGCGACGACCCCCTCGCTCGCGGCAATCAGGAAAAAGAGCAATCCTCCGGCTACCGCCGCCGCGACTCTTGCCGGGATCGATTTTCTCGCCATGGCCGTTCTCCCCTTTTCGCGCCACATCTAAAATTCCGCCAACAGGCGTCCGAGCCCGGGCTTGCGGTCGGCGATGCCGCG
>DASPPM010000365.1:0-3600 GCA_035625535.1 Alphaproteobacteria bacterium
GAATCCATTTCGGTGGAAGCAGCCCCCTCACCCTACCCTCTCCCCCTTCGAGGGGGAGAGGGTTGCGCAGCCTTAGCGAGCGTAGCGAGCTTAGGCAAAGCTGGGTGAGGGGGCGATTCCGCTTCGTCGGATATTGCTCTAGAAGCCACCGCCCCGTCCCCCGCCTGCAAGAAGTGACGGCCACGCGCTGATCCAAGGCGGAATTTAGCGAGCCGTCCCCGGGGCGTGTTTATGAGCTTAACCCCGGCCAGGAGCGCAGCTCGCGCTCACCCGAAGCGGCGCAGCTTCATCGCCTCCCGCACGCGCCGCTCCGCGAGTGCCGTCGCCGCCGCGCGCGGGAGCGAGTGCTTACGGGCCGCCTCCTCGAGCACGAGCTTCACATTGCGGCCGATCTTCTCGGCGATCGCCGCGAAGGCCGCGGCCTCGCTCCCGCCGTGATACTCGACCGCCGCAGTGATCACGCCGCCGGCATTGGCGATGAAATCGGGAAGCACCAGAACGCCGCGCTCGTGAAGCGCCTCTTCGGCCTCGGCCGTCGCCGGGATGTTGGCCCCCTCGGCCACGAGCCTTGCCTCGAGCCGCATGACATTGTCGGCGCGCAGCACATCGGGGCGCGCCGCCGGGATCCAGATCTCGCACGGCACGCCCACGATCGCGTCCGTGGCGAGCTTCTCGCCCTCGCGATACTCGACGACGCTTCGGCCCTCGGCCTTGAGCCGCGTCAGCGCTTCGATGTCGAGGCCTCGCGGCGCGTGGATCGTGCCGCCCGAATCCGCGGCCGCGACGAGGACCGCACCCTTCTCCGCGAGAAACCGCGCGGCATGGCGGCCGACCGAGCCGAAACCCTGCACGGCGACGCGCGCGCTCTTGAGCTCGATGCCCGATTGCGGGCGCGCCGCCTCGATGGCCACGGCAAGGCCGAAGCCGGTGGCGCCGATCTCATCGAGCGGGATGCCGCCTAAGGCCGGCGGCAGGCCGACGGAGCGGTGGATCTCGTCCGCGACCCATGCCATGGCGCGCTCGTCCGTACCCATGTCCGGACCGGGGATGTAGTCGACGAGATCGCGGATGGCGCAGGCGAAGGCGCGTATCAGCGCCTCCTTTTGTGGCACCGGCATGCGCGGGTCGGCGAAGATCACGGACTTGCCCCCGCCGTGTGCTAATCCGGCCGCCGCGTTCTTGAGCGTCATGGCGCGGGCGAGGCGGAAGCATTCCTCGAGGCTCACATCGGGTGCCATGCGCACCCCGCCGATCGAGGGTCCGCACGCCACATTGTCGATGACGACGATCGCCTTGAGGTTCGCGCCGGGCACGTGAATGTGGACGATCTTGGCGGGCCCGAGCTCGTCTGCGAAACGGAAAGCTTCTTCCATGGCGTGCGCTCCCGCTCTCCCGCTTGGGGCCCGCTCAATGCATACGCTCGAGCTCTGCCTTGACGACGCCGAGGAACCGGCCGGCCTCCCCACCCGAGACGGCGCGATGATCGAAGGTGAGAGAGAGCGGGAGGATGCGTCGGGCGGCCAAGCTCTTGCCGCGCACCACGGCGCGCGCGGCGATGCGCCCCGCGCCCAGGATGGCGACTTGCGGCGGTACCACGACGAGGGACCCATGCACTCCTCCGAGCGTGCCGAAGTTCGAGAGCGTGATCGTGGCGCCGCGCAGTGCCGCGGGCGGGATGGTGCGGTCGCCGACCGCTTGCTTGAGGGCGTCGATCTCGCGCCTGAGCGCCGCAGCATCCCGGCTTGCGGCATCGAAGAGCACTGGCACGAAGAGCCCGTCGCTGGTGTCGAACGCGATCCCCACGTTGACTCGGCGAGCAAGCCTGCGCGTAAGCGCTCGACCGTCGAAAGCGGCATTGAGCGACGGCTCCGCCCGGCAGCCTGCTACGATCGCCTCGACCAGACGCGCGGTCACGTCGGCCTCGGCCGGCCAGGCCTCGACGTCCGCCTCCTCGGTCACGGTCGCGGGCACCACGACGGCGCCCGCGTCTGCCATGCGCCGCGCCATGGCGCGCCGCACGCCCGTGAGCGGCTCGGCCCCGTCGCCTGCCCTGAGCACGCTCGCGGCGCGCTCGACGTCCGCCTTGGTGATCTCGCCGCCGGGCCCGCTCCCCGAAATACCCGCAAGCTCGACCGCGAGCGTGCCGGCAAGGGCACGCACGGCGGGCGAGGCCTTTATGCGCAAAGGCGCGCCCTCGGCAGCGCGAGCGGGCGAGGGCGTAGCAGCGGCCCGGACCGGGCCCGCGGCCGCTACCTCGAGCTCTCCCACCACCGCTCCCACGTCCCCCGCCTCGGCGCCCGCGAATTCGATGAGCGGTGCCCCGGTCTTGAGGTGCTCGCCCTCTTTTGCGAGCAAGCGGGCGATGCGGCCGGAATAGGGCGAGGGAATGTCGACCACCGCCTTGTCGGTCTCGACCGAGACGATGGGCTGGTCGGCGACGACGTGATCGCCCGGCGAGACATGCCAGGCGATGATCTCGGCCTCCTCGAGGCCCTCGCCGAGATCGGGAAGGGCGAAGATCAGGGGGCTTTCTGCGCTCATCCCGGGCCTCCCTAGGCGTGGCTCAGCGCGCGCCGCGCACCCGCGAGGATGCGCTCCACGCTCGGCAGATAGCTCCGCTCGAGCCGGGGCAAGGGCATCACCGTGTCGTAGCCCGCAATCCGCTCGACGGGGGCGAGGAGCGAGTAGAGACCGGGCCCTGCCAGCCGCGCCGCGATCTCGGCGCCGAAGCCGGCAGAGAGCGGCGCCTCGTGGCAGATCACGCAGCGCCCCGTCTTCTCGACCGAGGCGAGGATGGGCGCGGCATCGAGCGGGACGAGCGTGGCGACATCGAGCACTTCCGCCTCGATCCCGTCGGCGGTGAGCCGCTCGGCCGCCGTCAATAAGTCGAGCGTAACCGCACCCCAGCCGACGAGCGTCACGTCGCGGCCTTCGCGCAAGGTGAAGGTGCTATCGAGCGGCATCGCCTCGCCGCTGTCCGCCACCTCCTCGCGGAGCGAGCGGTAGAGGCGCGTCGGCTCGAGAAAGACCACCGGATCGGGATCGCGGATGGCGGCAAGCAGCAGGCCGTAGGCGCGCTTGGGCGAGGACGGTATGACCACGCGCAGGCCCGGAATATTGGTGAAGCACGCCTCGCCGCTCTCGGAATGATGCTCGGGCGCGTGGATGCCGCCGCCGCAAGGCGTGCGCAGAACCATCGGGCAGGACATACGGCCACGCGTGCGCGTGCGCAAACGCGAGGCGTGGTTCAGGAGCTGGTCGATCGTGCTGTAGGCGAAGCCCATGAACTGGATTTCCGCAACCGGGCGGAAGCCCTGCGCCGCCAGGCCCACCGACACGCCAGCGATCGCGGCCTCAGCAAGCGGCGTATCCAGCACGCGCTCGCTGCCGAAGCGCTCGAGGAGCCCGTCGGTCACCCTGAAGACGCCGCCGTCCCTGCCCACGTCCTCACCGAGGATCACGACGCGGGGGTCCTCCGCCATCGCGCGGGCGAGGGCCAGATTGATCGCCTCCACGAGATTGCGCTCAGCCACGGCGCTTTCCTTCCGCGACCGCCTCCTCGCGCTCTGCCAGCATTGCCGGGGGCAGCTTTGCGAAGAG
>DASPPM010000366.1:0-15019 GCA_035625535.1 Alphaproteobacteria bacterium
TGCAATCACTCGCTTAGCGCCGCACAACGGACCCCTGTCACCCGCGCTCCCGCTGCGCTCCTGGGCGAATGTCCGGTGCGCGCTTCTGCCTTCAACCAAGCGATCGCCGCGACGGTGCCGAGCGCGGCGCAGCTCAGCCGCCGAGATGTGAGCGGTTGTATTGGAGCTCGGCGTCGTTGAGCTGGAAGCCGGTCCAGATCTGCAGGTTGCCGCCGTTCTCGGGGTATTTGAGCGGGATGAACTCGTGGATCTCCTCGACCTTGCTGACCGTCGTGCCGCCCGATGGGAAGGCGAGCTCTAAGGGGAACTCGCGCTTCGCCAGCACCTCGCCCCTGAGATTGACGATGGCGACGAAATAGCGAAGCTCGGCCGCAGCGACCTTCGAGGCCGGCGGCCGCTCCGCAGAGATCTGCACGCCGAGGAGCACGGTCAGCTTTTCCTGCGTGGTCGGATCGTAGGAGCAGCTCAGCTTGGCGTCGTTGATGCTGCCGACATATCGCACGGTCTGCGGGCCGGGCGGCTGGCCGGGCGCGAAGCTGGTGACGCTCGCCGCCTCGCGCAGGATCTTGGCGGCCGGACAAGGGAGCGTGGGTGCCGAGCAACCGGCGAGCGTAAGCGCCGCCGCGACGGCCGCAAGCCGGAGTGCCGCCGGAACGAGAGCCCGCGCGGCCCCTGCCGCATCGAGACGGCGGTCGATGCTCACAGCTTGCTGTGGGTCCCGTCGCAGAAGGGCTTGTTGCCCGAATGCTTGCAGCCGCAGAAATAGACCGCTTTCGCTTCGGCCGCCTTCCACTGCACCGGCGAGAAGGCGCTACCCTTGTGCGAGCCGTCGCAGAACGGCTGGTTCTTGCTTTGGCCGCAGGCGCACCACCAGTAATCCTTGCCGGCCTCGACGTCCTTCATGTAGGGACCCTTTTGGGCCACCCGTGGCTCGGGCATCCTGATCTCCCGTGCTCGCTCGCGCGTTCCTGCGGCGAATCGTGCCGGCACTCTATTGGAGGCACCTCGCCGGCACAAGCCCCCCAAAGCACTGGGCGCGCGGCAGCCTTAGCGATTGCCCTTGAAGAGCTAAGCCGTCAGATTAGAGGCCCATGGCGGTCTACACCGAAGTTTCCGACGAGGACCTCGCGGCCTTTCTCACCCAATACGACCTTGGTGCCGTCATCGCCTGCAAGGGCATCGCCGAGGGGGTGGAGAATTCCAACTACCTGCTCCAGACCGAGCGCGGCACCTACATCCTGACGCTCTACGAAAAGCGCGTGGCGCGGGAGGACCTGCCCTTCTTCCTGGCACTCATGGAGCACCTCGCGCGCGAAGGCCTCGCTTGTCCCACCCCCGTGCACGGCAAGGACGGCCTCGCCTTGCGCGAGCTGTGCGGGCGTCCCGCGGCGATCGTGAGCTTCTTGAAGGGCCTGTGGCCGCGGCGCATCGAGCCGCGCCACACCGCACGCCTGGGCGAGGCGCTCGCCCTTCTTCACCTGGCCGGCCTCTCCTTCGCGCAGCGGCGCGAGAACGCGCTCGGCCTCGGCGGCTGGCGCACGCTCTTCCAGGCTTGCGAGACGCGCGCGCACGAGGTGCAGACAGGCCTTGCGCAAGAGCTCGCGGCCGAGCTCGCCCATCTCGAGGCCCATTGGCCCAACGCGCTCCCGGAGGGCGTCATCCATGCCGACCTCTTCCCCGACAACGTGTTCTTCTTCGGCGACGAGCTCTCCGGCATCATTGACTTCTACTTCGCCTGCACCGACTTCCTCGCCTACGACGTCGCCATCTGCCTCAATGCCTGGTGCTTCGAGACGGACGGCAGCTTCAACGTCACCAAGGCGCGCCTTCTGCTCGCGAACTATCGCAAACGCCGCGCGCTATCCCCAGACGAGATGGCGGCACTCCCGATCCTTGCGCGCGGCGGCGCGCTGCGCTTCCTCCTCACCCGGCTCTACGATTGGCTCAACCACCCGACGGGCGCTTTCGTGAAGCCGAAGGATCCGCTCGAGTACCTCGCCAAGCTGCGCTTCCATCAGGGCATCACGCGACCAAGCGAATACGGCCTCAAATGACGGCGGGTGCCAAAAGAGCCGAGAGCGTCGTCGAGATATTCACGGACGGCGCCTGCAGCGGCAATCCCGGACCCGGCGGCTGGGGTGCAGCACTCGTCTGGAAGGGCCATGAGCGCGAGCTCAAGGGAGGGGCTGCCGCCACCACCAACAACCGCATGGAGCTCACCGCCGCCATCATGGCGCTCGAGGCCTTGAAGCGGCCGAGCCGCGTCCGTCTCCACACCGACAGCCGCTACCTCAAGGACGGTATCTCCAGCTGGATCGCGCGCTGGAAGAGGAACGGTTGGCGCACCGCGGACAGAAAGCCCGTCAAGAACGGCGATCTGTGGCAGCGCCTTGAGGCGGCACTCGCGAGCCACGACGTCACTTGGGTGTGGGTCAAAGGGCACGCCGGCCACGCCGGGAACGAGCGCGCCGACGCGCTCGCGCGCAAGGGCATGGCGCCTTACCTCGATGCCGAGACGTGAGGCGCCAAGGAACGCAGCGACTGAGCCACAGCCGTATCGGCGGCCGAAGAGTCCTTGCCCGAGTGACCGTCACCGAATGGCCGAGACGCCCTTGCGGCTCGCGGCAAAAGCTCAGGGCGCGCTCCCGCTATCGGCGGGACGGGGAAAACGTACATCCTAATGGATTGACAAATGGCTGTACACGTCGCATACGACTGAAGGATGGATTTAGGGGTCGCCGGATTTGAGTGGGATGAGGGCAACCGGGAGAAGTGCCAGAAGCACGGTGTCCCGCTTGCCGCGATCGAGAGCCTGTTTAGGAGGCCGCTATTGGTGTTCCGCGATTCCGCGCATTCCGGAGCCGAGGAACGGTTGAAGGCGGTCGGATTCACGGAGGGCGGACGCGGCGTGCTGGTCGTGTTCACCCTCAGGAAGCAGGGCGAGGACACGTTTATCCGCGCTTTGAGCGCCCGCTACATGCGCCGGAAGGAGGTCGAGCACTATGAAAAAGAAGTTGAAAAAATTGCCAAAGCTGAGAAGCGATAAGGAAGCGGAGGAGTTCGTCGCGAATTCCGACCTGACGGAATACGACCTGTCGGGTGGGGAGATCGTGCGCTTCGAGTTTCAGCCGAAGAGCGAACGGGTGAATATGCGCCTGCCGCGCCCGCTGCTGGACGCGGTGAAGGCCACGGCCGCCAAGGCCGGGGTTCCGTATCAGCGCTTCATCCGGCAGGCGCTCGAAACGGCCGTGCGCCCGCGCAAGGGGCCGTGACAGCTCCATCGCGTTGAAGTGTTAGCAGCCGAGGAAGGGCAAACCTGAACGCCCTTTACGGGCTGCCGCGCAAGCGCATGGCGCCTTATCTCGGCGGCGAATGGTGAGGCGCCCAGGAAAAAGGGGGCCGCAGCCCCCTCGTCCTCATGCCACCACGCTTCGCTCGCTCAGAGCTGCTTGAGCACGTTCTCGGCGGAGCTCGCCTCAAGCTTGCCGGGCGCCTCCTCGATGCCGAGCCACTTCACGACGCCGTTGTCGATGACCATGGCATAGCGCTTGGAGCGCACGCCGAGGCCCGCGGCGGAAAGGTCCTGGTCGAGCCCGACGGCCTTCGTGAAGTCCGCGTTGCCGTCGGCGAGCATCATGACCTTGTCGCCCGCCCCCTGGGCCTTGCCCCACGCGCCCATGACGAAGGCGTCGTTGACCGAGATGCAGGCGATCGTGCCGACGCCCTTCTGCTTGATCGCGTCGGCGTTCTGGACGAAGCCGGGAACGTGCTTGGCCGAACAGGTCGGCGTGAAGGCGCCGGGCAGTCCGAACAACACCGCCTTCTTGCCCTTGAAGAGCTCGTCGGTCGTGGTCTCGCTCGGGCCGTTCGCACCCATATACTTGATTTTGACGGACGGAATCCTGTCTCCAGCCTTGATGGTCATGTCCCTTCCCCTTCGATGAGATCAACCCTCGATGAAGCCGCGACCGCACCTCGGACGCGGTGCCGCGAGACGCCCATAAATACCCATTCCGCGCGGCAAATCCAGCCCCTTCGCCGCGGCCTCACCCTTGAGCGCCAGGGCCGCTTCCTGCGGCCTTCGCGCGGGCGGCCGCCTCGAGCGCCGCGCGCACCGACTCCGCGGTCAGGAGCTCGGGAAGCGCGATCCCCGCGGGCGCGCCGGGGCCGTAGACCGCGTTGAAGGGGATGCCGTAGCGCCCGAAGCTCGTGAGATAGGCCGCGATCTCATCCGAGGGCCGCGTCCAATCGGCAACCATGCGCACCACGTCCGCTCCGGCGAGAAGCCCCGCGATCGGCGGACGGTCGAGCACGAACGCCTTGTTCGCCTTGCAGGTGATGCACCAGTCGGCGGTCACGTCGACGAAGACGACCTTGCCCTGCGCCACCAGGCGCGGGATCTCGGCGCGCGCCAAGGGGCGCCAATCGCCCGCGCCAAGCGTGCGCTCCGCAGGCGCTGCCAACTCGAGCTCGCTCGGAAGGACAAAGGCGGCGATGATGAGGGCGAAGACGGCGACGATGCCCGAGCGCCCGAAATAGACGGGCCAGCGCTGCCTAGCGGCGAGGACGAGCGGCAGGCCTGCGAGCAGGGCGGCTATGAGAAGGGCGGCCTTAAGGCCGAGCTCCCCCACCATGACGAAGACGAGCCAGCCCGCCGTCCCCGCAAGCGCAATGCCGAGGGCTCGCTTGAGCTTGACCATCCAGCGGCCCGGCCGCGGCAACATCTGGGCGACCCCCGGTGCCGCCGCCACGGCGAGGTAGGGAAGTGCGAGGCCCATGCCGAGGGCCGCGAAGACGGCGAGGATCTCGAAGGCTCCGCGCGCAAGCGCGAAGCCCAAGGCGGTGCCGAGGAAGGGGGCGGAGCAGGGTGTGGCGAGCACCGTGGCAAAGGCGCCGGTGAGGAACTCGCCGAGGATGCCGTGGCGATAGCCCCCGCTCGCCAGCGCGTCCGAGAGAAAGCCCGGCAGGCCGATCTCGAAGAGACCCCAGAGATTGGCCGCGAACAGCATGGCGAGGACGGCAAGCGCGGTGAGGAAGGCGGGCTCCTGGAACTGCATGCCCCAGCCGACCGCATGCCCCGCGGCTTTGGCGGCAATCGCAGCTCCCGCGAGGGCCAAGAAGACGGCGAGCACGCCCGCGGCGGAAGCGAGGAAGCTTATGCGGATCGCGCGGCGCTCCGCCCCGCCGTGGCCCACGATGCCGAGCAGCTTGAGGGAAAGCACGGGCAGCACGCACGGCATCAGATTGAGGATGAGCCCGCCCAAAAGCGCGAGGCCGAACATGGCAAGGAATTCTCTCCACTCGGCACCCGCCGGTTGGGCGAGCGGCGCGAGCCGCGCCTCAAGCGCGCGCGCGCCATCGACAAGGGTGAGTGTGAGCGGCGTCTCTGACCAGTTGGGAAACGTCTTGGCGACCGTGCCGATGGCGATGCGCAAAAGGGCGCGATGGCCGCCCTCTGAGAGCGCGAGCTTGGGGGCCGCGAAGTCGAGCTGCGACGGCCCCTCGACGAAGAGGTCGGGCGTGATGAAAGGCTCGCGCGCCGAGGCCGTCACCTCGAGGACGGGCCGCTCGGCCGTGCCTGCCACGACCGCGCGCTCGATGGAAAGCCCGGCAGCGGCACCGTCGCCCGGCACTTGCGCCACGAAGCGGTCGATCAGCTGGGTGAAGCGGGTGGCATCGGCCGGCCCCGCGGGCACCTCGAGCGCGAGGCTCACCGTATAAGGGATGCAGATCTGCTTGCAGATGAGGTAGTCGACCTTGAGCGCGAGATCGAGGGGTGCGGCACGCTTGGCCAGCTTCGCCTCGAGCGGAAAGACGACTTGGTCGTGATAGCCGAGCGTGTCGAGGCCGAGCACGGAGAAGCGGGTGGGCTGAGGCCATGCCATCGCGACGCCGGCGAGATTTTGCGAGCCGGCCCAGTCGAGCCGGGGCGGAAATCCGGCAGCACCCGGGCTGCGCCAATAGATCTTCCAGCCCGGCTCAAGCTGGAACTCGAGGCCGAGGCGCAGCAGAGCCGCCTCTCCGGTTCCGGCCGCCGCCGAGAGGAGGCGCAGCCGGCTCTGCTCGGTCACGGCCCACGCCGAGGCGAGTGCCGGGGCAGCCGCGGGGAGGCTGGAGAGGCTCTCTTGCGAGCTGGCCGGTGCCGGTTCAAAGGCGGCGAGGCCGGCCAACGCGGCGGCGAGGAATGCGAGCGCAGAAGCGCGCCCGCATCGCCGTCTCAGAGGATCAATCGCCATCGTCGGGCCTGCCGTCCAGTGCCGTCAAGGAATGGAGCCCATGGGGCCTTCATATAGAACCGCCGGGCCGGCAACGCAAAGATGTGTTACTATGCAATTGCATTGGCGCCGCCGCCACCATATGTGATGGCTATGAAGCTTCGCGGCACGACATCGGGCTATCTCGCAAGCCAGCTCCTCATCGCCATGCCCACGATGCAGGACCCTCGCTTTGCCCGCACCATCGTCTACATGTGCGCGCACAGCTCCGAAGGGGCCATGGGCCTGGTGATCAACCGGCTGCTCAACCAGCTGACCTTCCCCGAGCTTCTCGAGCAGGTCGGCATTCATGCCAGCCACCTCGATCGTGACGTGCGCGTGCATTTCGGCGGGCCGGTCGAGTCCGGGCGCGGCTTCGTGCTGCATTCCTCGGATTTCCGCACCGACGGCACGCTCGCCGTGGACGACGCGATCGCCCTCACCGCCTCCGTCGACATTCTCAAGGCGATCGCCGACGGCCGCGGCCCGCGCAAGTCGCTCTTGGCCCTCGGCTACGCCGGCTGGGGCCCGGGCCAGCTCGAGCAGGAGATCCACGCCAACGGCTGGCTCCACGTCCAGCCGGACGAGGCGCTCGTGTTCGACGCCGAGCTCGAGACCAAATGGGCGCGCGCGATGGGCAAGCTCGGTGCCGACCCCAGCATGCTTTCGGACAGCGCCGGCCACGCCTAAATCGCACCTCGACATCTCGGAGAAAGCCTGAGCGCTGCACCCCGGCGGGCCAGGGCAGCTCTCTTGCATTGCGCCCTCACTCGAAGGCCCGCTCCGAGGGATGGTGATAGCCCGCCTCTTCCGCGAGCAGCGCGAAGAGCAAATGGTCGCACCATTCGCCGTTGATGCGCAGGTAGCGTTGCGCATAGCCCTCCTGCCGGAAGCCGAGCTTGCGCAAGACGCCCTGGCTCGCGTCATTGGAGGGCAGGCATGCCGCCTCGAGGCGGTGGAGCTGCAGCGTCTCGAAGGCGAAGGCGACGGTCGCCTGGATCGCATCGGTCATATAGCCCTGGCGGGCATAAGGCACGCCGATCCAGTAGCCGAGGGTCGCCGACTGGGCCACGCCGCGACGCACGTTGCCGAGCGTTGCGCCGCCCAAGAGCGCTGTGTCCCCGGTGCGGAAGATGAAGAAGCTGTAGCCCGCGTCCTCGCGCCAGTCGATGCCATAGCGGCGCAGGCGCCGACGAAAGCTCTCGCGCGATAGCGCATCCGCCGGCCACGTCGGCTCCCAAGGCACCAGGAAATCGCGCGAGACGGCGCGCAAGTCCGACCAGGGGCGCCAATCGCGGTCCTCGGGCGGGCGCAGATAAACGCGCCGGCCGGCAAGCCGCGCCGGGGGCGGTGGCGATGCGGAAAGGGGCCGCAGCAATCGCATCGCGGGGGTTCGCCTAAGCCAGCCTTGCGGCGACCGCGTGGTAGGGCTCGAGGCGCCCGAGCGGCCCGAGCGCTGCGATCGTGGGCCGCGAGGCCATGACCCTCCTTGCGACGCGCGCGACGGCGGCCTTGTCGACCGCCTCGATCTTGCCGATCGTCTCGCTGGTCGGGATGGGCCGTCCGAAGATCAGCATCTGCTGTGCGGCCTGCTCCGCGCGCGCACCGGGGCTCTCGAGCCCCATGAGGAGGCCCGCCTTCAGCTGGGCCGAGGCGCGGCTGATCTCAGCGCTCGTCGCCTCCGAGCCCGCGCGCGCGAGCTCCTGGCAGACGACGGGGACCACTTCCGCCACTTCCGCTTCGCCGGTGCCGGCGTAGATGCCGAAGATGCCGCAGTCGGTGAAGCTCGAGGCGAAAGCATGGATCGTGTAGACGAGCCCGCGCTTCTCGCGCACCTCCTGGAAGAGGCGCGACGACATGCCGCCGCCGAGCAGCGTCACGAAGACCTGGAGCGCGTGGTAATCCGGATCCTCGTGCGCGAGCCCCTCGAGTCCTAGGACGAGGTGAACCTGCTCGAGCTCGCGCTCGCTGCGGAAATCGCCGCCCGCGTAAAGCGCGCGCTCGGGGGCGGGCGGGGCGGCAGAGGGAAGCTGGATAAAGGCCTCCGAGGCGAGCTCGACGAGCCGCGCGTGGTCTACCTTGCCCGAGGCGGAGAGCACCATGCGCTGAGCCCCGTAATGGTGCCGCATATAGCCGAGGATCGCCGCGCGCGGAACGCTCTCCACGACGCGCGCGCTGCCGAGCACGGGCCGGCCGAGCGGCTGATCGGGGAACGCCGTCTCCTGGAAATAATCGTAGATGATGTCGTCGGGCGTATCATAGGCCTGGCCGATCTCCTGCAGGACGACCGCGCGCTCGCGCGCCAGCTCCTCCTCGTCCATGACCGAGTGCTGCAGGATGTCGGCGATGATGTCGATCGCGAGCCCGACGTCCTCCTTGAGCACCTTGGCATAATAGGCGGTGACCTCGCGCGCCGTATAGGCGTTGAGATGGCCGCCGACCGCTTCGATCTCCTCGGCAATGGCGCGCGCCGAGCGCCGAGCGGTGCCCTTGAAGGCCATATGCTCGAGGAGATGCGAAATACCGTTCTGCGCCGCCACCTCGTGGCGCGTGCCTGCCGCCACCCAGACGCCGAGCGACACCGTCTCGACCGCGTCCATGCGGTCGCTCACCACCCTGAGCCCGTTCGGCAGAACCGTCGTTTCGATATAGAGCTCTTGCCCGTGCTCCGGCTTCGGCTGAAGCAAATGGAGGCCCGCCATTTTTCTTTTTCCTTTCAAATCAGAGCTTTAAAAATGAGGGCCGCCTGCCCTCCCCGGCTTCCCAAGAGCCATTCTATGCCGGGATCGAGGCGAGGTGTACTGGCGAGATGAGATGACCCTACGCCGCCCCGCGCATGCCAAGGGCCTGGCGCACGAATCCTTCGATTTCTTCTAAGCTATTGGGAAGTATAGTATATTTTTCTGACCTCTGGCCCAGGTCGCGGAGCCGGGCCGGGAGCGCCGGGCGCACCCCGGTGGCCGCCTCGACCGCGTCCGGGAACTTGGCCGGGTGCGCGGTGGCCAAGGCTACGAGCGGAGCTGCCTTGTCCTTGCGCCGGCTGCGGCCGGCCGCGACGCCGATGACGCTGTGCGGATCGACGAGCTCGCCCGTGTCGCGATAGAGCTCGGCGATCGCGCGCTTGGTCGCCTCATCGTCGAGCCGCGCACCCGAGAAGAGCCGCAGCATCTTCTGCCATGCGGCACGCTCGAGCGGGAGCCGGCCCTCCTTGCGCAGACGCGAGAGCGCCTGCGCCACGCGGCGCCCATCGCGCGCCAGAAGATCGAAAAGCAGGCGCTCGAAGTTGCTCGAGATCTGGATGTCCATGCTCGGCGAGAGCGAAGGCTCGACCGCGCGAATCTCCATGACGCCCGATGCGAAGAGACGCGTCAGGATGTCGTTGCGGTTGGAGCCGACGATGAGCTGGGCGACCGGCAAACCCATGGCGCGCGCAGCGTAGGCCGCATAGACGTTGCCGAAATTGCCCGTCGGCACGGCAAAGGCGAGCTTGCGCTCGGGCGCCCCCAACGCAACCGCAGCCCATACGTAATAAGGGATCTGCGCCATGATGCGGGCCCAGTTGATCGAGTTGACGGCCGAGAGCCGATGCGCCTCGCGGAAGCCCTCGTCGTTGAACATGCCCTTCACCAGGTCCTGGCAATCGTCGAAGCTGCCTTCGACCGCGATGTTCCACACATTGGGCGCATCCACGGTAGTCATCTGGCGCCGCTGCACGTCCGAGATGCGGCCATGGGGATGGAGGATGAAGATGTCGATGGCTTGGCGCCCCTTGCAGGCCTCGATCGCGGCCGAGCCCGTGTCGCCGGAGGTGGCGCCGACGATGGTGACGCGCTCGCCGCGGCGCTTGAGGACGTGGTCGAAGAGCCGGCCGACGAGCTGGAGCGCCATGTCCTTGAAGGCGAGCGTGGGGCCATGGAAGAGCTCCATGAGCCATTCCCCGGCGCCGAGCTGCCTCAAGGGGGCCACGGCCTTGTGATCGAAGCTCGAATACGCCTCTCGCACCATTGCCGCAAAGGCCTCCTCGGCGATCGAGCCGCCGAGGAAGGGACGCATCACGCGGCAGGCGAGCGCTGCATAGTCGAGCCCGCGCAAATCGCGGAGCTCGGCCGGCGCAAGGCGCGGCCAAGCCTCGGGCAGGTAAAGCCCGCCGTCGCGGGCAAGGCCGGCCAGGAGCACGTCCTCGAAGGCAAGTGCGGGAGCCTCGCCGCGGGTGCTGATGTAGCGCAAGCTCTGGGTTCCTCTCTTGGCTGGATCAGGCGGCGGCGTGCCGAGACGGACGGATGAGCACCTCGGCCGAAATGCCGAGCCCTTCATGCAACCGCCGAATCATGCCGATCGAGAGGCTGCGCTTGCGATTCAGCACCTCGGCCACGCGCGTACGTGTGCCGATAAGCGGCTCCAGATCCTTGCGGGTCAGGCCTTGCTGCGCCATGCGGAACTTGATGGCCTCGATCGGATCGGGCGGGTCCATGGGGAAGTGCTCCGCCTCATAGGCATCGATGAGCGTCGCCAGTACATCGAGACGATCGCCCGCGGGCGTGCCGATGCGCGATCCCCAAAGACGCTCGACCTCGGCAAGGGCCCTCCTCAAGTCCGCCTCCGTGCGGATCGGCTTCAGCTCACCGCTCATGCTCCACCTCGCTGACATCGACCCGATCGTAGTCCTTGTGCGTTCCGATCCATTTGATCCAAACAATCGCCTTCTCGAAATCGACCGCTACGACGAGCCGGTAGGCATTGCCCTTGATGTTGAACACGATGCGCTCTGCCGTGACAATACTTGCCGTGGCATAAGACCGCTTTACGTCGGCGCTGCTGCTCCAACGTGCCTTCTTGACCTCGTCAAACCAAGCATCGAGCGCCGCCTTCACCGCCCGCTGATCTTTGTGCCCCGC
Source organism: Alphaproteobacteria bacterium (assembly GCA_035625535.1). Taxonomy (GTDB): domain Bacteria; phylum Pseudomonadota; class Alphaproteobacteria; order JACZXZ01; family JACZXZ01; genus DASPPM01. The sequence continues at coordinate 11,150 of DASPPM010000366.1, forward strand.
AAGTCGCCCCACGAACTCCCGCAAAGTGCGCCGGGCAATGATTCTCATGAGCAAAATCTAACATGCGCCCATTTTGGGCGCAACGTGGGGTGCCGGCCCGAGCGCGTTTCGCGCGCCACCGCGTGTCTCGCGCCTGGGGGTAGACCGGCTACTTTGCCAACACGACCTGAACCGCGTCCTTGATGGCAGCCGACTTGAGCGCCAGATCGCGGTCGAATGTCAGAAAAATCCTGCGCTCGCCATCGCCTTCCTCGGCACGCGGCACGGACGCGAGATGCAGCGCATCGGCGAAGTCCAGACCATCCTGCGCCCAATCCAGGGCGTTTCGGACAACCGTGGGCGCCTCGACCGTCACGTTTGCGAGACCAAGCAGGGCTTCAAGGGATTCGAATATCTTCATCTTAGGCACCTTGTAGCCGCCGCGCAGCACCCATTCCGCTTCGAGCAAAACCGTCTTCGAGATGAAGATGGTCTCGCTTTCCTCCTCGCCGAAGATGGCGCGCGCACGCTCGGCCTGAGCGAGATCATCCTCGATCAGCAAACGCACGATAACGTTGGTATCGACGGCTTTCACGGCCGCATCCTGGACTTGGCCTCAGCGAGCACGGCGGCATCCATTTCCTCGGTCGTCTTGGCCGGACCCGAATAGTCGGACTTCAGGCATCCGGCGACGTCGGAGACTCTCGTCTGCGGAAATGGCGAAACCGGCCGCAGCAGGATCCCCGAGGCCGTAGCCTCGACCTCTAATTCCGCGCCAGCTTCGAGATGATGCGAGTCTCGAATCGCCTTGGGCAGGATCACTTGGCCTTTGGTCGAAAGTCTGGTCTTGAGCTTTGCCATGGCATCACGCTCGGATGAAGAGGTAAGACACAATCTTACATCATAACCGGGGCCATGGAATCCTGTTTTTTCTGCGCCAAAGCCATGCGGCGCCGTCCTCAGCCGAGATAGCGCTCCTTGAGGTGCTGCTCGAAGAGCGCGGGGTCGAGGGGACGGCCGCTCGCCTTGCGGATGAGCTCGCCCGTGGGGAGAAGCGAGGCCTTGGCGTGGACGTGCTCGCGCAGCCAGTCGAGAAGCGGGCGGAAGTCGCCCTTGCCGATGGCCGCCGGGATGCCGGGCTCAACGCGCTTCGCCGCGGCGAAAAGCTGGGCGGCGGTAAGCGCGCCAAGCGTGTAGGTGGGGAAATAGCCCCAGGCGCCGTCGTACCAGTGGATGTCCTGCAGGCAGCCGCGGCGGTCGTCGGGCGGGCGGATGCCGAGGAGCCGCTCCATGCCGTCGCCCCACGCCGCGGGAAGATCGGCTGGCGCGAGCTCGCCCGAGAGCATCGCGCGCTCGAGCTCGTAGCGCAGGATGACGTGGGCCGGGTAGCTCACCTCGTCCGCCTCGACGCGGATCAGGCTGCGCTCGACGGTGGTGTAGAGGCGGAAGAGATTGTCGGCCTCCCACGCGGGACCGCTTCCGCCCAAGACCGTGCGCGCGAGGGGCGCGAGAAAGGCCACGAACTCACGGCTGCGGCAGGCCTGCATCTCAAAGAGGAGCGACTGGCTCTCGTGCACGCTCATGCCGCGCGGCTCGCCGACGGGCTGATAGCGCCACTCGGCCGGCAGCCCGCGCTCGTATAGCGCGTGGCCGGTCTCGTGCAAGACGCCCATGAGGCTCTCCGTGAAGTCCGCCTCGTTGTAGCGCGTGGTGATGCGCACGTCGTCGGGGGTGCCGCCGCAGAAGGGATGCAGGCTCACGTCGAGGCGGCCATGCCGGAACTCGAAGCCGACTGCCGCCATGAGCTTCTCGCAGAGCGCGCGCTGCCATTCGACGGGGAACGGTCCCGCGGGCGCATGCGCGGGCGGGGCCTTGGCCTGGTGCTCGAGGACCTCCTCGAGGAAAGGGCGGAGGAAGGCCGCGAGCGGCTCGAACAGCCTGTCGATCTCGGCGCTGCTGCCCCCCGGCTCCCACTCGTCGAGAAGCGCGTCATAGGGCGTGGTGCCGAGCCTTGCCGCCTTCGCCTCGGCCACCTCGCGGGTAAGCGCGAGGGTCTTCTCGAGGTGCGGCCGGATCATGGCGAAGTCGCTCCGCGGCCGCGCCTCGCGCCAAACAGCCTCGGCGGTCGCGTTCGCCCGCGAGAGCGCCTCCACCAGCCGCGCCTCAAGGGCGCTCGCGTGCAGCCAGGCGCGGCGCATCTCGCCGAGGTTCGCCCGCTGCCAGGGGCCGAGTGCCTTGGCATCCGGCTCCGCCGCATCCAGGAGCGCGGGGACGCGCGCATCGGTCAGCATCTCGTGGGCGAGCACGCGCAAGGTGGCGAGCTCCTCGGCGCGCGCTTCGCGCCCGCCCTCGGGCATCATGGTCGCCAGGTCCCACTGCAGAAGCGAGACGGCGTGGCGCAGGTTGGTGATGCGGCGAAAGCGGGCCTCGAGCTCCTCGTAGGCGGTCATCCGGCTTCCTTGCTGCCTTTCGCCTCTTTGTCTCTTTGCTCTTGCAGCGCCCCGCGCCGCTTCTTCTCTTCCTCGCGGGCGAGATTACGGTGGTAGATCACATAGATCACCGCGAGCGAGACGGCGAAGGAGTACCAGGTGAGGGCATATTGCAGGTGGTTGTTGGGGAGCTCGATATGGCTTTGCCCGCCGATCGGATAGCCTCCCGGATTGGCGGCCGGCCCCGCCTCGATGAAGTAGGGCCGCACGCGCGCGAGGCCTGCTGCGCGCGCCATCGCCGGCACATCGACGTAGAACCAGACGTTGGCTTGGGGGTCGTTGTCGGGGACGAGCCAGCTTTGCTTCTGGCTGCCGCGCAAGAGCCCCTCGATGCTGACCTCGCCCGCGAGCTCGCCCGCCGCGCGCGTCGCCGGCTCCTTGCGCTCGAGCGGGATCCAGCCGCGATCGACGAGGATGGCGCTGCCGTCGCTCACGACGAGCGGCGTCACCACATTGAAACCCACGTTGCCGTTGAGCGAGCGGGCGGCGAGATACATCTCCTTGTCATTGAGGAAATGCCCGCTCACCCGCGTCTTGCTGAACTCGTAGTCCGCGGGTTGGGCGTCGGACGCGGGGAGGCGAATGGGCGGCCCAGAGGAGCGCTGTGTGCGCGTCGCGATGAGGCCCTCCTTCCAATGGAGCCGCTCGACCTGCCAGGTGCCGAGCCCGAGCAAGAGGATAAGTGCGGGAACGGTGAAGAGCGTCGGCCAGAGCGTGGGACGGAAGGGCATGGGATCAAGACGACCGAGATTATGGGGACGCCGCCGGGCGGCAGGGAAGGTCCGAGCTCTAATTTAGGCACGGATGCTGCGGGAAGCTACTGCGGCTGCCCCCTTTCTCCGCTTGGCGGCGCTCGTCCCTACGCGCCGTGCCCGCGCTCGTGCGTCTTATGCCTGTACTGTAGGGCGATCATGGTCGCCTTGAAGGGGCGCAGCATGACGAGGGCTCCGCCGAGAATGAGGGGCGGCCAGAGGAGCGCATGGAGCCAAAGCGGCGGCTCGAACTTCACCTCGACGACGAGGGCCGCCGCCACCACCACGAAGCCGAGGATGAGGATGATGAAGACGGCCGGGCCGTCGCCGCTGTCCTCGGCGGCAAGGTCGAGGCCGCACACGGCGCAACGCTCCGCGACGTGAAGAAAGCCGCGGAAAAGACGCCCCTCGCCGCAGGCCGGACAGCGGCAGGCGAGGCCGGTGCGGAAGGGCGAGAGTGGGCGAGGCTCGTTCGGCGTGCGACACTCCTCGGGGCGGCGTGTGCCGCCCTAACGCCCGCCCCACCAATAGATGCAGGTGAAGAGGAAGAGCCAGACCACGTCGACGAAATGCCAGTACCACGCCGCCGCCTCGAAGCCGACGTGGTGGTCGGGCTTGAAGTGGCCCTTGAACGCGCGGAAGAAGCAGAC
>DASPPM010000367.1:0-3414 GCA_035625535.1 Alphaproteobacteria bacterium
TGCGCGAGGCGCCCGAAATCAGGGCCAAGCAGGTGGGCCGGCTCAAGGAGGGCGAGAGCGTCCATGTCGCGGGCAAGGTGAAGGGCGAGGAGTGGTACGCCGTCGAGCCCAAGGGCCAGGCGCTCGCCTATGTGGCCGTAGCCGCGCTGGAGGATGCCGCCGCCTATCAAGCGCAGAAGGAGCGCGAGCAGCAGGCGAAGGCCGCCGAGGCGGCGCAGCGGGCGGCAGCGGCGACGCCCGCGCCGGCGCCCGCGGCGGCGCAAGGGACGGAGCTCGCTAAGCTGCCGCAAGCCGCGGAGCCTGGCAAGGCGCCGGCGGGTGCCATCCGCTATGTCGGGCACTTGGCGTGCGAAAAGATTCCGGGTCTCACCAACAACACGGTTCTGGCGGAGATAACCATCCTCGCGAACGGTACAAGGCTCGACTTCTCGCGCCCGGTCTACTCGTTCGACGGCAAGCAAGCCGTCGCCACGGAGAGCGGAACCGGCACATTGGCACCGGACGGCACCGTGAAGCTCGAGGGCCAGATGCAGGGTTCGATCGGGCGTTTCGACTCGAGCTACCAGGGCACGCTCAAGGGCGACCAGATCGAGTTGAAGGGAGTCGAGAACATCCCGATGGGCGGCAAGCTTTTCACCCGCGACTGCAAGGCCTCCCTCGCGCGCCAGTGACGCCCCTGCCGCCCGCCGCCGCGCAATGCTATCGTAGCCAAGCGCGGGCATTCACCCCGAGCGAAGGGAGGAGCTCATGGCGGAGGTGCGTATCGGCATCGTCGGCTGCGCCGGCCGCATGGGGCGCATGCTGGCGCAAGAGGTGGCGCGCACCAAGGGCTGCAAGCTCGTGGGCGGCAGCGAGGTGCGGGGCAACGCGGCGATCGGGCGCGACCTGGGCGAGCTCGCGGGGCTCGGCAGCCTCGGCCTCGCGGTGGGCGACGACCCGGCGGCGCTTTTCGCCGCCGCCGATGCGGTGCTCGACTTCACCTCGCCGCAAGCGAGCGCCCGCCACGCCGCGATCGCGGGGGCGAGCGGCACCGTGCACGTGATCGGCACGACCGGGATCGCGGCCGACGGCGAGACCGCGATCCGCAGTGCCGCGGCGAAGGCGCCGATCATCTGGGCGCCCAACATGAGCGTGGGCATCAATCTCCTGCTGGCGCTCGTCGAGCGCGTGGCGGCCACGCTCGATGCCCGCTACGACATCGAGATCCTGGAGATGCATCATCGCCACAAGGTCGATGCGCCCTCGGGCACGGCGCTCGGCCTCGGGCGCGCCGCGGCCAAGGGACGCGGGGTCGAGCTCGAGGCGGTGGCTGAGCGCGCGCGCGACGGCGTGACCGGGCCGCGGAAGTCCGGCGCCATCGGCTTCGCGGTCTTGCGCGGCGGCGACGTGGTCGGCGACCACAGCGTCGTCTTCGCGGGCTCGGGCGAGCGCCTCGAGCTCACCCACCGCGCCGCCAGCCGGGAAGTCTACGCTCAAGGTGCCGTGCGCGCCGCCCTCTGGGGCCAAGGCAAGCCGCCCGGCCTCTACAGCATGCGCGACGTGCTGGGGCTTTAGTCGGGCGCTGGCGCAGCGCGGCAAGCCGCAGGCGCGGCGGCCTTAAGCGAGGGCTGCGAGAACGTCTTTGCTTTCGACCACGGTCGCGTATTCTCCGTGCATATTGGCGAGCGAGAGCGCATGGACGCGCGCGGCGGGGTGGAGCTCGCCCAAGAGATCGCGCTTGTCGACCGTGAAGCAGCCGTCGGCCACGACGTAAGTGTCGAAGCCGAGATTGCCCGCCATGCGCACGGTCGCCTCGACCGAATTGTTGGTGATGACGCCGACGACGACGAGGGTCGTTTGACCGCTCGCGCGCAAAAGCGCCTCGAGCCCGGTGCCGATGAAGGCGCTATTCGTCTCTTTTGCGACGATGCGCTCGCCCGCGAGCGGCATCGCTTCCGGCTTGAAGTCATGTCCCGGCTGGCCGGGGCGATAGGTCGAGCGGGGCTCGCGCGAATCGTGGCGGACGTGGATGATCGGCATGCGCCGTCGGCGCCAGGCCGCGAGCAGGCTGGCGACGATCCTTTCGCATCCCGGATTGTTGCGCCGGCCCCAGCTCGGATCGTCGATCGCCTTCTGCAGATCGATCGAGAGGAGCACGGCATCGGGCGGGAGCGTGAGCTTGGGCATGGCCTCTTTGGCGCTCAAGGGAGGGCCAAGACCGGCGCACGTGCGCCGTATCTCGCCGCCGCTGGCTCAGCCTGGCTGCGGCGCCTGGGCTGCGCTCGCCGAGGCGGCCCCTCGGGCCGTGTCGCGCTGGCGGCGGAGTGCCTGGCTGAGCGCGGCCGCGAACTCGAAGCGCTCGCCCGGCGAAAGGAAGGCGCCAAGGACGAGGGAGCGGCCGTGGGAGGTCAGGCGCAATTGGCTGTGGTGCTGCGGCGGATCGTCCAACTCGACCCTGAGCCAATAGGGCTGGAAGCTCCAGCGCGCGCGCCTTCTCCCGGGGCCGATGCGCTCGACCACGAGCGCGTCTTCTGTGAGCTTGACCGTCTCGTAAAGACGCGCCGAGCGGTAGCTCGCCCGGAAGGCGAGATAGATCAGGAGAACATCGAGTCCGAAATAACCGAAGACAGGCCAAGCGCCGTTGAGGGCGAAAAACATGCCGGAGACGAAACTCACGGCGCTTATGAGCGCCATCAGCACCCAGAAGCCCGTCGGGCTCAAGCTGCGATGCGGCGTCAGCACAGCATCGAAATAGACGGGTGCTGCGGCGACGCTCGCGGGGGTGGAAGCGCGTGGAGTCATCTGCGGCATCATCCGGCATCATAAGGTGGCGCGCCCCGCCGGGTCAAAGGAAGGTCTCTCGCGAGGAACGCTCGAGGAGCCTTCCGCCTTGCCCGCCCTGCCGATAAAGTCGCCGCCATGAAAAAGGAGGCCGTCGAGGAGATCTTTCGCCGCCTGGCCGCCGACCGGCCGATCCCGCGGGGCGAGCTCGCGTTCATCAATCCCTACACGCTCCTCGTCGCGGTCGTGCTCTCGGCCCAGGCGACGGACGCGAGCGTCAACAAGGCGACGGTGCCCCTCTTCAAGCGCGCGGACACGCCCGCGAAGATGCTCAAGCTCGGCGAGGCCCGGCTCAGGGACTACATCAAGACGATCGGCCTCTATAACAGCAAGGCCAGGCACATCATCGCGCTCAGCGAGATCCTGGTGCGCGAGCATGGCGGCCAGGTGCCCCACCAGCGCGAGAAGCTCGAGGCGCTTCCGGGCGTGGGGCGCAAGACTGCGAACGTGGTAATGAACGTCGCCTTCGGCGAGCCCACCATCGCGGTCGACACGCACATCTTGCGCCTCGCCAACCGCACCGGCCTCGCCCCCGGCAAGACCCCCCACGAGGTCGAGCAGAAGCTCCTCAAGCGGGTTCCGGAGGCCTATAAG
>DASPPM010000368.1:0-2519 GCA_035625535.1 Alphaproteobacteria bacterium
GAAATAGGGCGGCTCGAAGGGCAGCAGCACCATCAGGTGGTCATACCAGCGCGCCATGCGCCGCGCCCGGCCGGCGCGCCAGGCCCAGACCATCGGCGCCACGTAATGGATGAGCGGAATGCCGGCTCCCTTGAGCCGCCGCTCGACCCGGAAGCAGAAGCCGGTGGCATCCACCGAGACCACGGCCGCCGGCTTGAGCGCACGGACGCGCGCGGCCGTCTCGTTGATACGGCGCAAGATGCTCAGCGCGCGCGGCAAGACTTCCGCCAAGCCCATGACGGAGAGCTCCTCCATGGGAAACAGGCTCTTGAGCCCCTCGCCGATCATGCGCTCGCCGCCGATGCCCGCGAAGCGCACGGTCCCGTTGGTCTCGCGCCGGAGCGCGGCCATGAGACGGGCGCCGAGCGCATCCCCGGAGGGCTCGCCCGCCATGAGGAAGATCAGCGGCCCGCGAGCATTTGCCTCTTGAGGCGTCGACGGAGACGCGCTCACGCGCTCACCTTGACCCCGACGACGAAGATGCGGGCGGCATCGGCGGCCTCGACCACTTCCTCGCGGTCGATCACGAGGGCGCCGCCCGCCTCGATCGCGATTCCGCTGAGGCCGGCCGCCTTGGCGTGCTTGATCGTGCGCACGCCGATCACGGGGAGATCGATGCGCGCCTCCTGCGCCGGCTTTCTCGCCTTGACGAGCACGCCACCCCGCCCCTTGAGCCTGAGCTTGCCCGCGCGCGCGATCATCGCGTCCGTCCCCTCGATCGCCTCCACGGCGAGCACCACGCCCTGTTGAACAATGCTGCCCTGGCCGACATCGGCGCTCCCGAGAGCCCGCGCCACTTCGATGCCGCGCGCGATATCATTCCAAGCCTCGGCGTCCGGCTCAACCGCTCCCAGCACGCCTTCCGGAGCCAAAAGCCCCCGATCGATCGTCTCCGGACCGAGGATGCGGAAGCCAAGCCGTCCGGCCCAGTCGACCACCGCCTTGTGAAACCCGTCATCGCGGAAGACATGCTTGCCGACCTCGAGGATGAACTGCATGGCCAGCCAGTCGGGAAAGACTTCCAAGAGGCTCGGGCGGCGGAAGCGGCCGGCGAACACCACCTCGGTGATGCCGTGCTCGCGCGCGAGTTCGACCGCCCTGCCCGGCGCCCCGATGCGCACCCATTCGTGCGGCGTGCCGACGAGCGCCGAGGCATCGGCCTGGCCTTTGACGGCGACGACGAAGACCTCGCGTCCGTCTCTGCGGCAGGCCTCGATCAATCGCTGCGGCAGCGAGCCGCCGCCTGCCACGATGCCGAGCTTACTCGACATCCCCCGGCCTGGGCTGGCAGATGGCGCGGCTCGAATCCGCGCGTATGAACGCCACGATCTCCATCACGGTCTCGTTGTCGTGATAGATCTCCTCGGCGTCCGAGAGGCGCTCCGCCATGCTGCCTTCCTGCGCGAAGAGGAGCCGATAGGCCGTCCTCAGCGTGTGAATCTGCTCGCGCGTGAAGCCCCGGCGCTTGAGCCCCACGACGTTCAGCCCGGCAAGGCGCGCGCGATTGCCCATCACCGAACCGTAGGGAATGACGTCGTGCTCGACCCCGGACATGCCGCCGATCATGGCGTGGCGGCCGATGCGCACGAACTGGTGCACAGCCGAGAGCCCGCCGAGGATGGCCCAATCGCCCACGCGCACGTGGCCCGCGAGCGTTGCGTTGTTGGCCATCACAACATGGTCGCCGACCTGGCAATCGTGCGCCACATGGGAGCCGACCATGAAAAGGCAGTTGTCACCCACCCGCGTCACCATGCCGCCGCCGGTGGTTCCCGGGTTCATGGTGACGTGCTCGCGGATTGTGTTGTTGGCGCCGACGACGAGCTCGGAGGGCTCGCCCTTGTACTTGAGATCCTGCGGGATATGGCCGATCGAGGCGAAGGGAAAGATCGCCGTGCCCGGGCCGATCGTGGTCCTGCCATCGATCGCCACGTGCGAGTCGACGCGCACACGTTCGGCCAGACGCACATGCGCCCCGATCACCGAATAGGGTCCGATCCGGACACCCGGGCCCAACTCGGCGCGCGCATCGACGATGGCGGTCGGATGAATATCGACCGCCGTGCCGCCTGCCTTGGTGGCCGCCTCGCGCCGCAATACCGCCATGACGCTATTTGTTCTCCAGGATCATCGCGCCAAACGTCGCCTCTGCGACCAGAACGCCGTCCACCTTCGCCTCGCCGCGGAATTTCCATACCGCACCCCGCTGACGCTGCTTCTTGACGTGGATGCGCAGCTGATCGCCCGGCATCACCGGTCGGCGAAAGCGGCAATCGTCGACCGTCATGAAGTAGACCACTTTGCCGGCCGCCGAGTCGCCGATCGTGTAGACGACCAGCACGGCGGCGGTCTGCGCCATCGCCTCGATGATGAGCACCCCGGGCATGACGGGATGCTTCGGGAAGTGGCCGGCAAAGAACGGCTCGTTGACCGAGACGTTCTTGATCCCGACGGCGCTGTCTCCCAAGACCACCTCGACA
>DASPPM010000369.1:0-11677 GCA_035625535.1 Alphaproteobacteria bacterium
CACCCCCTCACCCAGCTCAGGGTAAGGCTCGGCTTCGCCTCGCCAACCCTTCGCAACCCTCTCCCCCTTCAGGGGGAGAGGGAAGGGTGAGGGGGTACGCTGTGTTCACAAATGCTCTAGCCTCGAAGGGACCACCTTGTAAAGCGCGATTCGGGCCTCAGAGGCCGAGGAGGGCGAGCTGGCGCGCGATGATCTTGTGCTCGTCGTAGAGCTCGAGCGCCCGCGCGCGCCCGGCAGCTCCCTGGCGTAAGCGCAAGGCCGGATCGGCGACGAGCCGTCCGAGCGCTCGCGCGAGCGCGCGGGCGTCGCCCACGGGGACGAGGGCCCCCGTCTCGCCCGCCACCACCTCCTCGCGCGCGCCGCGGATGTCCGTGGCGACCACGGGAAGCCCGCTCAGCATGGCCTCGATGATCGAGCGCGGCATGCCCTCGCGGTGCGACGGGAGGGTGAAAATGTCGGCCGCGCGCAGGAGCTGCGGCACGTCGCTGCGATAGCCGAGGAGGCGAATGCGCGGAGCAAGCCGCGGATCGCGCGCGAGCGCGGCGATCGCCTGGTCGATGGCGGAGGCATGGTCGCTCGGCAGGCGCTCGCCCACGACCCAGAGAACGGCTTCCACCTCGCGCATGGCCTCGAAGAGCTCGAGATAGCCCTTTTCGGCGACGAGCCGCCCGATCATGAGGATGACGACCGCGTCCTCGGCTGCTTCGAGGGCGCGTCGAATCGCGGCGCGCTCCGCCGCATCGGCCGGCGGGTGGAAGCGCCGGCTGTCGACCCCGTTCCCGATCGCGGCGACGATGCCGCCTCGGCAGAGATGGTAGCGCCGTGCCGACTCGGCGTCCTCTTGCGCCTGGGTGAAGAGCACGTCGGTCAAGCGCCCCGCGAGCCATTCGAGCGAGATGAAGAGCGTGCGTTTCCACGCCGGCATCCCGTCGTGGAAATAGAAACCGTGCGCGGTGTAGACGATCTTCGGCACGCCCGCGTGCCAAGCGGCGAAGCGGCCGATCAAGGCTGCGACCGGGGTGTGGAGGTGGACGATGTCGAAATGCTCGCGCCGGAACAGCGCCAGGAGCCGGCGGTAGGCGGCGATATGCTTGATGACGCCGAAGCTGCGCGCGATCTCGACCGGCTCGACCGCGAGGCCGAGCGCGCGCACCTTGTCGAGATAGGGCCCGTCGGAGCAAACGCCGATGACCTCGTGCCCGGCCTCCTCGAGCCCCATCATGAGGGGCACGAGGAAATGATAGAGCGTGAAGTCGACGGCACAAAGCTGGCAGATCTTCATGCCGGAAGACGCCTCTCCGACCAGGCTTGGAAGGCGATGAGGCTCCAGAGCTGGGCCGAGCTGTCGCGCCGCCCGCCCTCGAGTTGGCGCTTCCAGCGCAGCGGCAGCTCCGGCCGGAACAGGCCCTGGCGCTTGAGACGCGCGGGGTCGGTGGCGCGCCGGACGAGCTCGCCGAGCTCGCCCTTGAGCCACTCTGCGATGGGAACCTCGAAGCCTTTCTTGGGCCGCGCGAAGACCTCCGCAGGCAGCTGGTCGGCGAAGCTGCGGCTGAGGATGCGCTTGCCGGCACCCGCTGCCAGCTTGAAGCGGCCGGGCATCGCCGCGGCGCATTCGACGACGTGATGGTCGAGGAAGGGGCAGCGCACCTCGAGGCTCGCGGCCATGCTCATGCGGTCGACCTTGACCAGCATGTCGCCCACGAGCCCGAGGCCCAAGTCGGCGCCGAGCATGGCATTGATGGCGTCCTCGTCGCGCACGTCCGCGCGCAGGCCCTCGACGAGCGCCTCGAGCTTGGGGGCTTCCGCGGGCTCGGCGAAAAGCTGGTCGAGCTCGTCCTCCTCGAGATTGCGCGCCCAGCCGGCTTGGCGTCCTGCTGCGTCCTTCCAGCCGTGTGCTGAGAAGCGGCGCAGCCTGCGCGCGCGCTCCAGGAGCGGACGGCTCTTGTCCTCGGGCAGCCAGGCGAAGGGAACCAGCGCCGCGTGCTTGAGCCAGCCCGGTAAGGAGGCGTAGCGGAGGGCCAAAAGCTCGCCCTGGTATTTGCGGTATCCGCCGAAGACTTCGTCGGCGCCGTCGCCCGAAAGCGCCACGGTCACGTGGCGCCGCGTCTCGCGCGCGACGATGTATTGGGGCAGGGCCGAGCTGTCCGCGAAGGGCTCGTCGAGCCCGTCCCACACCGCATCGAGGGCTGCGAGCGCCTCCTTGGGCGTGACCGCGATCTCGGTGTGCGCGGTGCCGAGATGCTCGGCCACCCGGCGCGCCGCCGGGCGCTCCTCGTAATAGTCGGCCGCATCGGCGAAGCCGACCGTGAAGGTGCGCACGCGCGGCACATGGCGCGCCATGAGGCTCACCACGATCGCCGAATCGATGCCACCCGAGAGGAAGGCGCCGATCGGCACGTCGGCGATGAGGCGCGCCTTCACCGCCTCATCGAGGCGCTCGCGCAAGTCGGCCGTCGCCTCCTCGGCGCTTGCGAACCGCGCCGGACGCTGAGAGGCCAAATCGTACCAGCGCTCGATCTTGAGGCCCGCCTTGGAGAAGCGCGCGAAATGCCCCGCCGGCAGCTTGCGCACGCCTTCGAGGATCGACCAGGGCTCCGGCAGATAACGGAGCGCGAAATAGAGCCTGAGGGCCGTCCTGTCGAGCGTACCCGCGCTGCCGGCGAGGCATTGCAAGGCCACGAGCTCGGACGCGAAATCGAGGGTGGCGTCGGCGTGGCGATAGAGCAGAGGCTTCTTGCCGAAGCGGTCGCGCGCGAGGACGAGCTCGCCTGCTGCCTGATCCCATAGTCCGAAGGCGAACATGCCTTGCAGCCTAGGCAGCAGCCCCGAGCCCCACTCGCGCCAGCCCTCGAGCAGCACCTCGGTGTCGGAGTGGCCGACGAACTGACGCCCGAGCGCCTGGAGCTCTTCGCGCAGCTTGGGGAAATTGAAGATCTCGCCGTTGTAGCTGATCACCAGCCCGGCGCGCGCCATGGGCTGGGCGCCCGCGGGCGAGAGGTCGACGATGGCGAGCCGCGTCGAGCCGAGCGCGCAACGCTCGTCCATGAAGCGCCCTTGCGAGTCCGGCCCGCGCGGCAGCAGGCGCTCGATCGCCGCCTCGAGCCGCGGCGCCAAGCTCGCGCGCTCGATGCCATGAAGCGCCACCCTGCCGACGATGCCGCACACGACCTGGCTCTACCCCCCGCCCAGACGCTTCAAGGACCACTTTACCACCGCCTCCTTGCCGGCGAGCGTGCTCTCGATGACGATCTGCTCGCTGCGCCTCGAGCCGCTCGCGGCACCCAAATAGATGCTCTCCGCGATGACCAGGCGGCCGCCCGCGGCATCGAGGCGGAAGCCGATGCGGCCCGCCGTGCGCAAGAGTGCCGCCTTGCCGTCTTGCATGAGGGAGGCCTGCACGTCGGGATGGAGATGGAAGCGCACGGCAAAGGCAAGCGGCCTGTGATCGACGCGGATGCGCGCGAGGCGGTCCTCGCCGCGCAAGTCGTCGCCGTCCGCCGCGAGATAGAGACGGCGGCGGTGCAGCACGCCGAAGGGCGGCTCATAGCCGTCGTGGCTCGCATCGACGAGGACGGCGCCGTCCGCCTCCTCGCGCCGGGCGAGCACGTGGCGCGGGCGCCGGCCGATACGGCCGGTCTGTTGGCCGTGAGGGGCGAGGAAATCGGAGGAGTTGGTGTCCGCCAACACGAGGGTGGAGTGGGCGGCACTCGCGCGCTGCGCCGTGAGCCAATCGCCCGTGGCATAAGGCCGCGCGCCGCAGTTCACGATCACGCGCTCCGTGCCGTGGGAGAGCTCGAAGCTGAGCGTGCCGGCATGGGCGTAGGCCTCGCTCTCGGGCGGCGGCGGGGGGCCGCTGTCCATGATCGCCAGGCCGGCACCGGCCTCGAGGCGCTGGAAGCCCGTGTGGGGGGCGGAGGCGGGCGGCTTCCCCGGCGCATCGGCCCGCTTGAGCACGGCATCGATCGCGACCTCGCTCTCCTCGGCCGTGTGGTTGAAGAGAGCGAGACGGCCATCGCCGTGGCGGAAGAAGCGCAGCATGGGGGCCATGCGGTCGATCGCCGCCTGCAATGCCGGCGGCACTGCGTGGCGGCCGGCCAAGAGCGTCGCGCGCAGGCGCACCAGCATGTCGAGCACGGCGAGATGGACGGCGGGGCTGCGCTGGTAATGGCCGCCGTCGGGCAGCACCTGGCGCTCGAGCTCGCTGAGGAAGCGGGCGACGGGCTTGGCCAGGCGATCCTTCCCCCTCGGCAGGCAAGCCGCGGCCTCCACACAGGCAACGAGGGCCTCGAGCCTGCCGTGGCCCGCCGGCCCGAGGCTGCCGCCGCCCAACCGAGCGAGCCGGCCAAGATGGCGCGTCTGGCGCGCCGTGCTGCGCAGGAAGCGGCGGCGCCAGGCGTCGTCGGCGCCGCTCGAGAGGACGGGATAGAAGGCGAGCCAGGCGCTGAGGCGGCGGCCCAGCACGTCCGCGCGCCAGGCAAGGGGCGACCACTCGCCGTAGCGCTCGATCCAGCTCGCGATGAGCGCCCGCCCCCTCTCGCGCGCCGCGTCCTTGTTGACGGCGGCGAGGTCGGCAAGCCAGCGGAAGCCGTGGAGTGCTATCAAGACCGGCTCGCTCGCGCCGCCGAGTGCCTCCTCGGTTGCCGCGGGCGAAGCCGCCTCCGGCACCTTGGCGCTCGCCGCCGCGAGTGCAGCCGTGGCAGTCGGGCTCGGCGCGCGCTTGAACGGATCCTCGGCGGCGAGTCGTTCGCCCGCGAGCAGCCACTCGCCGGCGAGGACGGCGGCGCCAGCCCGCGCGTCGCCGGCGGGCCCCTCCGCTGTCGCGAGGAGGTTCGCGGGCGTGCTGCCGAAGAGGAGCGCCCGATAAAAGGCACTCGAGAACACCAGGCGCTCGAGGCGCTTCGCCGCTCGCGCGCGGAGCCGACGAAGGGGCGATTCCGAGAATTCCGCGGCTGGGCTCATCGGCGCGCTCCGCAGCTTCCCGCGCGCGGCAGCGCCATCAGTCGACTCCGCGCAAGCGAGCGATGTTGTTGCGGTAGGAGGCCGGGCCGCCGCCGAAGGTCGCCGTGCCGGCGACCAGCACGTCCGCACCCGCCGCCACCGCGGCGCGCGCCGTCTCGAAATTGATGCCGCCGTCGACCTCGAGGTCGATCGCCTTGCCGAGCTTGTCGATCCTCGCCCGGAGCGCCGCGATCTTGTCGAGCTGGGAGGAGATGAAGCTCTGGCCGCCGAAGCCGGGATTGACGCTCATGACGAGCACGAGGTCGAGATCGCCAAGCACGTAGTCGATGGCGTCGGCGGGAGTGGCGGGATTGAGTGCCACGCCCGCCTTCTTGCCGAGCGACTTGATGAGCTGGAGGGTGCGGTGGAGATGCGGCCCCGCCTCCGGATGCACGGTGATGATGTCGGCGCCGGCCTCGGCGAAGGGGGAAACGTAGGCATCGACGGGCGCTATCATGAGATGCACGTCGAAGGGAAGCGAGGAGTGCGGGCGCAGCGCCTTCACGACCGCGGGTCCGATGGTGAGGTTGGGCACGAAATGGCCGTCCATCACGTCGATGTGGATGAGATCGGCGCCCGCGGCCGAGACCGCGCGCACCTCCTCGCCCAGCTTCGCGAAGTCGGCCGAGAGGATGGAGGGCGCGATGCGGACCGCATGGGACATGGCAAGCTTCCTATCAGCTTGGGGAGTCACCCGCAAGCGGGGCCATGGGCGCAATGGCGGCGGAATCTTGAAGGATTTACCACGGAGATCACGGAGGCCACGGAGCAGAACAGCAAGACTTAACGCGGTGGTCAGAGAGGAAGCGCGGAGGACGCAAAGAATTTTTCTCTCCTCCGCGTCCACCACGAACCCCCGCGTCCTCTGCGCTAAAACCTTGCTTCTCTTCTCCGTGATCTCCGTGACCTCCGTGGTAAGAGTCTTCGGACGCAGCGTTAGAGCCGCTCGAGTCGGCAGGCGTAGAAGCCGTCGAGTCCGCCGCGCTCGGCGAAATGGCACGGCAGCGTGCGCAGATCACCCTCGGGAGTCACGAGCTCCGCGAGCCCGTTGATCTCGCTCGCCTCGAGCGGACGCCGCCTCAAAGGGGCGCCCGCGCCCAACAAGTGGGCGATGCGCGCCGGCCCCTCCTCCAGCTCGAGCGAGCACACGGCGTAGACGAGAAGCCCGCCCGGGCGGAGCATGGCCAGTGCCGCCTTGAGGAGGCGGTCCTGCTCGGCCGCCATGCGCGTCACGTCGGCGGGCGTCTTGAGATGGCGTATGTCGGGATGCCGCCGGAGCGCTCCCGTGGCCGTGCAGGGCGCGTCGAGGAGGACGGCGTCTGCCGGCTCGTCGGGCCGCCACAGCTCGACGTCCGCGGCGACGAGTTCGGCACTGAGACGGAGCCGCGCGAGATTTTCCGCGAGCCGCCGCAGGCGATGGGCGGAGCGCTCGAGCGCCGTCACCTTGGCGCCGGCGAGGGCCAGCTGCGCCGTCTTGCCGCCGGGTGCCGCGCAGAGATCAAGGACGCGTTTTCCCGCGACTTGGCCGAGCATGCGTGCCGGCAGTGCCGCGGCCGCGTCCTGCACCCACCAGGCGCCCTCGGCGAAGCCGGCGAGCGCTTTCACGTCGCCGCCCGCCCGCCGGCGCAAGCCGCCCGTCGGCAGGAGCTCGGCCTCGAGCTCGGCGGCCCAGCCTTCCGCGTTGGACTTGACCGTGAGGTCGAGGGGCGGCTCCTCGAGACAGGCCGCGGCAATGTCGCGCGCCACTACCTCGCCATAGGCCCGGCTCCAGCTCTGCCAGAGCCATTCCGGCGTGTTGAGGCGCGGGGCGTCCTGGGCCGCGACGAGGGCCTCGCCCTCGGCCCCGAGCCGGCGCAGCACGGCGTTGATGAGAGCTTTGAAGCCGCCCCAGCTCATCGCCTCGGCGAGCTCGACCGTCTCGCCCACGGCGGCGTGGGCCGGGACCTTGAGAAAGAGGAGCTGGGCAACACCGAGGCGCAGGAGGCTCTGCGCCGTTGCCGCCTTGGCGGGCAGCGGGTGCGCGAGCGCATGGGCGATGAGGGCGTCGATCTGGCCGAGGCGACGCAGCACCGTCGCCGTCATGAGGTAGGCGAAGGCGCGGTCGCGCGGCTCGAGAGCCGCCAACGGGCGGTTGCCCTCGAGGAGCTCGTCGAGCGGGCGCTTCTTCTCCAGCACCGCGCTCAAGAGCTCGAGTGCCACGCCGCGCGCCGATGGCCGCGCACCCGCGGGCTTGCCGCCCTTGGGTACTGCCAAGGCAGGCTTGGCCTCGGGCTTATGGGGGGTGCTTCGCTTAGGCATGCTCTCGTCCTCAAGCCAAGCCGCAGCTTAGCCCCGCGACGCTTTCGCTGGTGGTGAGAAAATGCGGACGCGCGGGTGTAGGGGGGCTCAGCCCCAAGGGCCGGCGACGCCCGCCATCTTGCGCAGGCGCCGGATGCGGTCCGCGGCCGCGGGGTGGCTCGCGAAGAGGTTGTCGAGACGCATACCTGCGATCGGGTTGACGATGAAGAGATGCGCCGTGGCGGGGTGTGCTGCGGCAACCGCGTTGGGGGTCGCGCGCGCATGCGCCTCGATCTTCTCGAGCGCCGAGGCGAGCCAGAGCGGGTGGCCGGAGACCTCCGCCCCCGCGCGGTCGGCCTCGTACTCGCGGCTGCGGCTGATGGCGAGCTGGACGAGGGAGGCCGCAATCGGCGCCAACAGCCCCACGAGGAGCGTGCCCACGAAGCCGAGCGGATTGTCGCGCTCGTCGCGTGCGCCGAAGACGCCGAAGAAGAAGGCGAAGTTGGCGAGCATGCCGATGGCACCTGCGATCGTCGCGGTGATCGTCATGGTGAGCGTGTCGCGGTGCTTGATGTGGCCGAGCTCGTGGCCGAGCACGCCCGCGAGCTCCTCCTGGCTCACGATGCGCAGGAGGCCGCTGGTGACGCAGACCGCGGCGTGCGCCGGGTCGCGCCCGGTGGCAAAGGCGTTGGGCTGCGGCTGGTCGATGACATAGACGCGCGGCATCGGGATCCCGGCGCGGGCGGCGAGCTGCTCGACGATGCCGTAAAGCCCGGGGGCCGCGGCACGGTCGACCTCGCGCGCGCCATAGAGGCGGAGCACCATACGGTCGGAATTCCAATAGGCGAAGAGGTTCGTCGCGGCGGCCACGAGGAAGGCAACCACCATGCCGCTCTCTCCGCCGATGAGATAGCCCACGGCCATGAAAAGCGCGGTCAGCGCCGCAATCAGCAGTCCGGTACGCAGCGTGTTCATGTTGCCATAGATGGGGCTTCGTCCGCCGTCATCAAGGCTTGGCAATCAAGCGACGGCGACCTATGGTCGTCGGCATGAGCGACAAGAAATCCCCCACCCCAACCCTCTCCTGCGCGCCGGAGAGCGAGAAATCGAGCGCCGAGCCAAAGCCCCTCTCCCGCCTGCGGGAGAGGGAGGGGCCCGTTGCAAAGCAACGGGAGGGTGAGGGACGGCCGCCGGCCAGCCCTCAGCCGGCCAAAAAACTCCCCGAAACGGGCGGTCCCGAGGGTCCCGAGCCGACCCGCTACGGCGACTGGGAGCGCAAGGGCCGCTGCATCGATTTCTGATGTTCATGAGGCAGGGCGCGCCCGCCCGCCCCTCTGCGCGTGCTTTGAGCCCACCCGCGCCCCCTTTGCACGAGTACGGACGTGATCCCTTAGGCGCAGTATAAGTGTTTTGAGCGGATTGCCGATCGAAGGGCCGAGTCATCATGCCGACGTTCGAATCAAAGGGGGGATCGGCTTTTGGCCGGCTTTTGCAAAATGTTCATCCGCGGCGTCTCTTTCGTTTGGTCGGCGCGCAATCGGCATGGCGAGCGCCCGGAGCGCGGTTCGCCGTACTCATGGCCGATCTCGACGGCGACGATGCCGATCTCACCCAGACCAAGCACGTCCAACGCGCCCTTGAGCAGGGAGCGGCGGGCCTGCGCGTCCTGCGCGAAGGCAAGGCCCTTCGGCTCGGCGATGCCGCCGACATCGCCGACGACCAGGCCGTCGCCGTACGCCAAGGGCAGGCTTGGCTCGCGGCGCGGGGCGCGAATATCCTCGTCGCGGGCGCAGTCGGCAAGGAGGACGCGGTCCTTCGTCTCCGCTTCCTCGCCGCCGAAGGCGAGGGCGGCGACGCCAAGGGCCATCGCCTCGGCGGCACCCTCGATCTGCCGCAGGATTTCGGCCCGGATGTGGCCGAAGTGCTTGCCGGCGTGGTGCTGGCCTCCCTCGTGCCCCCGAGCGGGGAAGCCGGTCATTATCTGGTCGATCGGCTGAGGCCCATTGCCGCGCGCATCGAGGGCCTGCTCGCGACCCCGCCGCCCGGCGTGCCGGAGGCGCGCTTGGCACATCTCCGCGCCGCATTCGGCCTTGTGTGTTCCGTGCTGGGCAAAGAGATCGGCGATTCGCGTTGGGCCGAGAAGGCGGTTGCGGCCTATCGCGCCGCGCTCGAGGTGCTGAGCCGCGAGCGCGTGCCGCTCGATTGGGCCATGACGCAGAGCAGTCTCGGCACGGCGCTTCGCACGCTCGGCGAGCGCGAGGGAAGCAAGATGCTGCTCGAGGAGGCGGTCGCCGCCTATCGCGCGGCGCTTCAGGTGTATAGCCGCGCGCGCGCGCCGCTCCAATGGGGCGAAGCACAGAACAATCTCGGCGCCGCGCTTTGGGCGCTCGGCGAGCGCGAGGAGGGGACGTTGCGGCTCGAGCAGGCGGCCGCGGCCTATAGTGCGGCGCTCCAGGTGCGCACCCGCGCGCGCGTGCCGCTCGAATGGGCCGCGACGCAGAACAATCTCGGCATGGCGCTTCAGGCACTCGGCGAGCGCGAAAGGGGGACGGTGCTGCTCGAGCAGGCGGCCGTGGCCTATCGCGCGGCGCTCGAGGTGTACAGCCGCGAGCGCGTGCCGCTCGAATGGGCCGCGACTGAGAACAATCTCGGCAATGTGCTTCGCGCCCTCGGCGAGCGCAAGGAGGGGAGGGTGCCGCTCGAGGAGGCGGTCACGGCCTATCGCGCGGCGCTCGAGGTCTACAGCCGCGAGCGCGTGCCGCTCGATTGGGCCATGACGCAAAACAATCTCGGCAACGTGCTTCGCGCGCTCGGCGAGCGCGAGGAGGGAGGGGTGTCGCTCGAGGAGGCGGTCGCGGCCTATCGCGCGGCGCTCGAGGTGTACAGCCGCGAGCGCGCACCGCTCGATTGGGCCATGACGCAAAACAATCTCGGCAACACGCTGCAGACGCTCGGCCGGCGCGAGGAGGGGAGCGTGCGGCTCGAGGAGGCGGTTGCGGCCTATCGCTTGGCACTGGAGGTGCGCACCCGCGAGCGCGTGCCCTTGAATTGGGCCATGACGCAGAACAATCTCGGCACGGCGCTTCAGGCGCTCGGCGAGCGCGAGGAGGGGAGCACGCGGCTCGAGGAGGCGGTCGCGGCCTATCGCGCTGCGCTCGAGGTCCACACCCGCGGGCGCGCGCCCTTGGATTGGGCCATGACAGAGAACAATCTCGGCAACGCGCTGCGCGTGCTCGGCGAGCGCGAGGCGGGGACGTCGCTGCTCGAGGAGGCGGTCGCGGCCTATCGCGCGGCGCTGGGGGTTTTTCGCTCGGCGCCCGTCCGCTATTACGCAGAGCGCGTCGCGCGCAATCTGGCGCAGGCCGAACGTCTTCTTGAAGCGCGGCGCCGGAGAGGCACTGATTAGCGCCCCACGAGAAAGACCTGACCGTCCTCGAGTGCCAAGGGGAGCTTGGCGAGCGAGAGGCCCTGGCAGGGCCCGGTGAAGCAATAGCCGTCATAGACGCGGAAGCGCGCGCCATGCGTCATACACAGGATGTGGCGCTTGTCGTGCGTCATGAAGCGGTCGGGAATCATGTCGAGCGGCGTGCCGATGTGGGGACAGCTGTTGCGATATCCGTAGACGCGCCCGCCCTGGCGCACCACGAAGATGAGCGTGCGGCGCTCGCCCTCGCCGAAGGCGAAGCCGAGCCCTTGGCCGTTCGGGATCTCCTCGAGCCGGCAGAGATAGCGCGCTGCGGCCGCTTCGCTCATCGTGTGCAGGCTCCCCTCAGGCCTTGATCCCCGCCATGGCCGAGAGGAGGCGCCACTCCGCCTCGCCGATGGGGACGACCGAAAGGCGCGACTGGCGCACGAGGGCGAGCTTCGCCAGGCGCGGCTCGGCCTTGATCTCGGCGAGCGTCACCGGGTGCTTCACCGCCATGAGCGGACGCACCTCCACCATGCCGAAGCGGCCGCTCGCGTCGCTCGGGTCGGGGCGGTAGGGACCTACGACCTCGACGACGCCCACGATGCGCTTCTCCTCGACCGAGTGATAGAAGAAGCCGCGCTCGCCGAGCTTCATCGCCTTCATGTTGTTGGCCGCCTGGTGGTTGCGCACGCCGTCCCAAGGGGTGCTCCCCTTTCTCACCAGATCGTCCCACGAAAACGCGCTAGGCTCGGATTTGAAAAGCCAATGGGCCATCGTTCCTCGCTCGGGCAATCGTCCTTCGCCTCGGCTTCTCCCTAGGTTCCGGCGCTGCTGAGCCGCTCGCTCTTGAAGGGGCGCGCGAGCAGCCGCTCGATGGTCGCGTCGATCGCCGCCCCCTCGTGCAGCACTTGCGTCACGGCGCGCGAGATCGGCATGTCGACGCCGAGCCGGCGCGCGAGCTCGACGACCGAAGGTGCCGTCGTGACACCTTCG
>DASPPM010000370.1:0-10313 GCA_035625535.1 Alphaproteobacteria bacterium
CTCGTAGGCGAGGCCAAGTATCTCGAACCGATCACGGCGGCGGGCCTCATCCTTCTTGCCTCGGGTGCGATCGGCGCTGCGGTCGCCGGCGCGATTGCGGCGGGGCTCGGCGGCATGGCCGCATTCGAGCTCCTGAGCGAGGTGCGCGCCACCCCGCATACGCGCGAATTCGCAACCGCCCTCGAGCAGGGTGCGGTGCTGCTGTGGGTGCGCGCCGAGACCCCCGAGCGCCGGCAGCTCGCGCGCGACATCCTCACGCGCCACGCGGCCGCCGACGTCCACAGCCACACGCGTTAAGCCATCCAAGCCGACACCTGCCCCGACGCTTGGCAGCGACACCAAGGAACGGAGAGTGCCTTGCCCCGCATTTCCGGAAAGCGCGCCTTCATCGAGCTCTTGAAACAAGAAGGGGTCAAGTTCCTCTTCGGCAATCCCGGCACGACCGAGCTTGCGCTCATGGATGCGTTCGCGGTCGAGAACGAGCTGCGCTACGTGCTCGGCCTCCACGAGGGGGCCGTGATGTCGATGGCCGACGGCTATGCCCAGGCGAGCGGCAGCCTCGCGGCCGTCAACCTCCACGTCGCCCCCGGCCTCGGCAACGCCTTGGGCATGCTCTACGATGCGCAGAAATGCGGAGCGCCCATCCTGGTGACCGCAGGCCAGCAGGATCAGAGCTTCAGCGTGACCGAGCCGTTCCTGTGGGCCGACCTGCCCCCGATCGCGCGGCCCTTCGTCAAATGGTCGGCCGAGGTGCGCCGGCTCGCCGACCTGCCGCGCATGGTGCATCGCGCCGCCAAGACCGCCTTGGCACCGCCCACGGGTCCGGTCTTCCTCTCCCTCCCCGGCGACGTTCTCAATGCCGAGGACGACATCGAGCTCGGCGCGCCGACGCGCGTGGCCCCGCGCATGCGCGCCGACGCCCAGGCGATCGAGGCCGCCGCCGCCCTCCTCGCCGCGGCCGAGCGTCCGCTGATCATCGCCGGCGCCGCGGTCGCGCGGTGCCGCGCGCATCGCGAGCTCGTCGAGCTCGCCGAGCTCATCGGCGCCACGGTTTTCGCCGAGGGGGTGGCCAATACCGCCTCATTCCCGGCCTCCCATCCGCTCTTCCGCGGCACCGTCGCGCGCCTGGCGACATCCTGGCGCGCGGCGCTTGCCGAATTCGATCTCCTCTTCTCGGTGGGCGGCGATCTCTTCACGCTCTCGCTTCCCTCGGCGGGCGAGTCCATCCCGGCGGGGCTCAAGATCATCCACCTCGACATGGATGCTTGGGAGCTCGGCAAGAACTACAGCGAGGAGGTGGCCCTCCTGGGCGATCCGGCGGCGACGCTCCCCGAGCTCACGCGCGCCTTGGACGAGCGCATGACCGCCGACGCGCGCACGCGTGCGCGCGCGCGCCTCGAGGGGGTCAAGCGAACGGTCGCCGCCGAGCGCGCGGCCATCAAGGCGCAGGCCAAGGCCGCGGCCGCGAAGTCGCCCATTCAGCCCTTGGCGCTGCTCTCGGCTCTCGCCGACATGCTGCCGGCGGATACGGTCGTGGTCGACGAGACGATCTCCTCCGGCGCGGGCCTGCGCCGGCTTCTCAAGAGCGACGATCCGCAAAGCTTCTACGGCTTGGGCGGGGGCGGCATCGGCTGGGGGCTGCCCGCCGCGATCGGGGTCAAGCTGGCACTCCCCGAGCGTGCCGTGGTGGCCCTTATCGGCGACGGCAGCGCCATGTACAGCTGCCAGGCGCTGTGGACGGCGGCGCATTACCGCATCGGGGTCGTCTTCGTCATCTTCAACAATCGCTCCTACCGCATCCTCAAGCAGCGGGTGAACGCGCTCAAGGGCCACGCCGCGCAAAGCGACATCTATGTCGGGATGGACCTCGTCGATCCCGCGATCGACTACGTCGGCCTGGCGCGCGCGCTCGGCATCAAGGCCGGGCACGCCGAGACCACGCCCGAGACGATTCGGCTCGTGGAGGAGGCGCTCGCGAGCGGCGCGCCTGCGCTCATCGATGTCGCCATCGACCCCGCCTTCAAGCCGGTGTGAGGCGCGCCTGAGGCCAGGACTGCGCGGGCACTTGGCTCGACAGGTGGGGTGAAACGGTTCGTGCCTCACCAGCCGAGCAATCCCGCCGCTTGCGCGATCGCAAGCAGGCCGCGCGCCGTCGCATCCGGCTCGGCCAGGCGGCCTTCGATGCCCCTCGCTCCGAGCGCCTCTCGATAGAGACGCGAGAGCGCGGCCTCGCCGATCAGCGTGACGCAGAGCGGCCTCAAGCCGAGCCGTGCCGAGACGGCGGCGAGTGCCTCGTCGATCTCGCTGCCGATGAGAAGCCCCGAGAGATAAGAAGCGATCCCCGTGGCGGGCAGCTCATCGAAGAGGGCGAGGCTGCGCGCGCTGAAGAGCTTGTGGAGGAGAGCGCCTGCAGCCGGCGATGCATCGGCGGCGCGCGCGAGACCGAGACGGAAGCTCCGCGTATCCTCCCCCTCGCCCGTCATGAGCCGGCCGAGGATGCTCTCGGCCTTGAGCACGGCATAGAGCTCGCCGGTCATGAAGGTGGCGAACCAGACGATACGCCCCGCTTCCGCGATCGCCCATTTGCTGTGCGTGCCCGGCAGCACGAAGACCGTGGGCCCGGCGGGGTCAGCGTCGGCGAGTGCCCCCAGCATCTGCGTCTCCTCCCCGCGCATCACATCGGGGGGTGCAGCTGCGGCACGAAAGACAACGCCCGGCACGATCGCGAGGCGGTGGCCGTTGCGGCCTGCGACCGAGACGAGCCCCTTCGCAAGCTCCGCCAATCCGGCCGGGGCCTCGGCATAGGGCGCCTCGCGCCAGCCTTGCCGGCTGCCGATCATGCCGCAGGCGATCGCCGGCAGCTGGGGATAGCGCGCGAGCCAGTCGCCGGCGATCTCCTCGTAGGCGGCGGCGAAATCGCCGTCTTTCAGCTGGAGGATGCCGCGCGGTGCGCTGAGGCGCCCGACGGCGGTTCCGTCGGCCGTGACGAGGAAGGCGCGCAGCGAGGTGGTACCCCAATCGAGGGCGAGGAGGGCAGGGGCTTTTTCGGCGCTCATGTCCCGGGCCGGTGGTTGCGCGTCGGCGCCATCCTAGCACGCGTCGGGCCCGGCGCTGCGGTTGACTCCGTGCGGCGCGGGCGGTAAGGTTCGCCGGCAAACTCAAAATATTGCGGGAGGAGACAAATGGTTCGCAGCTTGATATGCGGAGTATTAATCGGATCGTTTGTCGCGATTACTTGCTCCGCCCGCGCCGCCGACGCGCCTTCGGAAATAAAACTCGGCACGCTTTACGCCTCCTCGGGCAACTTCGCCAGCATCTCCATGCCCGTCCACTACGGGCTCAAGCTGTGGGCCGACGCGAAGAACGCGGAAGGCGGGGTGTTCGTCAAGGCCTTCAACAAGAAGATTCCCTTGAAGCTCGTGGAATACGACGACCAGAGCAACACGGCGACCGCGGCCACGCTCTACAATCAGCTCATCACCCAGGACAAGGTCGACATCCTGATCTCGGATTCGGGCTCGGTGCTCACCTCGGTCGCGGTCCCCATCGCGCGCGACCACAAGATGCTGCTGATCGACCAGACGGGCACCGGGGCCACCTTCTTCACCAAGGACAATCCCTACATCGCGCTGATGTCCGATCCGGTCTCGAGCATCTGGCCCAAGTACATCGCCGACTTCCTCACCAAGGACGGGCCCGCGCTCGGCATCAAGCGCATCGCCATTCTCTACTCGACCAACGATTTCACCGGCACCCAGGCGAACGCGGTGCGTGCCTTCATCAAGGAGAGCAAGGCGCCCGTCGAAATCGTCTACGATCAGGGTGTTCCGACCAACACGACGAGCTACACGGTCCTCATCAACAACATCGGCGCGACCAATCCCGACGCGGTAGTCGAGCTCGGCTATCCCAACAACGACATCTCGTTCCTGCGCAACCTCCAGGACGGCGGCATCAGGTTCAAGTGGCTGTTCGCCATCTATCCCGGCCTCGAGACCGAGCTCCTTGAGAAAAACGTCGGCGCCAAGGGCCTCGAGCACGTCTTCACCTACGTGCCCTCCTCGGTGATCGAGTACAAGCCCGAGGTCGGCCTGTCGCTTGCCGACTTCCGTGCCGCTTGGGAGAAGAAATACGCCGACGCCAAGGTCGAGTTCGGCTTCAACTCGGTCGCGGGCTACACGACGGGGCTGGTGCTGGAGTCGGCCCTCGCAGTCGCGACGAGCCTCGATCAGCTCGACTTGAGGAAGGCGATCTTCAGCCTCTCGGGCAAGCTCAAGACGCTCGACGGCACCTTCGAGCTCGACGACACCGGCGCCCAGATCGGCGAGATCACACCGCTCGGCCAGATCGAGTCCGACGGCAAGGGCGGCGTCAAATTCGTCGTCGTCTATCCCCACGAGGTGGCGACGGGGAAGCCCATCTATCCCGCCATGTGAGCGGACCGGTCGCTTCGTTCTTCGGCGCGCACGCGAGCAGGATCGGGGCCTAGCCCGCGATGCTCGAGTACACGCTTCTCGCCGGGCTCCTGTTCGGTCTCTATTTCAGCCTGGTCGGGCTCGGCCTCAACCTCACCTTCGGCGTCATGCGCATCGTCAATCTGGCGCACGGCGATTTCCTGATGCTGGGCGCCTTCGCGGCGTTCTGGCTCTTCAATCTCGCGGGCGTCGACCCGCTCGTCTCCGTCTTCCTGATCCTCGCCGCCTTCGCGCTCGTCGGCCTGCCGCTCTACTATCTCTTCGTGCCGCGGCTTCTCACCGCCAAGGATCCGGAGATGCTGTCGATCATCCTCTTCTTCGGCCTCTCCCAGGTGATCGAGGCGCTCACCACCATCGCCTTCGGGACGAGCGAGCGCTCGATCCCCGGCAACGTGCTCGGCAGCGGGCCGGTCAGGCTCCTGGGCCAGAGCTTTCCCGCCGCCTGGGTCGTGAGTGGCATCGCGAGCGGCCTCGCCGTGCTCGGCATCTATCTTTATCTCTACCGAACCCGCCTCGGTTATCTGACGCGCGCCGTGATGGTGCATCGCGAGGAGGCGTTGGCGACGGGGATCGACGTGCACAGGGTCTCGGCGATCGCCTTCGGCATCGGACTCGCGCTTGCCGCTACGGCTGGCGTGTTTGCGCCCTTCATGCTCGGCAGCGTGACGCCTGCGATGGGCGTCGACATCAACATCACCTCCTTCGCCGTGATCGTGGTCGGCTCGCTCGGCAATCCGCTCGGCACCGTGCTCGGCGGCATCGTCTACGGCATCTCGCTGATGTTCATGCAGAGCTACTTCAGCTCCTGGGCCAATCTGCTCCCCTATCTCCTCCTCATCTTCATCCTTCTCGTGCGGCCGAGCGGGCTGCTTGGGCGGCAGGTGCGCCGTGCCTAGGGCACTCGGCCACGCGCTCCTCGTCCTCGTGCCGGTGGTGGCGGCGGCGGCACTCCTGCCGTTTCTCTACTCGAACCAGCTCCTTCTCTTCAATTTCGTGGTGTTCCTCACCTTGGCGCAGGGGGTCAACGTCATCTACGGCTTTACCGGCTACTTGCCCTTCGGCTACGCGGGCTTCTTCGGCACGGGCGCCTACGGCTTCTCGCTCGCCGTCATCCATCTTCACATGACCCCGCTCCCCGCCCTCGCCGCGGGCGCGCTCGCGGCACTCCTCCTCGGCCTCCTCTTGACGCCGCTCCTGCGCCTCTCGGGGGCTTATTTCGCCATCGCCAATCTCGCGGCCTCGCTCGCCGTCTTCCAGATCGTCTCGAACCCGAATCTCCAGGACATCACCGAGGGCCCTTACGGCATCAGCCTCTCGGGCGTATTCAGCCCCAATCTGAGCTATGGCACGGCGGTCGCCTTCATGGCCTTGACGCTTGGCCTCGTCGTCTATCTGCGCAACTCGCGCTTCGGGCTCTCGCTCCAGGCGATCCGCGAGGATGCGATCAGCGCCGGCATGGCGGGCATCGACGTGGTGCGCGGGCGCGTCATTGCCTGGCTCTTGAGCGCGCTCGTCGCAGGCCTCATCGGTGGAGTCTTTGCCTGGTACGTCTCGGTCTTCTACCCGGAGACCGTGTTCAGCCCGGATTTCAGCATCTTCGCCATCGTCTTCGCGCTCTTCGGCGGCATCGCCACCATCACCGGGCCGATCCTCGGCGTCATCATTCTCTACGGCATCTACAACACGATCGGCATCTCGACGCCGCAATACTTCCAGCTCATCTACGGGCTGCTCATCGTGGGCCTCGTGCTGTTCCTGCCGAACGGCCTCGTCTCGCTCTTCAGGCGCTGGGGCATCGATGTTCCCTGAGCGCACAAGCACGGCCGCCACGGAACCGCTCCTCCGCGTCGAAGGCCTGGTCAAGCGCTTCGGCGCCTTCCGCGCGCTCGACGGGCTCAACTTCCATCTCATGCCGGGCGAGATCCTCGGCCTCGTCGGCCCCAACGGCTCGGGCAAGACCACCTGCATCAACGTCATCTCGGGTCTCTACCCGCCCGACGGCGGCACCCTCGTCTATGGGGGCCGCGAGATCGGCGGGCTCAAGTCCCACCGCCTCGTCCATCTCGGCATCAACCGTACCTTCCAGGTGCCGAAACCGTTCCTCACCTTGACGGTCAAGGAGAACGTCGAGGTGGCGGCGAGCTACGGCGGGCGGAACGGTGCTGCTTTCGACGTCGCCGGCTTGCTTGCCTCGCTCGAGCTCGACGGCCAGGGCGCGCGGCCCGCCGCCGAGCTCAACAGCGTGCAGCAGAAGATGCTCGATCTCGCGCGCGCGCTCGCCACGGGCCCGCGGCTCCTCTGCGTCGACGAGCTCGCGGCCGGCCTCAACCCGGCCGAGCTCGACCGCGTCGCGGAGCGGCTCAAGGCGCTCGCGCGCGGGGGTGTCGCACTCCTCGTCGTCGAGCATCTCATGGGCTTCATCGACCAGGTGACCGACCGGGTCATCGTGCTCAATGCCGGACGCGAGATCTTCGAGGGCGTGCTCGCGGATGCGGTCAGGGACCGGCAGGTCGTCGAGGTGTTCCTGGGGACGGAAAGTGGCGGCTGAGCTTTTGGCGGCAAAGGCGCTCGAGGCCGGCTACGGCCGCGTCCAGGTGCTGTGGGGTGCGGGCATCGCCGTCGCCGAGCGGCAAACCGTGGTGCTGCTCGGCGCCAATGGGGCGGGCAAGACGACCCTGCTCAAGGTGCTGATGGGCCTCATTGCGGCCTGGCGCGGCGACATCCGCTTCCGCGGCCAAGACATCACGACGCTCCGCACCGACCGGCGCGTGCGCGCAGGCATCGCCTACATGTCGGAGACCGGCTGCTTTCCGGGCCTGAGCGTGAACGAGAACCTGCGCATCGGCGGCCAGTTCATGGCGGCGCCGGCGCTCAAGGCGCGCATGGCCGAGCTCTACGCGATCTTTCCCGCCCTCGCCGAGCGGCGCAAGGCGCTTGCGAGCAGCCTCTCGGGCGGCCAGCGCAAGATGCTCGGCATCGCCAAGGCGCTCGCCGGAGATCCCAAGCTCCTCGTCATGGACGAGCCGTCGGCCGGCCTCTCGCCGCTCTTCGTCAAGGAGGTGATCCGCGTGCTCGTCCAGTTCCGCGGCAGCGGGCTCTCGCTCCTGATCGCCGAGCAGAACGTCAAGTTCCTCGAGCTCGCCGACCGCGTCTACACGCTCGAGGGCGGGCGCATCGGTTTCGCCGGCTCGGTTGCCGCCATGCATGAGAACGACGCCTTGCGCCGCGCCTATTTCGGGCTCAAGTAGCGCCACGGTCCTTTATCAAGCGGGGTGCGCGATGACTGTCATGCCAAACCAATCGGCGAGCGCGGGGCTGGGCGAGATCGCGCGGCTTCGCGAGCTCGCCTCGTACAGTCCGCCGGGTCACAGCGGCACGCTCAACCGCCGCCTCGTGGGCGCCGGCTTCAACGGCCGCTTCGAGCTCGTGCACGGCACGCTCGAGCCGGGCGGGATCGCCGAGCGGCACAAGCACGAGGTCGAGGCGCAAGTCGTCTACGTGCTGGCGGGCCGCGCGCGCGTCAGCCTCGGCGCCGCAGCGCCCGAGGAGTGCGGGCCGGAGACGGTGATCCGCATTCCGCCGGGGGTCGAGCACGAGGTGGTGAGCCTGGGGCCCGAGGCGCTCGAGCTCCTCATCGTCTACAGCCCCCCGCTCGGCACCGGGCGATGAGAGCGCTCCTTTCCGGCGTCCGGGTCGTCGACCTCACCACGGTCGTGCTCGGGCCCTATGCCACGCTCATGCTGGGCGACCTCGGCGCCGAGGTGATCAAGATCGAATCGCCGGCGGGCGAGATCTGCCGCGACATCGATGTCTCGCGCCACCCAGGAATGGGCCCGTTTTTCCTCAACCTCAACCGCAACAAGAAAAGCGTGATGCTCGACCTCAAGCAGGCCGAGGAGCGCCGCGCGCTCCTCCGCCTCGTCGAAAGCGCCGACGTCTTCGTTCACAACATGCGCCCGGGTGCGATCAGCAAGCTCGGCCTCGATTACGCGACCCTCTCGGCCGTCAACGCGAGACTCATCTACTGCGCCGCCTGGGGCTTCGGCGAGGATGGGCCCTACGGCAATCTCCAAGCCTACGACGACGTGGTGCAGGCGGCCTCGGGCCTGGCGGCACTCAACGGGCAAGACGGGGTGCCGCGCTACATGCCGACCATCATCGCCGACAAGGTCACCGGCCTTTACGCGGCGAATGCGATCCTGGCGGCCCTCCTGCAGCGCGAGCGCACGGGTGCGGGCCAGTTCATCGAGGTGCCGATGCTCGAGTGTCTCACCGCTTTCGTGCTGGTCGAGCACCTGAGCGGCGCCACCTTCGATCCCCCGCTGGCACCCCCCGGCTATGTCCGCATGCTCGCCCCCGAGCGGCGACCCCATCGGGCCAAGGACGGCTACATCGCCATCCTCCCCTATATGACCGACCATTGGGTGCGCTTCTTCCGCCATATCGGGCGCGAGGATCTGGCGAGCGACGAGACCGTGCTCGATGCGCAGAAGCGCAGCCACGCGATCGGCCGGCTTTATGCGGTGGTCGCCGAGGCGGCACCGCTGAAGACCCGCGCCCAATGGTTCGCCGAGCTCAAGGAGCTCGAGATTCCCTGCATGCCGGTGAATACGCTCGATGACCTCCTCGCGAACGAACATCTCAACGCCGTCGGCATGTTCCGGCGGGTCGAGCATCCGAGCGAGGGCCGCTTGGTGAGCGTCGATTTCCCCGTGCGCTTCTCGCGGGCCGAGCCGCTCGCCGACCGGCCGGCACCCAGGCTCGGCCAGGATAACGAGGAGGTGCTGGGTAAGCGCAGCCGGGCCGCATCCGTCGAGCCGGCGCCCGAAGTGGCGCACGACGAGGCGAAGCCAATTTGAGCGAGGCTAGGCGAGCGGCCTCTCTCGCCCGGTGAGGCGCCGGTGCGAAACGCTCTTTCTCACCCTTGGGCGAGCGCGTTGGTCTTGGCCGCCATGATGAAGTCGTTCTCGTGGAGGCCCTTGATCTTCTTGGTCTGCCAGGAGACGGAAGCCCAGCCCCAGCCGAAGGCGATGTCGGGATGGTGCCCTTCGCTCTCGGCGAGTGCTGCCACCTTGGCGACGAAATCCATGGCCTCCTTGAAATTCCTGAAGGCGAAGCGGCGCTCGAGGCGGCGGCCGTCATCGACGAGCGTCCAGCCCGGCGCTTCCTTGAGATAGGATTCGGATTGGCTCTTGCCGAGCGGCGGGATGCCGCCTCGGCAGGGGGTGCAGGTCTTGGCCGCAAGCGCGCTCGTCATCCTAGTCCCTCCCGGTCTCGCTCTCCCTCTCGCATCATATAATGCGGGGCGCGCGCGGCGGAAGGGCGTGCCGTGGTTGACCTTGTTGCCGAGGAGCTCGTCGAGGGTGTCGCCATAGGCGTCGAAGTGAATGACGCCGACGGGTCCGTCCCTCGCGATGCCCTCGTCGATCTGGATGGCGACGCAATAGCTCATCGGCGGCAATCCCCCTCGGCTTTCGCGGCGACGACCCGAGTGGCAGGGCCGCCCGCCGGCAAATTTCGAGGTGCGTCTCTCGCCTCAGCGCCATACCGGCGGAAGCCGGTATCCATGAGCGAAACGGGTCCCGGCTTATGCCGGGAGGGCGGATATGGCGATTCCATGAATCGGAACGTAGGCAGCGCAAGGGGCTGCGGCTTGTTCGCTCGCTTCGTCGGCGGCTATCATGCCGTCCGTTTTGCCCGAGTCGGAAGGATTCCAGCCGATGAGCTTGCTACGGCGACTGGCTCTGCTGCTCGTCCTTGCCTGCTCCTGCTACGCCGGACCTGCCTTGGCCGCCGAGGTACCCGGCGCGGCGTGGCCGGTGATCGCGCCGAAGGCTG
>DASPPM010000371.1:0-3202 GCA_035625535.1 Alphaproteobacteria bacterium
GATATCGACCCGCACGGTCTCGATCCGCCCGTCGCGCTTCATCGCCTGGGCGGGACCGCTGCCCGAGCTCGTGCAGATGAACAAGGTGCGGCGGTCCTCCCCACCTAGCATGCAGGCGAAGGTGCCCTGCTCGCCGGTCGAGACGGTGCGCGCGACGCGGCCGCCGTCGAAGACGCGGATGACCCGGCTCCCCCTCGCGTCGGCGACCCAGACCGCACCCTCGGCGTCGAGGCAGATGCCGTCGGGGAAGCACTCCCCGAGCTCGGCGAAGACGCGGCGCTTGCCCAATGCCCCGCCTTCGTCGATCGCGAAGGCAGTGAGCCGCTTGGCATAGGTCTCGGCGACGATGAGCGTCCTGCCGTCCGGCGTGATCGCCATGCCGTTGGGAAAGAACAGCTCCTCGGCCGCGCGCACGACGCGGCCGTCGGGATCGACGCGGGCGATCGAGGTCGTGCGCGGCGCCTCGCCGGCATGGCGATCGAAGCCGAAGTTGCCGACGTAGGCGCGGCCGGCGCGGTCGACCACCATGTCGTTGCACGGCCCCGTCGCGAGCGGAGAGAGATCGGCATAGAGCTCGAGCTTTCCCGCGTCTTGCCGCAGCACGCGGTGATCGAGCATGGAGACGACGAGGAGGCGGCCGTCGAGCGTCCAGCCGAGACCGGAGGGACGCTGCGGCACATGGGCGATCGTCTCGGCATGGCCCTCGAGATCGACGGTGAGCACACGGTGGGAATAGAAATCGGAGAACCACAGCTTGCCCTCGCGCCAACGCGGCCCCTCGGGGAAGGTGAGCCCGTCGAGCAGCACCTCCGGCTTGGCGTCACTCATGGCAAGCTCGCCCGCATGTATGCATCCAGCGCCAAGCCCTTCGGCTCGGCGTCGAGGCGCACCGTGATGCCGTCGAGTTCCTTGCGCGCGGCCGGATAGCGCTTCATGACGAGGGGATCGTGACCGGGGACGACGTGCGCGGGCGTGCTGGCGAGGCGCCGCAGCTTGCCGTAGCCCGCGAGCATGTCGCCGAGGTTGTAGATGATCGGATAGGGCCGCTCCTCTTCGATGTTGGCGTAGAGATGCGCCGCGTCGGAGGCGAGGACGACCCAGCCGCGCCGCGTCAGCACGCGCACCGCCTGCAGGCCCATGGTGTGGCCGCCGATGAAATGCACGCTGAGACCGGGGGCGAGCTCCTCGTCGCCGTCATGGAAGACAACGCGTCCCTCGAAGAGCCGGCGCACCATGCCGGAGACGTGCTCGGCCTCGAAGGAATGACGGAGCGCCCCGTGGCACATGCAGCGGCCGGTGGTATAGGCCATCTCCTTCTCCTGGATGTGGTAGGTCGCGTTGGGAAAGAGGTCGAGGCCGCCCGCGTGGTCGTAATGCATGTGGGTGATGATGACGTCCTTGACGCCCAAGGGATCGATGCCGAGCGGCCTGAGCCCGTCCGCCGGCGAGCGGATGAGCTGGCGCTGGCGCTTCTCCGCCATGTCCTTGCCGAAGCCCGTGTCGACGATGAAGGTTTTGCCCTTGCCGGTGATCGCCCACACGAAATAGTCGATCGGCATGGGCCCGTCGTGCGGATCGCCGCCGAGGAAATTCTCGCTCGCGCGCCGCGGGTGATGGGCATAGCGGACGGCATAGACCTCGTAAGCGTCGCTGGTCGCCATGATGTTGCTCTCCCCTTCCGCAAGGACCGCTCGAGGCCTCGTCCGCGCTCAGGCGCGGCCGTCAGTTGCCGCGCTTCACCTCGACACCCGCCCATTTCTCGATGCATTGGACGATCGCGGTGAAATCGCTCGCCGGCCCGAGCTCGCCGTTGGCGTATTGCCAGAGCGAGCGCACGGCACTCCCGACCCACATCGGCACCTTGAGCTCCTCCGCCTCCTCGAGGCAGAGCTTCACATCCTTGTACATGAGGCCGGTGGCGAAGCCGTAGTCGAAGGTGCGCGGCAGGATCGAGCGCGGGAACTTGACCTCCGTCGCGGTGTTGCGGCCGCTGCCCGCGTTGATGACGTCGACCATCACCTGCGGGTCGAGCCCCGCCTTGGTCCCCATGACGATGGCCTCGCACGAGATCGCCATCGCCGCCGCCGACATCAGATTGTTGGCGAGCTTCATGGTCTGGCCCATGCCGGGCCGCGCGCCGATGTAGAAGACCTTGCCGAAGATCCTGAGGACGGGCTCGAGCCGCTCGAAGTGCTCTCTCGCGCATGCCGCCATGACGGCGAGCGTGCCTTTTTCGGCGCCGCCGACCCCGCCGCTCACCGGCGAGTCGACGGCGGCAATCCCCTTCTCGGCGAGTGCTGACGCGATCTCGGCCGCGATGCGCGGTCCCGTCGTGGAGAGGTCGACCACGTTCTTGACGCGCCTGCCTTCGCCGACGCCGCCCTCGCCGAGGGCGACCGCGCGCACGATGTCGGGCGTGGGCAGGCTCAGGAACAGGGTCTCGACCGCGGACGCCACCTCGCGCGCCGATCGCTTCGCCTCGCAACCGCGCGCGACGAGCGGGGCGAGGGCTGCAGCACTCGTATCGAAGATCGTAAGCTTGTGACCGGCATCGAGGAGCCGCCCCGCCATGGGGCCGCCCATCTTGCCGACGCCGATGAAGCCGAGCTGCTCGGGCATCGCGCTTGCCTCCCTGACGCATCTCCCGTTCCTGACGGCCGCGGCCGGGTGCCGCGCTTGCGCTCGATGGGCGAGGGGCGATGTGACGAAGACCTCGCGGCCGCGTGCGGGCATTCTCTTGGAAGAGCCTTCGTGAACGTACTATCATCGCGGCGGGGCGAGCAAGGGGTGGACATGGCCGAAATCCAGCGCGGCTTCCCGGGGCTCGGTTGGCTCGAGGCTTTCCGCGAGCGGGTCAATGGCGATGCGGAGATGAAGGTCGTCGGCGGCTGGTTCACGACATGGCTCTCCCTCGGCTTCGGCGAGCGGCGCTACGTGCTGCGCATCGACAAGGGGAGGATCGGGGAGATCGTGGCCAATCCGCGCCTCGACGTGCGCGCCTCCTTCGGCTTACGTGCTCCGCTCGAGGTGTGGCGCAAGTTTCTGAGCCCGGCGCCGCCGCCGCTCTTCCACGACTTCTTCGCGATGCTGATGCGCGTGCCCGAGTTCGTGCTCGAGGGCGACACCCTCGTCGCCATGCAGAACGCGCGGGCGCTGCATCGCATGATGAACCTCATGCGTGCACCCGGAGCGACGAATGACT
>DASPPM010000372.1:0-2081 GCA_035625535.1 Alphaproteobacteria bacterium
GGGCGACAAGGCCGATGCCAAGGCGATCGCGCGCCAGGTGATCGAGGCCTTCGCGGCCTACGACTTCGTGGTTGCCCCCTCCGGCTCCTGTGCCGGCATGATCAAGCTGCATTATCCAGCACTCCTCGCCGACGAGCCGGAGTGGGCCGAGCGCGCCCACGATCTTGCCCGGCGCACCTACGAGCTCATCTCCTTCCTCGTCGACGTGTGCGGCGTCGACGGCGTCGATGCGCGTCACGAGGGCACGGTCACCTACCACGATTCCTGCTCGGGTCTGCGCGAGCTCGGGGTCAAGGCGCAGCCGCGCAAGCTGCTCGCGAGCGTCGCCGGGCTCGAGCTGCGCGAGCTTCCGGGGGCCGAGGTGTGCTGCGGCTTCGGCGGTACGTTCTGCATCAAGTACCCCGAGATCTCGACCAGGATGGTCGCGGACAAGGTCAAGGATATCCAGGCGACGGGTGCCGGCACGCTGCTCGCGGGCGATCTCGGCTGCCTGCTCAACATGGCCGGAAGGCTCGAGCGCGAGGGTGCTGCGCTCAAGGTGCGCCACGTGGCCGAGGTGCTCGCCGGCATGACCGAGCTGCCGGCGATCGGCGAGCCCAGGCGCTGAGGGGGCGGGTGCGATGCAGCCGACCAGCACCGCCTTCAAGGAGAATGCCCATCTCGCGCTGAACGACGCCACCCTCCAGCGCGCGATCTCGAAGCTCGGCTTCCAGGCCGCGCGCGCGGCGGCGATCGCGCGCCTGCCGGAATTCGACAAGCTGCGCGAGCAGGCGCGCGCGATCAAGGACCACGTGCTGGCGAACCTCGACCTCTACCTCGAGCGCTACGAGGCCGAGGCGCAAAAGCGCGGCGCGCAGGTCCATTGGTGCCGCACGCCCCAGGAGGCCCGCGACGCCGTGCTCGCGATCTGCCGCCGCCTCGGCGCCAAGACGGTGACCAAGGGCAAGACGATGATCGGCGAGGAGATCGCCATCAACGACTATCTCGAGGAGAACGGCATCATTCCCGTCGAGACGGACCTCGGCGAGTACATCATCCAGCTGCGCCACGAGCCGCCGAGCCACATCATCGCGCCCGCCATCCATCTCACCAAGGACCAGGTTTCCGACACCTTCCTCACGAGCCACCGGCAATACGGCAAGACGCGCCGGCTCGAAGAGGCGGCCGAGATGCTCGCCGAGGCGCGCGAGATCCTGCGCGCGAAATTCATCGCCGCGGACGTCGGCATCACCGGCGCCAACTTCCTCATCGCCGAGACGGGCTCGTCCGTGATCGTCACCAACGAGGGCAACGGCGACCTCACCCAGACGCTGCCCAAGGCGCACATCGTCCTCGCCACGCCCGAGAAGCTGGTGCCCACGCTCGAGGATGCGACGACGATCCTGCGTCTGCTCGCGCGCTCGGCGACGGGGCAGGAGATGTCGGTCTACACCACCTTCTCGACCGGCCCGCGGCGGCGGGAGGACCGCGACGGCCCGGACGAGTACCACGTCGTCATCCTCGACAACGGCCGCACGGCGCTCATCGGCAGCGAGTTCCAGGACATCCTGCGCTGCATCAAGTGCGGTGCCTGCATCAACCATTGCCCGGTCTACAACGCGATCGGCGGGCACGCCTACGGCTGGGTCTATCCGGGCCCGATGGGCTCGGTGCTCACGCCTGCGCTCATCGGCGTCGAGGCTGCGGGGCATCTGCCCAACGCCTCCACTTTTTGCGGCCGTTGCGAGAGCGTGTGTCCGATGAAAATCCCGCTGCCCAAGATGCTGCGGCACTGGCGCGAGAAGGAGTTCGAGAGGGGCCTCACGCCGCGACGCTTCCGCCTCGGCCTGAAGCTGTGGGCCTGGCTCGCGCGCCGCCCGCCCCTCTACCGGCTCGCCACGCGTCTCGGCATGGCAATGCTCGGGCGCGCGGGCCGCGGCAAGGGCCGTTTCAAGACGCTGCCCTTCGCGCGCGGCTGGACCGAAGGCCGCGACCTGCCCTCGCCGGAGGGTCCGACCTTCCAGGCGCTTTGGGCGGCGCAGCAGGGGAGCGACCGGCCGTGAGTGCCGCGCGCGACGAGATCCTCGCGGGCGTGCGCCGCG
>DASPPM010000373.1:0-3989 GCA_035625535.1 Alphaproteobacteria bacterium
CGAGCTGCCGGACCGTTTGGCGCCCACCGACATCCCGGGCCAGACCGGGAAGGAGCGCGAGAAGACCGACCAGCAGATCCTGGTGCGCGAGCGCGTACGCTATTTCGGCGAGCCCTTGGCACTGATCGCGGCCGAGACCAAGGACATCGCCGAGCAGGCGATGGCCCTCATCGAGACGGAGCTCGAGCCGCTCGCAGGCGTGTTCGATCCGATCGAGGCGCTGAAGCCGAATGCCCCGGTCGTCCAGGGCGAGGGCAACGTGGTCGCCGCGCAGAAGATCCGCAAGGGCGATATCGCGAAGGGCTTCGCCGAGGCCGATCTCGTGATCGAGAACACCTTCCGCACGCAGTTCATCGAGCACGCCTTCCTCGAGCCCGAGGTCGGCTTGGCCTGGGTCGACGAGAGCGGCGTCGTCAACATCAGAGTCTCGACGCAGGTCATCGAGCATTTCCGCTACGTGGCCGACGCCTTGGGCGTGCCGCACAACCGCGTGCGCGTCATGGGGGCGCTCGTCGGCGGCGGCTTCGGCGGCAAGGAGGACGTGACGGTCGAGATCTACCTGGCCCTCCTCGCCAGGGCGACCGGGCGGCCGGTGCGCCTCGAGTACAGCCGCGAGGATTCGCTGGTCGGCCACGGCAAGCGCCATCCCTTCGTCATGACCTACCGCACCGGCGTCAAGAAAGACGGCCGCATCACCGCGGTCGAGGCCAAGTTCATCGCCGACGCCGGTGCCTACGTCTTCTTGAGCCCTTACGTGCTGCTCTATGCCGTTGTGGCGGCACCCGGGCCCTATCGGGTGGACAATCTCTTCGTCGACGCCAAGGCGGTCGCCACCAACAACATGTACACTAGCGCCTTCCGCGGCTTCGGCGCGGCACAGGCGTGCATCGCCTACGAGCAGCAGATGGACGAGGCGGCCAAGGCCTTGGGCATGGACCGCCTGGAATTGCGACGCAGGAACTACCTCAGGACCGGCGACAAGATCTCGACCGGCGTGCCGATCCGCAGTGCTGTGTGGAGCGACCGCTGCGCGGAGCAGGCGTGGGCGGCGCTCGGCGAGCCGACCAAGGTCTCGGGCCCGCTGAGGATCGGCCGCGGCCTCGCCGCCTACCAGCAGAGCTACGGCCGCATCACCTGGCTGCACGACACCTCGGAGGGCTGGGTCGGCGTCGAGGTCGACGGCACGGTCGTCGTGCGCTCCGGCGTCACCGACATCGGCGCCGGACAGGCCTCGGCGCTCGCGCAGATCGTGGCGGAAGTGCTCGGCGTCACGCTCGAGGACGTCGTCGTCTATAACAGCGATTCGGCGGTGACGCCGCTCGCCGGCACGACCACCGCCACGCGCGCGCTCTACATGACGGGAAATGCCATCAAGCTCGCGGCCGAGGCCGTGCGCGGCCGGCTCGTCGCCCGTGCCGCCAAGGAGCTCGGCGTCGAGCCCGGCGAGGTCGATATGGCCTCATCGCGGGTGTTCGTCGCCGACCATCCCGAGAAATCGCTGTCGTTCGCCGATCTGGTGAAGCTCGCTGCGGCCGAGGGTATCCATCGCTCCGAACTCGCCATGTTCCGCGCCCCCTTCAGCGACAAGATCGACCCCGAGACGGGGCAAGGCCAGGTCCACCCCGACTATGCCTTCGGCGCCCACGCGATCGAGGTCGCGGTCGACACCGAGACAGGCGAGATCACCGTCTTGAAGAGCGTCGGCGCCCACGACGTCGGCCAGGCGATCAATCCGGCCGCGGTCGAGGGACAGATCGAGGGAGGTGCGGTGCAGGGTCAGGGATACGCCTTGAGCGAGGAGATGATCTACCGCGAGGGCCGCCTGATGACGCCGTCCTTCAGCGAGTATTTGATCCCGACGGCGATGGACGTGCCCCCGGTCAAGAGCATCATTCTCGAATCCCGCAGCGGCCTCGGCCCGTTCGGCGCCAAGGGCATCGGCGAGCCGGCCTTGACGCCGGTGGCCCCCGCCATCGCCAACGCGGTCGCCGACGCGATCGGCGTGCGCATCCCCGATCTGCCGATCACGCCGGAGAAGGTGGTCAACGCCTTGCGTGGGCGGGCGTCCAAGCCGCGGCACTCGGCGGGCCGCTGAAAAGCGGACGCAAGCCCCGACGCGGCGCCGCGCGTCAGCTTGCCGGCTCGGTTGCGTCGGAGAACTTGAGCTCTCCGCGGAGGCGGGTCGAGGTGAGCCGCGCGGCATTGCTGAGAGCCGCGATCACCTCGGCTTCCTCGAATGCCATGAGCCGGCGGGACAGGGCCACGATGCCGATGCTGTAGAGCACGCCCGCGCCGGCGAGATGGATCGGGCAAGCATAGCTCAGCACGCCGGGATCCAGCTCGTCCGCGCACACGGCGTAACCCTGCGCGCGGACCTCCTCGAGATGATGGCGCAGCTTGGCCGGGTCGACGACGGTGCGCTCGGTATATTTCACGAGCGGCGCCGCCAGCGCCCTGGCAATCACGGGCTCCGGCTGAAAGGCGAAGATGGCCTTGGCGGATGCCGCCGCGTTGATCGGCATGATGCGGCCAGGCTGGACGTGGGACTGGCTGTAGGTCTCGGGCGCGGCGGAAGCCACCGATTCCACCTGTACGCCGCTCAGCTTGGCGACGAAAGCGGTCTCGCCGAAGCGGGCGACCAGTCCTTGCAGGACGGGCTGGACCAGGAGCGACACAGTGGTCGGCGAGTTTGCCAAGTGGAAGAGGCGGATCAGCCGAGGCCCGATGCGGTAGATTTTCCGCCCGCCTTGGTCGGTGAGGTAGCCGACCTCGAGGAGGGCGTTGAGCAGCCGATGCGTGGTGCCGCTCGAGAGGCCGGTGCCGCGCATGATCTCGGTCAAGGAGAGGCCCAGGCTGCTGGCGGCCACGGTCTCGAGGATCAGCGCATAACGCGCCATCACGCCGCGGGGCTCATTGGGCTTGGCTGGGGGTCTGGCTTGCGACACCGATCCTCCCGTCTTTCGAAAAATATTTTTGCTTTAAGGTAAATTAGGGGCCCAACCCCGCCCGATCAAGCCCTTTGGCTTGGTCTCGAGGTAGATCGCCTGGACATCCGGCCTAAGGCGGGAGAAGCGGGGCCAGGGGCATGGCTTAGGGGCACCGTTGACGCGGCTCCGCATCTATGGCAGGGTACTTCCGGAATTTGATATAATTTTCCGCAAATTGGAATGGCTGCTTGGATCAGGCTCGCTTGTCGGGTGCCGGAGATGACCGAGTAGATTAGATAAAGGGAGGGAAGGCCCGGCGCCGAGTTCCGCACGCGAACGGAGCCGGTCGAGGCCGGCCATTGGGCCCTTGCCACATGCCTGGCGGGGAGAGCGGCCGGTCGGCGCAGGAGAGCTGGCATGGTCGACGTGCTCGAGACGGACGTCCTGGTGATCGGCGGCGGTGCCGCCGGATCGAATGCCGTGCTCAAGGCCGCCGACCGGGGTGCCAAGGTGACCATGGTCGTGAAGGGGCTGCTCGGCAAGAGCGGCTGCTCCATCTTCGCGAGCCACCTGCCTTATCACGACACCAGCACCGAGCAGAGAGCCCGCGACCGCCTGCGCTTCATGGTGCGCTACTACAACCATTATCTGGCGGACCAGGAATATTGCCGGCGCATGGAAGTCTACATGCGCACCGAGTTCTTTTCCGATCTTGAGCGGCTGGGCGTCTACTGGCGGCGCGACGGCGAGGGGCGCCTGATGGCGATCGAGAGCCGCACGCCGGCGCTGGTCGTTCACAAGCAGGGTGCGTCAGGCCCCATCATCATGGACAAGCGCAGGCGCGAGATTCTCCGCCGCGGCATCCCGGTCCACGAGGAATGCGCGGTCACCTCCCTCGTCACCGACGGCGAGCGCGTGCTTGGCGCCACGGTCTTCGATTACCGCCGCGGCCGCTTTTTCGCCATCGCCGCCAAGAGCACGATCCTCGCGACCGGCCATTCCGACTATCTGGCGACGCGCTCGACGGGCACGCGCGAGCAGTCGGCCGACGGCATCGCCATG
>DASPPM010000374.1:0-21406 GCA_035625535.1 Alphaproteobacteria bacterium
CAAGCCGCCGAGTGCGGGCTACGAGTATCCGGCCTGGGCCACGAACGCGCTCGGCGGGTTTCCGCCCGCGATCGATCCGGGCATATTGCTCGGCGCCAAGACGATCGCCGCCACCTTTGTCGATCTCTACACGCGACCGGACGCGCTCAAGCGCGCCCAGGACGAGTTCAAGGAGCGCACGGGCGGCGGCGTCGGCGGCTCGAAGTGGGTGGCCCCGCTCCTGCCCAAGGACTTCAAGCCGCCCGTCGACCTGCGCTGGCCCGAGTACATCGAGACCGTGCGGGGGGAGGAATGGTGGATCCCCACCCCGGCCTCGGGCTCGGGTGCCGGCGAGCGGCTGTCGTAAGTTTGCGCCGCGCAGGCACGCAGGGCACCCCTTTCGTCATTGCGAGCCGACCTGCCTGCGCGAAGCCGAAGCGGCTTCGCTTCGGCGAAGGCAGGAGGCGAAGCAATCCAGTATCTCCAGGGCGAAAGGCTCTGGATTGCTTCGTCGGCTTCGCCTCCTCGCAACGACGAGAGTTCTTCCTCCCTGCCCTCCGTGTTCTCGGTGGTGAATCTTTCTAATATCTAACGACATCTGGAGAGGGCAGCACGCCATGGCCACAACGCTCATCAAAAACGCCGATTGGGTCGTCGCCTGGAACGCGCCGAAGGGGCGCCACGAGTATTTGCGCGATGCGGACGTGGTCTTTGCGGACGACCGCATCGTCTTCGTCGGGCGCGGCTTCGAGGGCGCTGCCGCGCGCACGATCGCGGGCAGGGGGCGCATGGTGCTGCCGGGCTTCGTCAACATCCACGCACACCCGGCCTCCGAGCCCTTCAACAAGGGGCTCATGGAGGAGCGCGGCTCGCCCAAGCTCGGCATGAGCTCGCTCTACGAGTTCATGCTGCTGGTGCGGCCCGACGCCGAGGCGAGCCGGGCCGCGGCCCTCTACGCCGTGGCCGAGCTCTTGAAGAGCGGGGTCACCACCTTCACCGACTACTCGGCCCCCCGTCCAGGCTGGCTCGAGGACATCGCGTCCACCGGCATCCGCGGCTGCATCGCGCCTAGCTACCGCTCGGCCCGCTGGTCCACGCCCAACGGCTCACGGGTCGAGTACCAATGGGACGAGGGGGCCGGGCGCGAGGCGATGGCGCGGGCGCTCGAGATCGTCGATCAGGCGGCGAACCACGGCTGCGGCCGGCTCTTCGGCATGGTGGCCCCCGCCCAGGTCGACACCTGCTCTGCCGAGCTCATCGAGGCGAGTGTGGAGGCCGCCAAGAAGCGCGCGGCCCCCATCCAGATCCACGCCGCGCAGAGCATCGTCGAGTTCCGCGAGATGACCGCGCGCCACGGCATGACACCGATCGCGTGGCTCGAGCAGCGCGGCTTCCTCTACGACGGCGCCATCATCGGCCACTGCATCTTCATCGACGAGCACAGCGCCATCCGCTGGCCCTATGAGGGCGACCTCGAGCGCCTCGCGCGCGCGGGTACCTCCGTCGCGCACTGCCCCAACATCTTCGCGCGCCGCGGCATCATCCTGCAGCACTTCGGCAAGTATCGCCGCCGCGGCATCAACATCGGCCTCGGCACCGACACCTTCCCGCACAACTTCATCGACGAGATGCGCTGGGCGACGGTGATCTGCAAGGTGAGCTCGGGGGACGTCGAGGGCACCAGCCTGGCCGAGGTCTTCCATGCCGCGACCGTGGGGGGTGCGAAGGCCTTGCGCCGCGACGACATCGGCCGGCTCGCCCCGGGCGCCAAGGCCGATCTCTCGCTCGTCGACCTGGCGCACCCCGCGATGCAGCCGCTGCGCGATCCGCTCAAGAGCCTGGTGTTCTCCGCCCTCGAGCGCCCGATCACGGACGTCTTCGTCGACGGCCGGCAGGTGGTGAAGGAGGGCAAGGTGCTGACGATCGATCTCGACGCCGTCATCGAGGCGATCAACCGCGGTCAGCGCCAAGCCCTCTCGCACGCTCCCGAATACGACTACGCCAAGCGCCCG
Organism: Alphaproteobacteria bacterium; assembly: GCA_035625535.1. Taxonomy (GTDB): domain Bacteria; phylum Pseudomonadota; class Alphaproteobacteria; order JACZXZ01; family JACZXZ01; genus DASPPM01. The sequence goes on from DASPPM010000374.1 coordinate 1,992, forward strand.
CTCGAGGAGATATTCCCCATGACGCTCGCGATGGGCGGCTGAGCCCGCCGGGCCTCACCGCATCTCGCCGCAGACCTGATCGAGCCGTGCGATCATCTCGTCCACCTCCGCGCGGCTCACGTTGAGCGCCGGCATGAAGCGCAAGGAATCGGGCCGCGGGGCGTTGATGAGGAGGCCTTTCTCGCGCGCGGCGTCCACGACGCGCGGGCCGATCTCGCGCTTGAGATCGAGCGCCAGGAGGAGCCCGCGGCCGCGCACGCCGCCGAAGCCATGGCGCCCGCCGAGGGACGCGAGCTCGCTCGCGAGATAGGCGCCCGTCTCCGCGACCCGTGCCAAGAAACCGGGCTTGGTCAGTTCCGCGATCACGGCGCAGCCGACGGCGCTCATGAGCGGATTGCCGTTGAAGGTGCCGCCCTGGTCGCCGTGGGCGAAGCAACAGACATCGCGACGGGCGACGAGGGCCGCCAAAGGCACCCCGCCTCCCAAGCCCTTACCGAGCGTCATGACGTCGGGACGGATGCCGGCATGCTCGAAGCCGAAGAGGCGGCCGGTGCGCCCCATGCCGGTCTGGATCTCGTCGAGCACGAGGAGAATGCCGCGCTCTTTCGTCAGGCGGCTGAGGCCCCTCAGGAAATCATCCGAGGCCTCGTAGACGCCCGCCTCGCCCTGGATGGGCTCGACCATCACCGCGACCGTCTTCTCCGTGATCGCGGCCTCGACCGCGGCCAAGTCATTGAGCGGCACCTTGGGGAAGCCCGGCACCTTGGGCTCGAAGAGCTTCTCCCACGCGGGTTTGCCCGAGGCCGACATGGTCGCGAGCGTGCGGCCGTGGAAGCCGTGCTCCATGGTTATGATCTCATAGGCGCCGCCCTTGTGGAGCGAGCCCCACTTGCGCGCGAGCTTGATGGCACCCTCGTTCGCCTCGCCACCGCTGTTCGTGAAAAAGCTCTGATCGAGGCCGCTTGTTCGCGCAAGCGCGCGCGCGAGCTCGATCATGGGCGCGTTGTAATAGGCCGGACTGCAGTTCATCAGCCTCTTGGCCTGCTGGGCGAGGGCTTCGACCAGAGGCGGCGGGGAATGGCCCAGGCAATTGACCGCCCAGCCCTGCACGAAATCGAGGTAGCGCTTGCCGCGCGCGTCGATGAGCCAGGAGCCGCGGCCTTCGAGGAAGACCTCGGCCGGCCGGCTGGTGATCTCCATGAGGGTGCCGAAAGGCGAGCTTGCGTCGGGCATGGCGTCTCCTTTGCGCTCTCTGGCGGATGCGGCAGGTGCCGCACCGCAAAAACAAAACCCCGCCGAGATGTCGGCGGGGCCCGGATCGTGCTTCGTGCGGCTTCAGCTAGCGCGCGCGCAACTCTCCCCTCCCGCCAGAGGCAGGACGGCGTCGCAGGCGAATGATGAGCGCGCTTTGCATGGCCGACACTCTAAGGCGCCAAACGCCCCGTGTCAATTTCGGAGTGGCAAGGCGTGGTCACTCAGCTCTCCCTGAGCCGGCTCGGGTGAAGCTCGCCCGTCGTCTCCAGCACCGGATAGGCGACCGAGCAGATGTGCGAGTGGATGCGCTTCAGGTCGCGCAAGACATCGAGGTGGAGCGAGCTCGTCTCGATGCTCTCGGGCCGTCCCTCACGCAGGCGGGCCAAATGGCTCTCCGCCGCGGCGAGCTCGGCGTCCCTGAGCTGCGCCTTCTCCTCGAGCAGCCGGCGCGCCATCTTCATGTCGCCCGACATGAAGACGCTGAAGGCGAGCTTCAGGTTGTCGACCACGCGCCGGTGGAAGGCCTCGAGCTCGGCCGCGCCCTCCTTGGAGAATTGGAGCTTGCGCTTGATCTTCTTGGCGGCGAGCTCCATCAGGTTCTTGTCGACGATGTCGCCGATGTGCTCGAGATTGATGGCGAACGAGATGATCTCCATGGCGCGGCGGCCGTTGTGGTCGTCGAGGCTCTCGCGGGTCACCTTTGTGACGTAGAGCTTGATGGCCTCGTCGAGCCGGTCGACCGCGTCGTCGAGGCGCGAGATCTCGGCGACGAGCTTGCGGTCGTCGTTCATCATCGCGGTGATGGTCTGCTGCAGCATGGTCTCGACGATGTCGCCCATGTGGAGCGTCTCGCGCGCGGCGCAGGCGAGCGCCACCGCAGGCGTGTCGATCGCCGTCTCGTCGAGATAGCGGGGGGCCGTGGGATCGACGGGTTTCTTCTCGTCGGGCAAGAAGCGCGTGAGCAGCCGGGCCAGCCCGTCCAAGGGCAGGATGAAAAGAAGCGCCAGCGCCACATTGAAGGCCGTGTGGAAATCGGCCACCTGCCGCGCCGGATCGGGGTCGAAGCGCGCGAAGAGATTTGCAATCGGGTGAAGAAAGGCGAGCACCAAGGCCACGCCGACAAGGCGGTTGATGAAGTTGCCCAAGGGCAGGCGCTGGCTCGCCCGGCCGCCCCTGCTGCCCTCGACGAGAGGGTTGATCGCACTTCCGAGATTGGCGCCGACCACGAGCGCCAAGGCAGCCATGGGCGTCACGTAATGAGCATAGGCGAGCGACATCACCAAGAGCACGGTGGCGACGCTCGAATGGGCGAGCCAGGTCAGTGCGGCGGCGAGCAGCACGTTGAGCACCGGCTCGCCCGTGAGCGCGCCCAAGAGGCCGCGCACCGCGGGCGCGCTCTCCGCAGGGGCCAACGTCTCGAGCAGGATGTGGAGTGCGAGCAGGATGAGGCCGAGACCGATCGAGACGCGGCCGAGGTCGCGCGTCCGGGTCTCTCGGCTGCGCTTGAAAGCGACGACGCCGATGGTGATCAGGATCGGGGCCACCCACGAGACATCGAACGAGAGCACCTGGACGATGAGGGTGGTGCCGACGTTTGCGCCGAGCATGAGGGCGAGCGCCGGCACCAGCGCCAAGAGGCCGCTCGCCGCGAACGAGGTCGTCATCAGCGCGGTCGCGGTGCTGCTCTGCAGGATGGCGGTCACGAGCAGGCCCGCGAAAAAGGCGCTCACGCGGTTGTTGAGCGCCGTGCCCAAGAGCCGCCTGAGATCGGAGCCGAAGGCGCGCACGATGCCGCTGTGGACCATGTGCAGGCCCCACAGCAGGAGCGCGACCCCGCCCATGACGTCGAGGAGGATGATGCTTTCCACGGTATCCTTCCGCTCGGCACGGGACCCCTCGCGGCGGCCCGCTCTTGGACAGGCGCGCGGCGCCGCCGGAAGCGCGCCGCGAGGCGTGCATCTGTAGCCCGAGGCGGGGTCATGTCAATAGCGCGGGCGCAGGCAGCGCGGGCAGCTCGGCTCACCGCGCGCCCCGCTCGGGCGCTCGCGCATGCGCTTGCCCGCCGCGTCACCGCTCCTTGTCGAGGAACGCGAGTAGCTCCTTGAAGAGTGCCGCGTCGTTCACGATGCGCGGCACTTTGTGCTGCCCGCCGAGCCGGCCGCGCGACTTCATCCAGCGCGCGAAGCCGCCGGGCGCGACCGCGCGGATCGCAGGCGCGCGCATGCCGTAGCCGCCCGAGCGGTGCGCCCCGTAGTCCGCATTCGCCGCCGCGAGCGCGGTGTCGAGGCGCTCGACGAAATGGCGCAGGGCCGCGCCCTCGGGCACGGCGTCGGCGAACTCGACCACGAAGAGGTGGCCGCCGCGCTCGCCCTCTTGCTCGGGATAGAGGGGAGCCACCGCGTAGTCGCCGACGCTGGCGCCGATCGCGGCGGCCGCCCTGGCGACCGCCTCCTCGATCTCCTCGTCGATGAGGTGCTCGCCGAAGGCGGAGAGCGCGTAGCTGGTCCGCCCGGTGATGAGGATGCGCGGCGGCGTGCGCTCGACGAGCCTGACGGTGTCGCCCAGCACGTAGGCCCAGAGCCCGGCGCAGCTCGACAGCACGAGCGCGTAATTGACGTTCGTCTCGGCATCGGCGATCCAGTGCCGCACGGGGGCGGGGCCCGCGAGCTCCTCGAGGGGGACGAACTCGTAGAACAGGCCGTTGTCCAGGATGAGGCGCAGGCCCTCGCCCGTGCCGCGGTCGGCGACCGCGATGAAGCCCTCGCTCGCCGCATAGATTTCGCGCAGCTCGGCGTGGCCGCCGGCGAGGAGCGCCTCGAAACGCCGGCGGTAGGGCGCGAAGTTGACGCCGCCGTGGACCAGGAGCTCGAGGTTCGGGTAGTAGCTCGCGAGCCGGCGCGGCAACTCGGGCCTTAATGCCGCGAGCTTGTCGAAGAAGATGAGGAGCCAGGACGGCGTGCCGCTCACGGTGCGGATGTCGGTCGCGAGCGAAAGCGGCGCCAAGCGCGCGATCTTCGCTTCCCAATCCGCGGCAAGCGCCTCCTTGAGCGGCGGAAAATAGCGCGGACGCGCCCACAGCGGCACTTCCTTGGCCGCGATGCCGCTCAAGTCACCGCTCATGACGCCGGGCGCCTCGCGCGTGAGCGCGGTGCTGCCGCCGAGCATGAAATTGCGCCCGCCCAGCACGCGGCTTTGCGGCCGGTTGGCGAGATGGTGCGTGAACATGTCGAGCACCGCCCGGCGGTTGGCCGTCAGCATCTCGCGCGACACCGGGATGTACTTGGTCTTGCCGGTGGAGGTGCCGGAGGTGACCGCAAGATAGGGGATGGCGTCGGGCCAGGAGAGCCCGCCGAGGAGGGGAAAGGCGGCCTGCCAGTACTCGCGCCAGAAGTCCTCGTAGCGGCGCAGCGGCGTCGCGCGCTGGAAGTCGGCCACGGAGCCGAGCCGTGCGAAAGCGTGACGCTGTCCGAAAGGCGTCGCCGCGGCGCGGCTGAGGAGGCGGCGGAGCTCTGCCTCCTGGGCCTCGGCCGGCCGCTCGGCGGCGAGCGCCTTGGCACGGTGCCCGGCATAGAGGCGGAGGAGGGGGGTGGCGTCAAGCATGGGACGGCCTCGGCCCGGCGCTTATGGCTCGAGCACGGTCGTACCCCGCGCGCGGCCGCGCGCGCTCTCGGGCGTCATCGGGACGGCGATAAAGCCGCCGCGCCGCCAGAGGCCGACCTGGTCGAGGGCCGTGCTGCTGCCCGGCCAACCGTCCTGGCCGCCGAGCAGGACGATGAAGGCGCGCTCGGCACTCGCCAGGTCGGCTACGAATCGCGCGTTCGAGCCGTAGCTCGCCGCGTGGCGCTTATCGGTCAAGGGGTGCGCCGTCTTCATCACCGTCTCGCTGCTTCCCGAGGCGGGAAAGTCGCCGTAGCGGAAGCGCTTGCCGAGCCACGGCGTGCGCGCGAGCGGGTGGGCGAGGCGGAGGCGATGGAGCGCCCCCCAACGCGCATGGCGCACGAAGCGGCGCCCGGCCGAGGGCAAGGCCTTGCGCAATGCGGCAACGAGCGCAGCCTCGGAGGTGTCGGCGATGTCGCGCGCGAGGAGCGGGCGGGTGAGCCACCCCGCCTCATGGGCGCGGCGCCGGGATGGGGCAATGAGCTCGCGCGCGAGGCGATAAAGGAGGAGCTCGAAGGCAAGTGCTCCCGCCGAGTCCGCGTCATATTCTCCGTCCCACGCGGCAAGTGCCGCGAGGAGGCGCCTCGCGCCGGCGTTCGCGCGCCGGCTCGCAGCGAGCTCGAGGAGCGGGGGCCGCAGGCGCTCGAGAAGCTCGAGTGCCGGCCGGTGCTGGACGTCGCGTTGCAGCGCCATCACCTTCTCGGCGCTCAGCTGCCCGCCGCTCTCGATGAGCTCGGCGATGCGGCGGTGACGGTCGTCGGGCGAAAAGAAGAAGCCGAGCAGCGCATCGGCGCTCTCCGGCCGCTCGTTGGCGGAGACGAGGTAGCCCTCCTCCGGTGCCAGCCGGAGCGGGAGCTCGCGCGAGGTGAGGATGCGCTCCCAGGCCTGCAGCGCCTGGGGCTGGGCGAAGGGCTCGCGCGGAAGCTCGGGCCCGCGCGCGGGCAGATGTGCCGCCGTGATCCGGCCTATGCGGCCCGCGCGGTCGGCGGCGAGCACGGTGAGCCCAGGCACGGCGAAGCCTTCGAGCGAGGCGATGAACTCGCCGACCTCGCGCGCGCGGCATGCGCGCAGCATCGCACTCGTCTCGTCGCTCGCCCGATGGCCGATCCAGCGCAGTGCCAGGGTCTCGGGCCCGGACCAGCCGAGCTGCGGGGCGTCGCTGACCACGGGGCCGAACGGGCTCTCCCGGATCACGACCTCGCGGCTCTTGCCCCAGCGCACCGCGATCCGCTCGCGCCGCTCGCTGAAAGCGCCGGGGGCGAGCGAGGAGACGTCGACGAGCTCGCTCGAGGCGGCGTGCAGATTGGTGCCGGCCCAGGCGAGATGTGGATTGCGCCCGATGGCGATGAGGGGGAGGCCGGGGATCATCAGGCCGCTCGCCTGGTAGGAGGGCGAGCGCATGCCGGCGATGAGCCAAAGGTTCGGCTGCATGAGGCTGAGATGCGGATCGGCGGCAAGGAGGGCGGCACCGGACATGGTGCGCGCCGGGGCAAGGGCGAGCGCATTGCTGCCCGAGCGGCTGGCGGCGAGGAGCAGGCGCTCGAGTGCCGCCACGCCCGCACTCGCGCGCGCCGCCGTCGCCGGGCTCTCGACGCCGCCCGTGTGCCTCAGCCACGCATCCGGCCAATCGGGGGACCGGCGCAGCGCCAGCAGGCGAAACCAGACGAGCCAGCTCACGTCGCTCGCGGCGAGCCTGCCGAGGGTGAGCACGTCCTCGATGCGCCAGGGCTCGCGCGCCATGCCGAGGATGGCGAACTCGGGCGGCAGTGCCGTCGCTTGCGCAAGATAATGGTTGATGCCGGCCACGAAGCGCTCGAGCCAGCGCCTCGTGTCCTCGGGAAGAAGCGGCACGATCGCCGGCACCGCGCGGGCGAAGTCGAGGATGCGAAGCGCATGGTCCAGCTCGAATGCGATGGGGCCGAAGAGCTCGGCGAGCCGTCCCCGGCTCGCCCGGCGCAGGAGCTCGAGCTGGGCGAGCCGCAGATGGGCATGCACCACGCCGAGGGCGGTCGCCAGATCATCGTCGCTTTCGGCATCGATGAAGGGCACCTGGTGCTCGTTCCAGTGGATGACGACGCGCGCGGCGAGTGGGGCATCGCGGCTTGGGATGGCGGCGAGGCGCGTCTTGAGATCAGAGGGCCGCGGCCGCGCGAGGGTGAGCGCCGAGCGGAGGCCGTGGGCCGCCCAAAGTGCCGCTGCCAGGGAGCGCGTGAGTGCCGGGAGCATCCTGGTCCTTTCTCGCTCTCGTCCCCCGATTGGACAGCCGGAGCGCGGGCGGGGCAAGGACTATGGTTCTCGCGCCACCTGTGCCGTGCTATGAGGTGGCCTTTCGCCGCGGCATATTTTGATCAGGACGGCCTCGATGACGGCTCGCTCGAACAACCCCTCGCCGGTGGTCCCGGTTCCCGCCGCGACGCTTCTCTTGCTTCGCGACGGCGAGGCCGGCCTCGAGCTCCTCATGACGGTGCGCCACGGCGCGATCGCCTTCGGCTCGGGCGCCATGGTCTTTCCGGGCGGCAAGGTCGACGCCGCGGACCGCGCGCTCATCGGCTGTTGCGCAAAGGAGGGCACCCTCGGGGAAGCGGCCCTTATCCCGCGCATCGCCGCGATCCGCGAGACCTTCGAGGAATGCGGCATTCTCCTGGCGCGGGCGCCGGGCAGCGCCGAGCTCCTCAGCGAGGCGGCCGTGGCCGCGCTCAGGGGACGCCACGGCAGCGGCACAAGCTTCGCGACCTTGGTGAAGGAGGCGGGCCTCGAGCTCGCGAGCGACCTCCTGGTGCCCTTCGCCCATTGGATCACGCCGCGCACGGGTCCGAAGCGCTACGACACGCTCTTCTTCATGGCCGAGGCGTCGGCCGACCAGGTCGCCAGCCATGACGGCCGCGAGGCGGTGGAGGTGGCATGGACGACGCCGCAGCAGGCGATGGAGGATGCGGACGGCGGGCGGCGGAAGCTCATGTTCGCCACCTACGTGAACTTGCTCAAGCTCGCCAGTTACGCGAGCGCCGCGGATGCGCTCGCGGCGGCGCGGCGGCGACGCATCGTCACCGTGGTGCCCGAGCTGGTCGATGCGCCGGAGGGGCCGGAGTTCCGCATCCCCGCCGAAGCGGACTACGGCATCACGCATTTACCTGCGCGCAAGGTGCGGCGGCCCTGAGGAATCACGATGGCAGAAATCCAGTTCCGCCGCGAGCTCGCCTTCGAGTATGCGACGCTCGAGACCGTCTCGCCGCTCGTGCGCCGCGTCGTGGCGCGCAACCCGAGCCCGTTCACCTTCAAGGGGACCGCCACCTTCATCGTCGGCCACGGCCGCGTGGCGGTCATCGATCCGGGGCCGGATCTCCCCGAGCACATCGCGGCCCTCCTCCATGCGCTGCGCGGCGAGAGCGTGGAGCGCATCCTCATCACCCACACCCATCGCGACCACTCGCCCGCCGCAGAGGCGATCAAGGCCGCGACCGGCGCTCGAACCTACGGCTTCGGGCCGCACGGCAGCGGGCGCGGCCCGGCGGTCGAGGAAGGGGGCGACTTCGCCTTCGTTCCCGACGTGAGGCTGGCTGACGGCGACGCGCTCGCCGGACCCGGCTGGAACCTGAGCGCCGTGCACACCCCCGGCCATACCTCCAACCATCTCTGCTTCGCGCTCGCCGAGGAGCGCATTCTCTTCTCCGGCGATCACGTGATGGGCTGGTCGACGAGCGTGATCTCGCCGCCCGACGGCGACATGGCGGCCTACATGCGCTCGCTCGAGAAGCTCCTCGCCCGGGACGACGCGCTTTATATGCCGACCCACGGCCCCGCCATTCCCGACCCCAAGGCGCACGTGAATGCCTTCATCGCGCACCGCAAGGAGCGGCGCCGGGCGATCCTGCAGCGATTGAGAGAGGGCGACCGCACCATCGCCGAGCTCGTCGCCGCCATCTATGTCGGGCTCGCGGACAATTTGCGCGCGGCGGCGGGGCGCTCGGTGCTCGCGCATCTGATCGAGCTCGTCGCCGCGGGCAAGGTCGCTTGCGAGGGCGAGCCGGGTCTCGAGGCGCACTACCGGCTGCGCTAGCCGGACGCGGGTCACCGCGTCGGCCGTCGCCTCACGGCGCCGTCGCGAGGCGTTCGCGCAGCCAGGTCGCAAATTCCTGCTCTGTCAAATCTCCTTTGGCGAGGGTCTCCATCACCACGACGACCTCGGCTTGCCCCGCTTCGATCTGAAAGCCGTTCAACTCCAAGAATGCTGCGGTCGACAGCCAAGCAACGCGCTTATTGCCGTCAACGAATGGATGATTTCTCGCGATGCCGCAGGCATAGGCAGCGGCGAGCACCGCAATATCAGGTGATTTCTCGTAAGCTGCGAGGTTCCTCGCGCGGGCGAGGGCGGAGTCGAGAAGCCCGCGGTCGCGCAAGCCCTCCGACCCGCCATGTTCGGCCAATTGTTCGTCATGGAGAATTATGATGGCCTCCGTTTCGAGCCATTCATAATTCATGAGCCCTCTCCTTGGCACCGGCTATTTGGCCAAGGCCCGGAGCGCGGTTCGCCACTTCTTCGCCTGTCGACGTGCTGCCTGGAGCTGGCGCTCGACTTTCGGATCGTGCGGCTCGATGCGGTAGCCGTGCGGCGTCTCGCTAACGAAAAGCGTGTCGCCTTCCCCTACGCGCAGTCGGGCCATCATCTCCTTCGGCAGGACCACGCCCGACGAGTTGCCCACCCGACGGATTTTCAGCTCAATCATCGCTGGCTCCCTCTTTACCGAATCCGATCGGCTTGAGGTGTGTATACATATGTTATAACGTGATGCCATTAACGTGAACTGTCAAGGGCTAACCTCGCCTGACTGTCCGTCGCTTTCGATAATCGCTAATCTCTCGTCCCTTCGGGTACCCGTGCGTAAAGAGGAAAACGAGGGAGGCAGCGAATGACCCCCGTCCTGATCGTGACCGGCGGCGGCCGCGGCATCGGCGCCGCCTGCGCGCGGCTGGCAGGCGAGCGCGGCTATGCCGTCGCGGTCAACTACAACACCAACGCCGCGCGCGCCCGCGCGGTGGCGGCGGAGGTGGAGAAGGCGGGAGGCCGCGCTGTGGCGGTCCAGGCCGACGTCTCGACCGAGGCGGGCGCGCTCGCATTGTTCGAGACGGTCGACCGCGAGCTCGGCACGCTCACGGCACTCGTCAACAACGCGGGCACCATCCTGCCGAGTGCCAGGGTGACGAGTGTCACCGCCGCCGATCTTGAGCGCCTCTGGCGCGTCAACATCACGAGCCAGTTCCTCTGCGCGCGCGAGGCGGTCAAGCGCATGTCGACCAAGCGCGGCGGCAGGGGCGGGGCCATCGTCAACATGTCCTCCGTCCATTCGCGCATCGGTGCCCCCGGCGTCTTCGTCTCCTACGCCGCCTCGAAAGGCGCCATCGACAGCTTCACCCACGGCCTGGCGCTCGAGGTCGTGGGCGAGGGCATCCGCGTGAACGCGGTTCGGCCCGGCATCATCGACACCGAGATCCATGCGCTCGGCGGCGACCCCGACCGGCCCAAGACGGTGGGCCCCACGGTGCCGCTCGGCCGCGCCGGCCTGCCCGAGGAGGTCGCCCGCACGGTGCTTTGGCTGCTCTCCGAGGAGGCCTCTTACGTGATCAATGCGATCGTCGATGTCGGCGGCGGCCGCTGAGGGGGCTTTGGCGCGATTGACCGCCATGCGATCCATGCCATAGTCTGGCGCAAAACGCCGCTGCGGCAGCGCCTGTGCAGCGCAAGGGAAACGCAAGGGAGGACGTCATGACAAGAAGCAAGGCCACGGCCGTCGGCGCCACTCGGCGCACGGTTCTTAAAGGCGCGCTTGCCGCGACCGCGCTCGCAGCAGCCCCCGCCTATCTCAGGAAGGCGACGGCGGCAACCCCGATCAAGATCGGCATCCCGACCGTGATCACCGGCGGCTACGCCATCCTGGGCTCGCAGACCATGCGGACCTGCAAGCTCGTGAAGAAGCTCAGCGATGCCAAGGGCGGCGTGCTCGGCCGCCCCATCGAGTTCCTCTTTCAGGACACCACGGGCGACCCCGCGATCTGCGTGCGCAAGTGCCAGGAGTTCGTCGAGCGCGACGACTGCCGCATCATCACCGGCGTCATCGTCTCCTCCGAGGCGGCGGCCATCATGCCCAAGCTCGAGGAGTGGAACGCCTTCTTCCTCTCGCACGGCAACGGCGACGGCCGGCTGACGGCGGAGCTTCTCGTGCCGCGCTTCTTCCGCGCCAATACCTCGGCCCCCATGGGCGCGCGCACGGTAGCACTCTATCTCAAGGACGCGCCGCAGAAGAAGTTCGTAGCGCTTGGCTCCGACTATTCCTGGGGCCAATCGAGTGTGAAAGCCTTCGAGGAGCAGACCAAGCGCATCGGCAAGGAGCTCGTCGACAAGATCTTCACGCCGGTCGCCAACAAGGACTACTCGACCTACATCACCAAGATCCTGCAGTCGGGTGCCGAGGGCTGCTACTTGGCGCTCCAGGGCGACGAGGCGCGCGCCTTCTTCTCGCAGGCCACCCAATACGATCTCGCCAAGCGCGTGCAGCTCTTCTGCGAGATCGTGGCGCAGTCCGACATCAAGACGTTCGGCAAGGACGCGCTCGGGCTCATCGGCTCCTCGCGCTACGCCTTCACCTACGATATTCCGGAGAACAAGGCGTTCGTCGAGGCCTTCACCAACGAATACAAGGGCGAGCTGCCCGACTGGTCCGACGGCGAGATCTACCAGGCTCTCCAGATTCTGTTCAAGGCCATGGAGAAGGCCGATTCGATCGAGCCGCTCAAGCTCGTCGCCGCGATGGAGGATCTCGAGGTCACCTCCGTCAAGGGCGCGGTGCTCATGCGCAAGTGCGACCATCAGGGCGAGAACCAGGGCTTCCTCGTCAAGGTCGCGCAGAACGACAAGTACAAGGAGCCGATCCCGGAGATCGTCAAGGTCTATCCGCGCGAGATGGTGACGCCCGACTGCCGCAGCAGCAGCTATAAGTCGTAAGGATCCGGCCGCCGGTCCCCTCACCCAAAGCCCCCTCACCCTACCCTCTCCCCCTTAAGGGGGAGAGGGTTGCGCAGGGTTGGCGAGGCGAAGCCGACCCCGGACTTGATCCGGGGTGGGTGAGGGGATGCTGGATGAGAGGCTCGGAGGGCGAGGGGCGGAGTCCGAGGGGAACAGCGCATGGTCTCGGGCAGCGGGAAGATGCTCGCAAGATGAACTTCCTCGGCTTTATCCTGACGCAGTGCCTGAATGCGCTGTCGCAGGCATCGCTTCTCTTCTTCATCGCCAGCGGCCTGACGCTCATCTTCGGCATCATGCGCGTCATCAACTTCGCGCATGGCGTCATCTACATGCTCGGCGCCTACGTCGGCTACAGCGTGGTGGCGCTCACCGGCAGCTTCACGGCATCGCTCGTCGTGGCCCCGATCCTCGTCGGCGCCGCGGGCATGGTTTTCGAGCGCACCTTGCTCAACCGGCTCTACGTCAGGCGCGACGCCGGCGCCTATCTCATGCTCACGTTCGGTCTCGCCGTCGTGCTCTCAGAGGCGATCCGGCAAATCTGGGGCGCCTATCCCTTGAGCGCCGGCATTCCCGATGCGCTGCGCGGCATCGTCCTCGTCGTGAACCAGCCCTTCCCCAAGTACCGCGTCTTCCTGATCCTCCTGGGGCTCGCGGCCGCGCTCGTGCTTTGGCAGTTCCTCGAGCGCACGCGCGCGGGTCTCCTCATCCGCGCGGTGTCGCAGAACCCCGAGATGGTCGAGGCGCTCGGCACCAACGTCGATCTCGTGCGCACCGGCGTCTTCGGCCTCGGCTGCGCCATGGCGGCCCTCGGCGGCGTGCTCGCGGCGCCCCTCTTGACCGCTTTCCTCGCCATGGGGACGAACGTCGTGATCGACGCCTTCGTCATCGTCATCATCGGCGGCATGGGCTCGTTCCTGGGCTCGCTCGTCGGCAGCCTGCTCGTCGCCTTCGTCCAGGTATTCGGCACCTATTACTTCGAGAGCCTGGCGCTTGCGCTCATGTACCTTCTGATGCTCGCGGTGCTCGTCATCCGGCCGGGCGGGCTTCTCGGCAAGGAGGAATGAGGTGCGCCTCGGCCTCGTTTTTGGCCTCGTCGTCCTGGCGGGCGCGCTCTTGCCCTTGGGCCTGCCCGTCTACCTGCTGACCGTGCTCACCGAGGGGCTGATCTTCGGCCTCTTCGCCATGAGCCTCGACCTCATGGTCGGCTATACGCGGCTCTATTCCTTCGGCCACGCCGCGGCCTACGGGCTCGGCGCCTATTCCGCGGCCCTCATCCTCACGCATCTTCATTGGCCGCTCCCCATTGCCCTCGTGCTTGCCGTGCTCGCGACCCTCGTCGTCGCCGTTCCGATCGCCTGGGTGTGCACCAAGTCGACCGGCGTCTCCTTCGCCATGCTGACGCTCGCTTTCGCCCAGCTCGGCTACGCCATGCTCTTCCGCTTCAAGGAGGTGACCGGCGGCTCGGACGGCATCGACGGCGTGCCGCGGCCGCCGGGGCCCTTCGGCATCGACTGGTTCGGGGGCAAGATCGGTTATTTCTACCTGGTGCTCTTCTGCCTCGTCGGCTCGTATCTTTTGTGCCGGGCGATCGTGCGCTCGCCCTTCGGCGCCGTGCTCGCCGGCATCCGCGAGAACGAGGCCAAGGCGCTGGCACTCGGCTACAACACGCGCGCCTACAAGATGACGACCGTGGTGCTCGCCTACGGCTTCGGCGGGCTTGCCGGTGCGCTCTACGCGCCCTTCGCGGGCTTCGCCTCGCCCGAGCTCTTCTTCTGGCTCGTCTCGGGACGGGTGCTCATCATGGTGATCGTGGGAGGGGCCGGCACCTTGATCGGCCCGATCTTCGGCGGCGCCTTCTTCCTCTTCCTCGAGCACCAGCTTTCCGAGATCACCGATCTCTGGCCGCTCATCTTCGGCTCGCTCTTCATCGCCTTCGTGCTCCTCGCACCGCAAGGCATCTTCGGCATCGTCGCCGGGCGGCTGCGGAGGAAGGAGCTGAGAGCCCCCGGCGGCGGCGAGGAGGCTCCCGATGCCGCTGCTTGAGCTCAAGGGGCTGTCGCGCCGCTTCGGGGCGCTCGTCGCCGTCGACACCGTCGACATGAGCGTTGAGGCGGGCGAGATCCGCGCCGTCATCGGCCCGAACGGGGCCGGGAAATCGACGCTCTTCAATCTTATCACCGGCCTCTTCAAGCCGAGCTCGGGGGCGGTGCACTTTGCCGGTGCCGAGATCACCGGCCTTCCGGCGCACCGGATCGCGGGCTACGGCATCGCGCGCACCTTCCAGCTCACCCATCTCTTCCCGCAGCTCACCGCGCGCGAGAACGTGCGCATCGCGGCCCAGGCCCGCGACAAGGGACGCTGGCAGCTCCTGGGCGGCGGCGGCGTCTTGGGCCGCACGGCGGCGCTCGCCGATGAGGCGCTCGAGCGCATGCGCCTCTCGCCCCTCGCCGACCGGCCCGCGGCCCTCCTCTCCCACGGCGACCAGCGCCTGCTCGAGGTCGCCATGGCGATCGCGCAGAGGCCGCGCCTCATCATGCTCGACGAGCCGACGCAAGGCCTCTCGATCGAGGAGACCGACCATGCGGTCGACAACCTCAAGGCGGCCCTTGCCGGCGGCGAGCTCACCATGATCCTCGTCGAGCACGACATGGAGGTGGTGTTCAGGCTCGCGGACAACATCACCGTGCTGCACCGCGGCCACGTCATCGCCGACGGCCCGGCCGCGGCGGTGCGCGCCGACCCGGTGGTGCAACGCGCCTATCTCGGAGGGGCGGAGTGATGCTGCGCGTGGAGGGGCTCCATACCTATTACGGCCAGGGGCACATCCTCCACGGCGTCGATCTCGAGATCCCGGAAGGCGGGATTGCCGCGGTGCTCGGCCGCAACGGCGTGGGCAAGACGACGACGGTGCGCTCGATCATGGGGCTCGCGCCGCCCAGCCGCGGCCGCGTGCTTTTGGCCGGCGTGGACGTGGCTGGACGCCCCTCGCACGCGATCGCGCGCCTGGGCGTCGCCTACGTGCCCGAGGGCCGCATGATCTTCCCGGACTTGACCGTGCTCGAGAACATCGCGGTCGCAGCGCGCCGGCCCGCCAGGCGCTGGACGCTCGCGCGCCTCCTTGAGCTCTTCCCAGCACTCGCCGAGCGCCGCCGCAGCAAGGGCTGGCAGCTCTCGGGCGGCGAGCAGCAGATGCTGGCGCTCGCGCGGGCGCTTGTCATCGATCCCAAGATCATGCTGCTGGACGAGCCCTCGCAGGGTCTCGCCCCCCAGGTGGTCGAGGAGCTCACCCGCGTGATCGCAGGGCTCGGGGCCGAGGGCGTCTCCGTCCTCCTCGTCGAGCAGAACCTGCGCCTCGCGGAAGCGGTCGCGGACCGCGTCTACGTCATGGTCAAGGGACGCATGGTCTACGAGGCGCCGCTTCCGCGCTTCCAGGCCGAGCGCGACGAGGTCAAG
Organism: Alphaproteobacteria bacterium; assembly: GCA_035625535.1. Lineage (GTDB taxonomy): Bacteria > Pseudomonadota > Alphaproteobacteria > JACZXZ01 > JACZXZ01 > DASPPM01. The sequence goes on from DASPPM010000374.1 coordinate 17,374, forward strand.
GCGCGGTTTCTGACATTGTGATCAAGGAGATCAGGAAGCAAGGTCTAGAGCAATATCCGACGAAGTTGAATCGCCCCCTCACCCAGCTTTGCCTAAGCTCGCTACGCTCGCTAAGGCTGCGCAACCCTCTCCCCCTCAAAGGGGGAGAGGGTAGGGTGAGGGGGCTGCTTCCACCGAAATGGATTCCGCTCTAAGCGCGGAGGTCGCGGAGGATGCGCGGAGGACACGGCGGAAGGATTTCTCTTTTGCGGCCTCTGCGAAAACTCCGCGTCCTCCGCGCGAAATCTTGCTACCGCTTTCGGCGCCTCACCCCGCCTTGCGCTCGGCATCCCGCTCCTGGACCTGGCGGGCGAGGATGAAGCGCTGCAGCTTGCCGGTCGGCGTGAAAGGGAGCTCGGCGAAGATCTCGAGGCGCTCGGGCAGCTTGTAGGTGGCGACCTCGCCCTCGAGGAAATCGACGAACTCGGCGAGCGACACCTCCGCCCCCACCTTGGGCACCACGCAAAGGCAGTTGCGCTCGCCGAGGCGGGGATCGGGCACGCCGACGATGGCCGCGTGCAGCACCTTGGGGTGCGTATAGAGAATCTCCTCGACCTCGCGCGGGAAGAACTTCTTGCCGCCGCGGTTGATGATCTCCTTGGAGCGGCCGACGATGCGCACGTTGCCCTCTCTATCGGCGAACTCGCCGAGGTCGCCCGAGCGGAACCAGCCGTCGGCGGTGAAGGCCTCGGCGTTCGCCTGCGCATTGTCGCTGTAGCCGAGATGCACCGAGGGGCCGAAGCAGGCGATCTCGCCCTGCTCGCCCGGCTTCACGTCGTTGCCTTGGGCGTCCAAAAGGCGCAGCCCCATGCCCTCGACGCAGTGGCCGATGGTGCCGTTCACCCGCTCGGGGTCGTCCTCGAAGCGCGTGTAGCTGTGGTAGCCGGTCTCGAGCATGCCGTAGAGCTCGATGATCCGGCCCGACATGCGGCGCTGGAACTCGCGCAAGGTCTCGACCGGACAGGAGGCGCCGCCGGTGATGACGACGCGCAAGGAGGAGACGTCGAAGCGCTCAAGCTCCGGATCGTTGAGCATGGCGATGATCGAGGCGGGGGCCGTGCCGATGAAGCTGACGCGCTCGCGCTCGATGAGCTCGAGGGCCGCGCGCCCCGAGAAGCGGTCGAGCAGCACCGCGCGCGCGCCGAGCATCAGGGCCTGGAGCAGGAGGAGATAGCCCCAATTGAGGCCGATGGGGAGATAGATGAGGAAGACGTCGTCTTGGCTCGCGCGCATGTCGCGCGTCATGAAGCGCACGGCCGGGAGCGTGGTGTTGAAGGAATGCAGCACGCACTTCGGATTTCCCGTGGTGCCCGAGGTGAAGGCCATGCGATAGACCTCGTTGGCATCCATGCGCACCCGCTCTTGCGGCGGGAGCGGGGCCGAGGTCCGAAGCCCCTCGACAAGGGAGACCGTGTCGCCGCCGGCCGCGCCGTCGATCACGCAAACGAGCTTGAGCTCGGGGAGACGGGGCTTGAGCGCCTGCACCATGGCGGGATAGTCGAAGCCCTTGAACGACGTGGCAGAGACATAGGCGCGGCTCTTCGAGAAGCGCAGGATGTACTCGACCTCGCGGCTGCGGAAATCGGGGCTGATCTTGTTGGCGACGGCGCCGAGCAATTCGAGCGAGAAGAAGACGTAGGCGAACTCCACCCAGTTGGGGAGCTGGATGGTCACCACGTCGCCTCGCCCGATGCCGCACTTTCTGAGGAAGGCGGCGGTGCGCTCGACCTTCTCCAGGAGCTCGCCGTAGCTGACGCGGGACTTGGCGTCGACGACGGCGATCCGCCCGGGGTGCCTCGCCGCCACCGCACTCAGCAAATCGTAGAAGGTCTCCTTGCCCCAATGGCCCGATTTGGTGAAGCGCTCGATCATCTCCTTAGTGAGGCGTGTCTCGAAAGGCATGGGCGGCTCCTCGTGCGCGCGCTCGCTCCTTGCTGTCCCCAGCCTCGCACTCGATCGTGCGCCCGTACCCGCTTGCAGAGTTGCGCGCCAAGTGGCGCGAAGCCTGCAAGCAGGTACCGCACTTTAAGCTCGTACCGATTTCGCGGCTCGTGAATCGTCGGAAGGCGACTCACGAACTCGCGAAAGTCAGTACAAGAGCCTATGGCGTCGGGCGGTCGGCGTTCAAGGGGATTGACGTGGCGCGGCGGCGGAATGGTGCCGGCCTACGCGCGCGCAATCGCATTTGGCGGTGCCGGTGAGCTCGCATGCGATCTGTCAGGCGATCCAACAGGCGCGGCAGCAGAGCGCGGCATAGAACATTCCCTCTCCCGCGAAGCGGGAGAGGGGTGAGCAAAGCGTAACGCGCCGGCCTGCGGCGTTACATCGCCGTCACTTGACCGCGGATCTCGCCGCCGCCGTTGGCCGCGGTATGGATGTTGATGTAGATCTTGCCGCCGAGAAAATCGGCCATCTGCGCGTCGGTCAAGGTGGCCGAGCCCTTCATCGGGCTGGGGCCGACGGGGATCGGCACCTCTACGCCGGCGTTCGCACCGGCGGCGGCCGGCCCGTGGAAGTGGGCCGCCTTGGCATCGCCGCTCAAGCCGCTGTAGCTGATCTCCCAGCTCAGCGTCTTGGTGGCCTTGTCGAGCGTGAGGGTCGCCTTGCCGGTGGCTGCCGTCGTCACCGGCGGCACCTCGGAGGCGCCGTTCAAAGTTGCCGACAGCTTCGTCATCATGCCTTGCGCGAGGCTGCTCGAGAGCGCGCCGATCGCCAGTGCCGCCACGGCGGCCATCGTCCAGAATGCTCTGCGCGTAATCCGCGTCATGGTCTCCTCCCAAGTTCGCTGCGGTCCCGGGCATTATTCGCCGGTGGAGCCGTCCGGGTCCACAAGCGCTCGATTGAAGCGCTTCACATTCCCGTGATTTACCGCCTCCCCCGGCATCAAAATACCGCGGTTTGGGCTATTGATCGGGTCCGGCCGGCAAGGAAAGGATCGCGACAATGGAGCGTCCGCTCTCGCTTGCTCTCGCCTTAACGATGCTCGCCCTTGGGAGCCTCGCCGCGCGCGCCGCCGCCGTCGACTGGAGCAAGGCCGAGCTCTTTACCGTGATCATGACGGAGTATCGCTTCACCCCGAGCGATCTCAAATTCCGCCGCGGCGTGCCCTATCGCCTGCACTTGCAGAACGACGGCAAGGATACGCACGAGTTCGGCGCCCCCGAGTTCTTCAAGGCGGTCGAGGTCAGGAACCCCGAGGTGCTGGCCCAGGAAGGCAAGGAAGTCTTCCTGCAGCCGCACGAGAGCAAGGACGTCTATTTCATCGCCGAGCGGCCGGGCCGCTTCCCGCTCGCCTGCCCCGATCACGATTGGGAAGGCATGATCGGCACGATCACGGTCGAGTGAGCGGCTCCCCTCATTCCCCTCGACCCGCACGCCTCGCGACGGGCCGCGGGCGCTGCCGCGGACGTGTCGCCGCTTACGCCGGGCGGAGAAACTTCGCAGGGTCGATAGCGTCGATCTGCTCAGGCGCCAGGAAGCGCTCGGCATATTCGCGGTAGACGGCGGATTTAAGGAAGAGCTCGAACACGTCGGGGTCGATGTGATCCGCGTCGCGCATGTGGGCCATGATGGTGAAGCTCTGGCTCAGCGTCTTGCCTTTCTTATAGGGCCGGTCGACCGCAGTGAGCGCCTCGAAGATGTCGGCGATCGCCATCATGCGCGCGGGAATGCTCATCTGCTGGCGCGACAGCCCCTTGGGATAGCCGGTGCCGTCCATCTTCTCGTGATGCCCGCCGGCCCATTCCGGGACGCGCTTGAGCGTCTTGGGGAAGGGCAGCGCCTCCAGCATGATGATGGTCTGCACGATGTGATCGTTGATGTGGTAGCGCTCTTCCTCGGTCAGGGTCCCGCGCCGCACCTTGAGATTATTGAGCTCGCCAAGATTGAACCGCTGCGCCGGCGGGTTGACGACGAAGCCCCACGGATTGTCGGGCGCAAGCGGCGGCCCGCTATGGCCGATGAGGTGCTCAGGCTTGTCGGCGATGAGGCGTTC
>DASPPM010000375.1:0-6666 GCA_035625535.1 Alphaproteobacteria bacterium
TTACGCGCTCTTCAGCAACAAGGGCCACGCGGCCCTCGACTTCTCCGCCATCATCCAGATGGTGAAGGGCAAGCTTTAGGTGCAATCGACAGACCTCCTCAGCTTTGTCATTCCGGAGAAGCAAACCCTTGGACAACAAGGATTTGCGCGATCCGGACTCCATGGGCCGGCGTGCGCGGGCCCAACCGTGGATTCCGGATAGCAAGGCTCGTGACCGGGAAAAGCTCGGCTTTTCCCGGGCTGGCCTAAGCTTCCGGAATGACGGCGGGCTGAATGCCGATTGGCTCAGGCGCCGAAGAGCTCGGCACCCTCCGGGACGTGCGCCCGCATGGCGGTGCGCAGCTTGACCAGCGCCTGGCGCTCGATCTGCCGGATGCGCTCCTTGGTCACGCCGAAGGCCTCGCCGATCTCGGCGAGCGTGGTCTTGTCCTCGCCGAGGAAACGGCTCTCGATCACGCGCCGCTCGCGCTCGGAAAGCGTCTCCATCGCCTCGTTCAACCAGGCGAGGTGGGTCTTGCGGTCGCGCCGGCCGGTGACGACGGTCTCGGGCGAGGGACGCACGTCGGCGACGAGGTCCTGAAGCTCCATGGAGCCCTCCTCGCCGATGGTGGTGTTGAGCGACTGATCGGGCCGCGCGAAGTGGATGTCGATGCGCTCCACGTCGGAGAGTGGCACGTCGAGCTCGGTCGCGATCCGCGCCCGGTCCTCCTCGGTCATGGTGCCGTCGGTCCTGGTGCGCGCCTTCGTGCGCAGGCGCCAAAGGTTGAAATAGACCCGCCGCTGCGTCGGCGTGGTCGCGACGCGCACGATGGAGGCGTTGCGCATCAGGTAATTGCGGATCATGCGCACGATCCACCAGGTGGCGTAAGTCGAGAAGCGCGTGTTGCGCTCGGGGTCGAAACGGATTGCCGCCTCCATGAGGCCGATGTTGCCCTCCTGCACGAGGTCGCCCAAGGGGACGGCGCTCGCGCGGTAGCGCGACGCGATGCGCACGACGAGGCGCGCATGGCTTTCGATCAGCTCATGAAGGGCCCCCTCGTCGCGCCCCTCGCGCCAGCGCCGGCCGAGCTCCTGCTCGTAGGCGCGCTCGAGGTAGGGCGCCTCCATTGCCGTAGCGATGTAGCGCCGGTCGCTGCGTTCGGTGTTCTTGCTGTCGCTGATCATCATGGCTTGCCTGCTCGATCTGCGGAGCCTCGGCACGGGCGCACGTTGACTTTTGATTTCGAGTCGATACATTACGGCACCCAACCACCTCCTTTCAAGGGTAATTTCGACTCGAAATCACATTTCATGGCACCCATGCCCCAGGCTCATACCCAGACGACTACCGCGAGCGAGGTCGCCGAGCTTCTCGACCGCTTGCGGCGGGCGGCTCAGGCCCTCCAGTTCGTGCACGGCCTCAACCCCGCCCAATGGGAAGCCCTGCGCTTTCTCGGCCGCGCCAACCGCTATTCGCGCTCTCCCAGCACCCTTGCCGAGTATCTCGGGACGACCAAAGGGACCGCCTCCCAGACACTCAGGGCGCTTGAGACCAAAGGCTGCGTGGAGCGCTGCCGGGACTGCAACGACCGCCGCGGCGTGAGCGTCGAGCTCACGGCAAAGGGCCGAGAGCTCCTGGCTGTGGACCCGATGTTGGGCATCGAGCGCGCTGTGGAGGGCTTGCCGAGCGAGTGCGCCAGCCATCTTGCCAAAGGCCTCGCCGTGGTCTTGGGCAAGGTCCGGAGCGGCTGCCGCCAAGGCGCCTTCGGGGTCTGCGAGCGCTGCAGGCACCTGGTGGAAGCGGGTGGCGCCGAGACGACCCTCTGCGGTCTCACGGGGGAGCCGCTCTCCAAGGAGGATGCCAAGCTCCTTTGCGTGAACTTCGCCGAGTGCGCCGAGGGGGCCGCGGAGGGACCGGCGGCCCCGCCGCCATAAGCCGAGCGCCAAACGGAGGGTCGGCGGCCTCCCGCCTTCGACACCGCCCCAACGGCTATGCGCTTAGGCAGCCCCGATCCGCGGCATATATCTGCGGCATTTTAATAATGATTTGCATATTTCTTCGCAAATTGCACGGACCGTGGTCCTGCCAGCCGATCCTGCGTAACGACCCGCTCTGGGGTCGCGCGGTCTCCAGTTGGCGGGCGCCCGGCCCACGCGGTGACTTAGCTGGCCGGCAGGTCTAACTGCTACCCCAATATGTTGTGGACCCGCGGCGAACCTACTAGATGTAGTTAAGCCCGCCCTTCGCGACAGGCCGCTCGGTTGGCAAAAATCGACCTGGCAGGAGGGCTCGGCACAAGCCGCTTTGCCAATCCACGCGCCGCGCCAAGAACCTGGCCCTCGGCCCAAAGGCTGCAAGGAACAAGCGCGCGAATCCTGCTGGGGCGGGGCCGATGGCGAGAGATCTGCGTGCCGACGCTGGCGACATGCTGCGACCGAGCTCGGCGGACCGGCTGCGAGACTGGAGCCATGAGCCGTAAAGCATGCCGCAGCGTTCAAGCTTCCTTCTTGCCATGGTGATCGTTGTGGCCAGCGCCTGGCCCGGCGGCGAGGCGGCCGCTCAAGCCGCCGGGCAAGTCTCAGCCGTGTCGCAGAGCCGCAGCGCGATCGACGAATACAATCAGGCATTCGACGACCTGCTCAAGCATCCATCCGATATCGACGCGTCATTTCGCTTCGCCGCACTCGCCGCCCAGCTTGGCTATTATGAGGAGGCGATTACGGCGCTCGAGCGCCTGCTCGTCTACAATTCGGACTTGCCGCGGCTCAAGTACGAGCTGGGCATCCTCTATTACCGCCTGGGCTCGCTCGAGGTCGCGCGCACCTATTTGGCGCAAGCCGGCTCCGCGACCGACCTGCCACCCGACGCGCAGCAGCAGATCGCAGCCTCGCTCAAGGACATCGACCGGCGCAACGCGGTCAACCGGCTGAACGGCACGCTGGCGACGGGCCTGCGCTATCAGACGAACGCAAATGCGTCGCCGTCCGATCCCGACGTGGTGGCCGGCGGCATTCCGGCGACGCTCTCCAGCCAGTTCGTGAAGCGCGGCGACTGGAACGCCTTCGTCATCGCCAATCTGCACGACAGCTACGATCTGCAGCTGCAGAACGCGATGACCCTCGAAACCGACGTCCAGTTCTACTACGCCAAGCAGCATCAGATCAGCGCCGTGGACACGGGTGTCGCCGAGCTCAAGTCCGGGCCGCGCTTCGCGCTCGAAGTGGGCGACGACACGATCGCCACCGTGGAGCCCTATGCAAAGGCGAGCGACGTGCTTCTCGGCGACGCCCAGGACTTCTACGCGGTCGGCGGCGGAGTGGAGCTGTCGCGCACCATCACCGAGCGCGCGACCGCGGTCGGCAGCTACGAGGCGCGCATCAAGCGCTTCCAGGACTCCACTTTGCAGCCCAGGGCCACCGTCATGGACAGCGTCGTCCAAGCGCTCTCGCTCGATCTGCGCTATCAGGCGTGGGCGAAGGGGTCGGTCGAGACGGGGGCAAGCGTGGCGCGGGAAATCGCGCGGGCGAGCTTCGCCTCGAACGACCAGCTCGACCTGCAGCTGAGCTATTCCCAGACCATCGATCCCCCCGCGGCGCTGCCGCTCGGGCCCGTGGTCGTGACGCCGGCGCTGTTGCGGATTTACACCAAGTACGACAAGCCGGACCCCGCGATCAACCCGAGCGAGCGGCGGATCACGGGCGAATGGCGCTATTTGCTCTCGGCTCGCGCGAGCATCAGCGACGGGCTTGGTGCCGATCTGCAACTCATGCGTCAAGTGGTCGGGGCCAGCCTGCCGAATTTCAAATACAACAACAGCTCGGTGACATTCGGCCTCGATTGGAATTTCTGATGGGCATCATTCCCCGATATTCCCCACCCGAACCCGGAGGCATGGCCTTGTCCCTCCCGAAACCATGGCGGCTTGCCGCGGCGGCGGCCGCGCTTCTCATCCTCGGCGGAGCCGCGCACGCGGCCGACGTTCAAGTCGGCATCGCTTCCGCGGTCGTACCGAGCACCATCGGGTCTCCGCTCTCGGGCGCCTCGCGGACGCTCGCCCTCGGCGCCGACATCCTGTTCAAGGAGCGCATCAACACCGATCGCGCCGGGCACGCGCAAATCATCTTTCTGGATCACTCCTCGCTCGCGATTGCGCCCAATTCCTCGCTGGTGATCGACGAGTTCGTCTACGATCCGGACAAGAGTGCCGGAAAACTCGCGGTGTCCGCGTCCAAGGGCCTTTTGCGCTATATCGGCGGCAAGATCAGCAAGGGATCGGACGTCACCTTCACGACTCCGATTGCGATGATCGCCATCCGCGGCGGCATGGTCCTGGTGAAGGTCGAGCCCTCCGGCCGCACCACGGGAATCTTTCTCTATGGCCAACACATGATCGTCACCGCGGCGGGGGTTGAGCGCACGGTCACGCGCCCGGGATATCAGGTGACGGTCGAAGCGGCCGGACAGCCGCCCGGCTACCCCTCCCGCGTACCGCAGGAGGCGATGAACGCCGCCCTTGCCGCGTTCGGCAGCACTCCGGGGCAGCCGGGCGAGGGCACGGGCGGCGCCGGCTCGGGCGCTTTGAAGTCGGCGGGCATCCAACCCGCTGGGCCGGCAGAAGGTGCCGGAGACGGCGCTGCAGTCAATCTTGGCGGAGGAAGCGCTCAGGCCAACGCCGGCGGGATTGGTGCCCAGCCCGACCTCGAGAGCGCGATCGAGCAAGGTGCTGCCGGAAGTGGCACGAGCGGCAACGCGCAAGCGGGGACTTCCGGCGGCACGACGCTGCTCTCGCTTGGGCTTAGCGTCAGCGACGCCGTCATTTCGGATCAGCACATCGCAGCCATCCTCAACTCCGCGCCGTTGACCGGCACGGCATCGGCCCTGCTCGGCAACGTGGCATCGACCACAGCAACCGTGGGCACTACCGTCACGAACGCGACCACAACGGTTACCAACGCCGCCTCTGCAACCGTGTCGTCGGCAACGTCGACCGTGTCGAGCGCCGCCACAACGGTCACCAATGCCGCGTCCGAAACCGTGTCGTCGGTCACCTCTGCGGCAGGTTCGACCGTCGCTTCGGTCGTTTCCAATGCGGGCTCGACGGTCGCCAATGTCGCGTCCGCGGCGGGGAACGTGGGCTCGGCGGTCTCGAATGTCGCCTCGACCGCGTCGAATGTCGCGGCCGCGGTCAGCGGCACCTTGGCCGGAACATCGTCGTCCGCTGCGGCGACGTCAGGCGCGGCTCAGCCTACGTCGTCCACGCCCGCTGTCTCGAGCTCCGCCAAGACCGCCTCCAGCGCCGGCGGCTTGACCACCGGCACGCAGGCCGTAACGACGACCTTGGGATCACTCACCAAGGCGGCGACAGGAGTTACCGGCAAGTTGCCATAGCGCGCGGTGGCGCGCCCGGGGTCGTGCCTCACTTGGTGAGTGCCACGAAGACTCCGTCCCAGTCTGCGCCCGGCGGGGTCGCGCGGAAGCCCGCGATCCGCTCCTCATAGAGCACATAGAGGCCGCGCAGCGCCTCGGGCGCTTGCGCCCGGCAAGCCGCGAGGCGCTCCTCGGCCGCCTCCCAGCGTTGCTCCCGATAGGCGGCGAGCATGGCGTCATGGTCCGCCTTGAGTGCGGCGAAAAACGCACTGGCCGCGAGCGTCCCGTCGCCGATGAGGGCATGGATGCGCACGGGTCTCGTCTTGCCCTTGACGCGGATGAGGTCGAGCTCCAAGAGCGCGAGCCGCGCGGCCGCCGCCGCGGTCCGCTCGCCGACCACGATGTCGAGGTGGTAGGTCTTCGACTGCGCTTCGAGGCGCGAGGCCAGGTTCACGTCGTCGCCCAGCACCGAATAGTCGAAGCGATGCTCTGAGCCCATGTTGCCGACGCAGCACATGCCGGTGTTGAGGCCGATGCCGACACGGATATCGGCGAAGGGTTTCCCCCCGGCCTCGGCCTCGCGGCGCCAGATCGGATTGAGCCGCGCGAGCTCCTCGCGCATGGCAAGTGCGGCGAGGCACGCGTGCTCGGCGTGGTCCGGGTCGTCGAGCGGGGCATTCCAAAACGCCATGATGGCATCGCCCATGTACTTGTCGATGGTGCCACCGGCCGCGAGGATCAGGCTGCTCATCGGCGTGAGGAAGCGGTTGATGAAGCTCGTCAGCCCCTCGGCGTCGAAGCCCTCCGAGAGGGTGGTGAAGCCGCGGATGTCGCAGAACATGAGCGTCATCTCGCGCATCTCGCCGCCAAGCTTGAGTCGCTCGGGATGGCTCGCGAGCTGCTCGACGACCGCGGGGGCCAGATAGCGGCTGAAGGCGATGCGCACGCGCCGGCGCTCGGCCTCGGTGCGCAGGAACAGCGCCGCCGAGGAGGAGAGGTAGACAAGGAGTACGATGATCGAGGGGAAGACCGGGTCGATCAGCAGCTTGTAGGCGGCAAAGGCGCGCCAGGAGATGGCGAACGCCGATGCCACGGCGGACAAGCCCAATACCGCACTCCAACGCGCGCCGGCCATGGGCAGCAGCAAGATGAGGGCCATGCCGATCGCCAGCATGTAAACGAGCTCCGCCCCCCGCGTCCAATCAGGTCGCTCGAGCCCTTGGCCGAGCAGCATCTGCTCCGCGAGCTGGGCCTGGATCTCGACGCCGGCCGCGGCCGGCTCGAGGGGGCTCGCGTGAAGGTCATTCAGGCCTTGCGCG
>DASPPM010000376.1:0-2857 GCA_035625535.1 Alphaproteobacteria bacterium
CGGGCTGGCAGTCGGCTCCCCTCATCGGCGGCGTCAAGCGCCGGGGCCAAGGCCGGGCCGTGCAGGATCCGGCCGACCGGCGCCGCATCGTCGGCCACGTGCGCGAGGCGGAAGGGGCGGACATCGAGGACGCGCTCGCGCGGGCGCGTGCGAGCTTCCCCTTGTGGGACGACACGCCCGCGGGCGCGCGCGCGGCCTTGCTCGAGGGCGTGGCCGAGCTCTACGAGCGGCACATGGCCGAGCTCATGGCGCTTGCGGTGCGCGAGGCCGGCAAGACGATTCCCGACGCCGTCGCCGAGGTTCGCGAGGCCGCCGATTTCTGCCGCTACTACGCGCACCGCGCGCGGCTCGAGTTCGCGCTTCCGCACCCCTTGCCGGGCCCGACCGGCGAGCGCAACGAGCTCTCGCTCCACGGCCACGGCGTCTTCGTCTGCATCAGCCCGTGGAATTTCCCGCTCGCCATCTTCACCGGCCAGATCGCGGCGGCGCTTGCCGCGGGCAATGCCGTCGTGGCCAAGCCGGCGGAGCAGACCCCGCTCATCGCCGCGCGCGCGGTCGAGCTTTTCCATCAGGCCGGCGTTCCGGCCGATGTGCTTCAGCTCCTCCCGGGCACGGGCGAGGCGGTCGGCGCCGCGCTCGTCGCGGATGCGCGCACCGCCGGCGTGGCCTTCACCGGCTCGACCGAGACCGCGCGCGCGATCGGGCGCGCACTCGCGGCGCGGTCCGGTCCGATTCTGCCCCTCATCGCGGAGACGGGCGGGCAGAATGCCATGATCGTCGACAGCTCGGCCCTCGCCGAGCAGGTGGTGACGGACGTTCTGGCATCCGCCTTCCAGAGTGCGGGCCAGCGCTGCTCGGCACTGCGCGTGCTCTTCGTGCAGGAGGAGCTGGCGCCGAAGCTTCTCGACATGCTCGCGGGCGCCATCGCCGAGCTTGCCGTCGGCGACCCGGCGCTGCTCTCGACCGACGTGGGCCCGGTGATCGACGAGGACGCCAGGACGATGCTCGAGGCGCACGCCGCGCGCATGGAGCGCGAAGGCCGGCTCATCGGCCGCGCCGCCCTCGGCGAGGCTTGCGCGCACGGCAGCTTCGTCGCCCCCGCGGCCTTCGAGATCGACGGCATCGCGCGCCTCGAGCGCGAGGTGTTCGGTCCCATCCTCCACGTGGTGCGCTACAAGGCGGAGCGGCTCGACGAGACGATCGACGCGATCAACCGCACGGGCTACGGCTTGACGCTCGGCGTCCACAGCCGCATCGACAGCACGATCGAGCGGGTGGTCCGGCGCGCGCGCGTCGGCAACGCCTACGTCAACCGCAACATGATCGGCGCTGTGGTCGGCGTGCAGCCCTTCGGCGGCGAGGGACTCTCGGGCACGGGGCCCAAGGCCGGGGGGCCCCATTATCTCCACCGCTTCGCGGTCGAGCGCACGCTCAGCGTCAACACCACGGCGCAAGGGGGGAACGCCACGCTCATGTCGCTCAAGGAGGAGGACTGAGACTATCCGTAGAGCGCTCTTCCCCTTGGCGCTTGTCCTTCTCGCCTTGTCGAAGACGGCGGACCTTGCCCAAGACGTGGTGCCGGCGCGGGGTGCCTTCGAGCATGCGCTCGGCAGCCTCGAGGGTGCGGCGGCCGAGCGCTTCGCCCTCGGACACCGGCTCTTCGAGCATGATTGGGCGATCGCACCCGGACCTGTGCCCGGCCTCGACGGCATCGGGCCGCTCTTCGACCGGCTTTCCTGCGACGGCTGCCACAGCAACGCCGGCCGCGGCGAGCCGCCGAGGAAGCCGGGCTACCCGATGATCTCGATGACGGTGCGCCTGAGCGTGCGGGGACAGGGCGCTTTCGGTGCACCCTTGCCGCACCCGCTCTACGGCGACCAGCTCGATCGCAACGCCGTGCCTGGGGTAGAGCGCGAGGGGCGCGTGGTGGTGAGCTATCGCGAGATCAAGGGCCGCTTCGCCGACGGCGAGCCCTATCGTTTGCGCACGCCCAGCTACCACTTTGCCGATCTTGCCTTCGGCCCGCTCGGCAAGAACGCCCTTTTCTCGGTGCGCGCCGCACCCCCGCTCGTGGGCCTCGGGCTGCTCGAGGCGGTCCCTGATGCGACGATCGAAGCGCTCGCGGCCGAAGAAAACTCGAAGGGCCAAGTGCGCGGCCGCCCGAACCGCGTCTTCGACATCGCGGCAAAGGGCGTGCGCCTCGGCCGCTTCGGCTGGAAGGCGGGGTTGCCCAGCCTCGAGCAGCAGGTCGCCAACGCCTTCAACCGCGACATCGGCATCACCAACCCGCTCTACCCCGAGAACGACTGCACGGAAATCGAGCGTGCCTGCCGCGCCGCGGCCGCGGCGGCACCGCGCCATCCCAAGATCGGCGAGGATTTCCTCGCGGCCGTGACGTTCTTCGTCGCGCGCTTGGCGCCGCCTGTGCCGCGCCGGCCGGAGGCGCCGGAGGTGAAGCGCGGCGAGGCGCTCTTCGAGGCGGCCGGCTGCAGCGCCTGCCACCGCCCCACGCTCGAGACTGGGGATGCCGCCGATCCGGCACTCGCGCACCAGCTCATCCACCCCTATACGGATTTGCTCCTTCACGACATGGGTGCTGGTCTCGCCGACAAGCGGCCGGAGTTCAACGCCGGTGGGGGCAGCTGGCGCACGGCGCCGCTCTGGGGCCTCGGCCTTACCAAGAGCGTAAGCGACCACGAGTTCCTGCTCCACGACGGCCGCGCGCGCGGGCCGGCCGAGGCGATCCTCTGGCACGGCGGCGACGCCAGGCAAGGCCCGCGCGCGCGCCGTCTCGATGCCAGCGATCTCGGCATGGGCATGGGGCGAGCGCAGGATCGCGGCATGGAGCGTGCCCGGC